>NZ_JBXWPD010000011.1:0-192924 GCF_059611225.1 Ruegeria sp. CDSA246 | reverse complement strand
CTTGGCGGTTACGATGAGCCAGAAACCCTCTCTTATCAAATCTACTTAAACTGTCCCATTGGTGCTGACGTCAGACATGCGTCCTGCTCGATCACGCGGCGTCTTCTTTTGGTGGTTCTTTGGCGCCGGTCATAAAGGCCACGGCGTCGGACATCGTGTAATCCTTGGGATCAATGGTGCAGAGCCTTTTGCCCAGCCGATGCACATGGATGCGATCCGCGACTTCGAAGACATGTGGCATGTTGTGACTGATCAGGATGATTGGAATGCCACGTGCGCGTACGTCTTGGATGAGTTCAAGCACCTTGCGGCTCTCTTTCACGCCCAAAGCTGCTGTGGGCTCGTCCATGATGATAAACTTGGTCGCAAAGGCGGCTGCGCGCGCAACGGCAACGCCTTGGCGCTGGCCGCCGGACAACGTCTCTATCGCCTGGTTGATCGACTGCACGGTCATCAGGCCAAGCTCGGTTAATTTTTCGCGGGCGAACTTCTCCATAGCTTGCCGGTCGAGCTGACGCATGTATTTGCCCATGAAACCCTTTTTGCGGATCTCGCGCCCCATGAACATGTTGTCCGCAATTGAAAGGGCAGGAGACATGGCAAGCTGCTGATAGACGATTTCGATACCCATATTGCGGGCGTCGATTGGAGAGCTAAAGTTTACCTTCTTCCCTTCGATCAGAATCTCGCCCTCATCCGGGATGGTGGCCCCGCAAATCGCCTTGACGATGGAAGATTTACCCGCACCGTTGTCCCCGATAACTGCAAGGATTTCTCCTTGTCGCAGTTCAAAGTCGGAATGGTCGATGGCGGTGACGTGGCCATAACGCTTCACGATCCCGCGCCCTTGGACGACTGGAGTTGTGTCTGACATTAGCCCGATACCTTTCTGATCCACTGGTCGACTGCGACCGCTGCGATGATGAGAAGACCGATCAACAGGAAGGTCCACTGTGCATCTGCGCCCAGAAGCCTCAGCCCCAGAGTAAACACGCCAACGATCAGAGCTCCGAACAACGATCCCAGAATGGATCCTCGCCCGCCGAACAATGAGATGCCCCCGATCACAACCGCGGTGATACTTTCAATGTTGGCCAATTGGCCGGAGGTCGGCGAGACCGACCCGATGCGCCCAATCAAAGCCCAGCCCGCAAAGGCGCAGATCAATCCGGACAGCATGTAGACGGACATCAGAGTTCTGTGGACGTTGACACCGGAGAGCTCGGCAGCCTCTGGATCGTCTCCGACCGCATAGACATGCCGCCCCCAGGCCGTGTGTTTGAGTGCATATGCCAACACAAAAATCAGGACGAGCATGAAAACGACGCCAACTGTAAAGGTCGCTCCACCAATGCTGAACTTGGTTCCAAAAAACTGAAGGAACGGCGCGTTTGCCTCAATATCCTGACTGCGAATGGTTTCGTTCGCAGAATACAGGAAGTTTGTAGCCAGAACGATTTGCCACATTCCAAGCGTGACGATAAATGGCGGGAGCTTAACTCGGCTGACAAGCCACCCGTTAAGGGCTCCGATCAAAGTTCCGACTGCAAGCCCGCACATAACGGCAATTGGCACTGGAATACCGTACCGAAACGTAAACTGCCCCATGATGACGGAAGAAAAAACCATGATCGCACCGACGCTCAGATCAATTCCGGCCGTCAGAATAACAAGGCTTTGCGCGGCAGCCACGATGCCCACAATCTGGACCTGTTGAAGGATCAAAGTCATTGCGAACGGAGAGAAGAACTTTGAGCCCAGAAGCAGGCCAAAAATCAACATTGCACTGACTAAGACAATAAGAGGTACAAAGGATGGATTGACGTGAAGAAGATGCTGCAACCTCCCCAGAACGCCACGCCGATGGTCCTCAAAAGCCGCAACAGTTTCTGTTCTGCTAGCAGCGGATTCAAATTCCTGGGCGCTTTGGTTTGCTTCGGACATATCTCCCCCTTTTCGCGGGCGGCGTAACGCCCACGAGATCAGTGTACAGGAAGTTTCGGTTTGCTGGTGAAAGGAGTGATGAGGCGCTCTCATGCGCCTCATTCATTAGGTCTTTTTAGCCCCAGCAGAGTTCTAAGCCTTCGGCGACCGAGATCGAATCCACGCCATCAACAGGTTGGTCCGTGATGAGCGCGACTCCGGTATCGTAGAAGTCTTTTCCGGGCGTGTTTTCAGGCTTTACGCCTTCTTCAGCCCATTTTTTGATAGCCTCGACGCCAAGCGAAGCCATCAAAAGCGGATACTGCTGGCTTGTGGCACCAATAACTCCGGCCTGCACATTTTGTACACCGGGGCAGCCACCGTCGACCGAAACGATCAGCACATCGTTTTCACGTCCAATAGATTTCAATGCCTCATAGGCACCTGCCGCCGCCGGCTCGTTGATCGTGTGAACCACGTTGATCGTCGAGTCCTTGGCCAGAAGGTTTTCCATGGCACGGCGCCCACCTTCTTCGTTGCCGTCGGTCACGTCACTGCCGACCAATCGAGCATCAGATTCATCGCCGATGACATTGGGGTCTGCCAGGTCCACACCGAAGCCGTCGAGGAAGCCCTGATTGCGAAGAACGTCCACGGTTGGCTGACTGACGTTCAGATCAAGCGTCGCAATTTTGGCGTCAGCCACTGCGTCGCCCATCTTTGCCTTCGCCCATTGTCCGATCAACAGGCCAGCTTTGTAGTTGTCAGTCGCAAAGGTTGCGTCAGCGGAATCAATCGGGCTTAGCGGCGTGTCCAGAGCGATAACCAACAGGCCAGCGTCACGCGCCTGCTGAACAGCGGGGACAATCGAGCTTGTGTCCGAGGCCGTCAGGAGAATTCCCTTTGCGCCGTCGAGAATACAAGTTTCAATGGCCTGAACTTGAGTTTCATGGTCGCCGTCGATTTTACCGGCAAAGGCCTTCAAGGTCATGCCAAGCTCTTCGGCCTTGGCCGTTGCGCCTTCCTTCATCTTTACAAAGAATGGATTGGTATCTGTCTTCGTGATCAGACAAACGGTTTCTCCGGCTGCGTGAGCAGATGCAGCAGCCACCGTAAGCGCGGTAGCAGATGCGGCAATCTTGAATAGATTTTTCATGTAGTCCTCCCAGAAAATTGTTGATGCCCCGCATGGCAGGCCAACGAGACTCGCCCTCATCCTCCAATGAAGGTCTATTTCAAGAAACTGTGATTCTAGTCTTTCTGTCAATAAATAAATAAAGTTTATTTATTAATTTACCGGAGTACCTTTTCATAAGAAAACAAGGTGTTTATGTTCAGGCTTATGGAGAGAGAAGCGCTCAACACACTGACCGGTGGGGTAAGTCAAAGCGGGGTTCGCGATCACAACGAGCGTCTGATTTTGACAGTTTTACAACGGCATGGGCCCGCCGCAGGCGCCGACGTCGCGCGATTAACGGGCCTGTCTCCTCAGACTGTATCAATCATTCTGCGCAAGCTAGAAAAGGACGCGATTCTCAAGCGTGGTACTCCACTGCGCGGGAAGGTTGGAAAGCCCTCAACCCCTATGGAATTAAACCCGGAAGGCATCTTGTCGGTTGGGATGAAGATCGGGCGGCGTAGCGCCGATCTGCTCTTGATCGACTTTACTGGCACGCCGCGCCGCGAACTTTCCACGACTTATGACTATCCGCTACCAGAGGTCATTTTCGGTTTTTTGGAGTCTGGTTTGGAAACGCTTCTGTCCCACGAGCCTCAGAGGCTTCGTGATCGTGTTTGTGGGATCGGGATCGGGACTCCATTTGAACTTTGGAAATGGCACGATCTGTCTGGGCTTGCTGCAAAAAAATTTAGGTCTTGGAGAAACGTGAATTTCTTTTCCGAGGTCGCCAAGTTCAGCGATTTGCCGGTTTTTGTGGTCAACGACGCGACAGCCGCCTGTCACGCAGAGCATCTCTATGGACGTGGGGCAGAATACCGTGACTACTTCTACTTTTTTATTGGCTCAATGATCGGCGGCGGTGTTGCATTGAACGGCACCGTGTTCGAAGGCAACCAAGGCAATGCCGGTGCATTGGGCGCCATGCGCACGACCGGTCCTTTGGGTGAAAGCCAACAACTGATCGACACGGCGTCGCTGTTTTTGCTCGAGGACCGATTGATCGAAGCGGGTGTCGACCCGGGGATTCTATGGGAGAAGCCGCAGGACTGGAGCAGCATTTCTCGCTATGTCGAGCCGTGGATTGGCAACACGGCGCAAGAATTAGCTAAGGCCGCTCTTTCAATCTGTGCTGTCATCGACTTTGAGGCCATTTTCATCGATGGCGCGTTCCCGCCTGAGGTTCGGGAAGAACTGGTGTCTAGGGTTCGCCGTTATTTAGTCAATCAAGACAAACGCGGCTTGATTCCTCCGGTCGTTGAGGCCGCTGCGGTTGGGGAAAACGCTCGCGGCATTGGGGCGGCTAGCAGCCCAATTTTCCGCCAATTTCTATTGAATACCAATGCTGGGCTTTCTGGGATGTAGAGGAAGCTCGTCGTCGTCAAACTTCCTGATCAAGAAAGAATCGCGGATCCTGCTCAAGGAGGCGGCCTTTGAAGGGCCGCTTTGGCGCGGTTGCAGCGCAGTATAGAAAAAGCAGCGGAGGACCGGATTGGGCCGTCTGCGTGATCAGCTGGCGGCGGGGCAGGAGCCTGCGCTGAAAAGGCACCGAGGTCCGTAATGAGCCCAAACTTACCAATGCTGCATGTGTCCTTAAGGTCAGCTCCTCGCAGGAAGAGGACTTTGAAAAGTCTGCCAAACTGTCAATTCTGGCCCGCTCCTACCGTTCATTGGGACACTCGAACGCTGTATTGCGGCCCGCCAAACCAGACTTTCGTTGCGCGCGCGTAGTCCGAGTTTTTTAGAGAGGCAGAGGTTGTGCAAAAAATGGGTTATCCTTTTCTACCAACCAAACAACTGTCTCGTCGTGAATCTGTCCTGCCAGATTAGGATGTTAGACAGTGCCGCAGTTATTTGTAGCATTGTATTACAAGCAACACTGTCAAAACGGAAAAGGAAATAACGGGGTCGTTTTCAATCTGCCACACACAAAAGCACTTCATGCATTTGCTGTAGCAGACCAACAGTCACCACGTGATACGGATCGGCGACATCGCCCAGACCATTGTGGCTTCTTTCTCAGTCTTGTTGCGAAAGCGGTGGGCGATCATGGATGGATAGGAAAAGCTGTCTCCTTCACGCAATGAAATGACCTCGCTGCCGAGACGTAGCTCAACTTCGCCGCTAAGGACGATGGCGTGTTGTTCACCTTCAAATGAATACCCTTCCAGTGGCTCGGGTGGTTCTCCTGCGCCGGGGCGGAACCGTGATAGGATCAAGTAACAATGGCCGGACAAGGAGCTTGAAAGCAATTCGTCCTCAAAGCCTAATTCATCAGTTGAGCGCGTATACATCGCGGACAGCGCCCTACGGTTCTCGCGGCGCACGACGTGCTTTCGCTCCAGCGGTCCGTCGCCCTCCTGTTTGGGAAAGAACCAGCCCGGGTCAACCGCAAGCGCATCGCTGATTTCGCCAAGCAGGTCGTCCGACACCTTAGCTGTCCCAAGCTCAATCCGGCTGAGATAGGCTTTGGAACACAACACCACTTCGGACAAGTGCTGTAGGGTCAGCCCACGTGCTTTGCGCACTTCGCGAATTTCACTTCCGAGCCTTTGGGCGTCGGTCTGAGACACGTCATTTTTCATGACTTCAGAATAAATGATTTCAGTTGACTTTTCGAGCGCAAATCAACTTAGTTGAAAATGAGATGAAAAATCAACTGATCTTCTACCGGCCGGGAGAACGTTATGCGCTTTGATTTGATTGCCAATTTTAGCCCTGGTGAGACGATTCCCTGGGCGCGCACGCTGGAAATGATCCTCGAACAGTGTTCGCTGGCCGAGCAGGCAGGTTTCACGACTGCTTGGTTCACCGAGCATCATTTTGCCCATAACGGTTACATGAATGCGCCGCCCAACCCGATCCAGATGGGGACTCACGTAGCTGCGCATTGCAAAAAACTCCGGGTCGGAACAGCCCCCATCATCCTGTCCGATTGGCACCCCCTGCGCGTGGCTGAAGATGCCGCGATGCTTGATAACATGACCCAAGGCCGGTTTGATTTCGGCGTGGCCAAGGGCATCAATGAACGCTCAACCATCCAGTTCAACGCAGATGCGGATCGGCGCGACAATGCCAAGGTGATGCGGCTGTATCAGGAGAGTCTTGAGATCATCCTGAAAGCCTGGACCAATGAGGCCTTCACCCATCACGGCGAATTCTATCAGTTCCCTGTGCCCGGCTGGAAAGAGACCAACCGGTTCTTTGACCCTCTGGACCCGCGTTATCACGATGAAGATGGCGAATACAAAGCGATGTATGTGCATCCGCGCCCCTATTCCAATCCTCATCCGCCGGTCTGGCTGATGTCGAACGCACCACCCACGTTCAAATTGGCGGGGGAGCGCGGTTGGGGTGTGATCTCGATGGCAGCTGGCCCCAAGGCGACGCTGGCCTGTTGGGAACCCTATCGCCAAGCCCTGTCGCAACGCGAAGGGCGTGAGGTGAAGCTTGGCGAAGGTGTTGGTGTCTGCACGGCTTTTTATGTTGGTGAAAGCATGGAAGAAGCGGTGAACACGATCCGTGGCCCGATCAATGCCTATTACGAATTCCTCGGCGGGTCGCGTCCCAAGGGGGAATGGACCAAGCACGGCTATCTGGATGTCGGCGAAGAAATGTCTTCCGAAGATGAGGACATGGATTGGTTCGATTTCCTCAACAAACGCGGGATCATCGTGGTGGGCGACGCCGAATATGTCGCGGATCGGTTTGCAGAGCGGCAGGAAACCATCGGCCTAGATCACCTTATGCTGATGCAGCAATATACCGGCGTACCCTATGAGAAAATCCTGGCCAGTTGGCATCGTCTGTTCGAGCATGTTGTGCCCCGGTTCGGCACGCAGTCCATCGCCCAGAAAAGGATACTGGAGCATGCTTGAGATTTGGGGGCGCCCCTATTCATCGAACGTCATTCCCGTGATTTGGACGGCGAATGAGCTGGGGCTGGACTACACTCTGCAACTGGCCGGGGGCAGCTTTGGCAAGCTCGACACCGAGATGTATTCGCAGATCAATCCCAACAGAATGATCCCAGCGATCCGCGACGGGGATTTTGCGCTGTGGGAAAGCCTTGCCATCGTGCGCTACCTCTGTGACCGGTACGGCGCAGGAACGCTCAGCCCGTCCGACATTCAGACCCGAGCGATAGCGGATCAATGGATGGAGTGGTCGGCCAGCCGCGCCTTTGGGCCTGTCATCTACCTGTTCTTTGCAACCGTGCGCACTCAACCTGATCAGCGTGACCCGGAAAAGATCGCCAAGCTGCGCGATGAAGCGCATGAAGCCCTGACCATTCTGAATCAGCACCTCGCGGATAAGGCCTATGTCTGCGGCGACAGCTTTACCATGGCGGATATTCCCCTGGGGTGCGTGGCCTATCGCTATTTCAACGTCGAGGTCGCCCGCCCGCCTTTGCCGAACGTCGAGGCCTGGTATCAGCGGCTGGCGGAACGTCCCGCCTATCAAGATCACGTCATGCGTCATTTCGGAACCAACCCCGATGAATGGGCTGCGCTGGAAAAAGCCTGCTCCAGCGAAGGGGCTCTATGATGGACGTCCGGGACTATCGCCGTGCCCTTGGCGCCTTTCCGACGGGTGTTACCATCGTCGCCACCTATGACGCGGACGGTGAACCGTGGGGCCTGACCGCCAATTCGTTCACCTCGGTCTCGTTAGAGCTGCCGGTGATTTCGGTTTGTGTTGCAAAGTCAGGCCGGGTCTTCCCAACGCTGTCGCAATCGGATCATTTCGAGGTCAATATCCTATCGGCCGAACAGAAGGACCTTGCGATGCATTTCGCCAGCGACGTCGAAAACCGCTTTACCGATACTGAATGGACCCCGGGAACCGCGACCCCCTTGATCCCCGGCGCCACAGCGCAATTAGAGTGCACGGTTCATAGCAGGGTCGACGCAGACGATCATGAGATTCTCTTGGGCCGCGTCATCAACTACGCCCACGTGCCCGTTCCGCCACTTGTCTTTTGCCGCGGCACGTTCTTCTCCGCGCCCCAACCCGAGGCTTCGTCATGAGCGATCACCTGACCTATCACACCCGCTTCAGCGCTGATGAATTCGACGCACAATACAACCTGCGGGCCGGACGGCCGGACTATGAAGTCACTGTCATTCCGAGTTGGAGCAGCAACAGCGAGTCGGCGCGCGCCTCTACCGATTGCAGTCTCGATATCCGTTATGGAGAAGGCGAAAAACAAAAGCTGGATGTCTTCCGTTGTCAGGATGCGGATGCGCCGACGCTGGTTTATGTGCATGGCGGCTACTGGCAGCGCGGCGACAAATCGGTTTACAGCTTCATTGCACCGCCCTTTGTCGCGTCGGGTATCAATACTGTTGTCATTGGCTATGACCTGTGCCCATCGGTAACCATCACGCGAATTTCCGAAGAAATCCGCGAAGCGATGGCCTTTATCTGGCGCAACGCGCGCGATTTTGGCATCAATCCAGACCGTATCACCGTGATGGGCCACTCGGCTGGCGGCCATATCACCCAGATGATGCTGGCGACCAATTGGCCTGCTTTCAGAGCGGATCTTCCAGCAGACCTGATCAAATCCGGCATCCCGGTTTCACCGCTCAGCTACCTCGAACCGGTGCGTCTGACTGAGGCGCTCAATTCCGGCATCCGGTTGACTCCGGAAGAGGCCGAGGCCGAAAGCCCGATGACCAACCATCCTCCGGTTACAAATGCACCGCAGCTGGTCGTTGTTGGTGGCGCGGAAACGGATGAATTCCACCGACAGGCACGGATGTATGTCGAAAAATTTGGGACGGCAGACCGCAAGGTCGGCCTCTACATCGTCCCGGACGCCGATCACTTTGACGAATTGAACGTGCTTGTCGACCAGGCAAGCCCGTTCTTCAAACACACTTGCGATATGCTTCATGGAAAAGGACCGCAATCATGACCGCTTTGACCCGAGCCCTCGTCGACGCTGTCGGCGACGCGTTTAACGCTAACGACATCGATGCAGTGATGAAGCATTTCGCAGACGACGCCACATTTGACCACGCCGTCGGCCCGGACGAACATGGCATGCGGCTGGAAGGCGCCGAAAAGATCCGCGGTGCATTTTCTGCGCTGTTCGAAAAAGTCGAAAACGTGCATTGGGAAACCCTGGACTGCGCGATCTCGGGCAATAAAGCCTACTGCGAATACCGCCGCACCGCGACGCATAAGGATGGCTCGAAAGAAGAGTTTCTGAGCGTCGACATCCTGACCTACCGTGATGGGCTGATAGTCCACAAGGACACCTATTACAAGCAACGGACAAGTTGATCGCTTATCCCCTGATGCGGCCAGACCTTCGACAGGCTTGTTGGTGGGGCGCGTCGTCGCTTAGGTAAGCCCGACCACGGGTGACACTTTCGTAGCCTGCGCAACCAATGCGCGCTTTGGGCCTGTTCATTGTCGTGCGGCATCAGTTGTTTCGGCCTCTGAACCTATTTCAGGGGGCCGTGCAGTAATATTGCAATCAGCAAGCCAGACGCCTGTCAATCACGATTCATATCGTTCGTCCCTTTCACGGCGACGCGCACTTCCCGCCAATTCTGTTCTTCTTCAACAAGCACGCTCCTTGTTCAAATTTTCCAATGTACGCTTTGAGGAATGCCAGAGTTTTTTCCCGCAAAGCAGCGAATTCACACTTTTCGCCCTTCCGCTTTTTGCCGCGGAAGCGATGCGCGCAAAACGGTCTTTCGTTGTAAAATTGCGAATGGCTGCTCAGTCCGCAGAGCGGACATTTGGCACTCCTTTTTGTTGACTTTTGATTGTCTGCCCTGAGCCCAGAATGACCGATGCCGCACCGTGCATATCTGCGCAAAGCCGCACTTAGTCGAGCCTGACATTGCGACCGCAGCTAAGGTCTGCTGTTTATGGTCGACTGTTACTTTTTGCTGTTTGACAGAATGGTATAATCGCAAAAAGCGGCAAGCCGTCGTTCCCACTACATTCCTTTCGTGGGCCAACGGGATTTGGACAAGCCAAACGCCCTTGGCCGTCAGCGTGAGGACGCTGCCCTCCCCCTCAGGGAACCCTATTAGACAGGGCCGTGTCCTTGGCTGCGCCTGCGGACCGCACCACCCCTGTCGAATAGCAATGCCTCACCCCGTCCAGCGTTCGCCACGTGGCAGATTAGCCGGCACAGGCAGCTTCGCTGTCTGGCCTACAAATCAGCCCTGATTTTCCGAAAGGGAAGTCAGATCAAGCGAATCTGTTTGCGTGAGTATGAAATGGGGAGCGGGTTAGTCTATGGCACAAAGGTCAAATTCACCTGATGCCCAACGTTAGGGGCGCCTTCTGATGTCGAATGTTCACTGCTTTTCTGGTCCAACTATGACGGTTGGGTCGGTCTCGTGTGACTTTCAGCATTTATGTCGGGTGGCACATAGTTTTTTCATTTCTTCCTGGTTAATTTATTGATTTTAAACAGGTTGAATTTTCTCCGACGCACCAATCTTGTCATTTTGTGACTCAAAGGCCTTCCATTTGGACACGCCACTAAAACGACCCAAAAGCGATTACGCTGAAAACCGATATGCGGTCTGTGCTGCCGCGTAGTACAGGCTTTTTTGCTCTTCCTGGGTCAACTCGGCAAACAATTCGTTAAATGCGGTCCAAACCCTTTCATAGGACGATGTAAGCTCCTCGACCGGAAAATTACTGCCTAGCATGCACCGTTTCGAGCCAAACACATGTAGCACGTGCTCAACCAAAGGCCTGATAGTATCAACGCTCCAATGTGGGTCTGCTCGCGATCAACCCGAAATCTTCATGAACGTGTTCGGAAGCGCGGCTAGCGCGTTGATACCTTCCATCCATACTTGCAGTGCATGGTTATCACCCAAATCTGGTGACCCCAGTTGATCGATGATAACAGTCACATCCGGATGGTCCGAAAGGAACACCGCAAACTGGCTGAGGTGAGTATGCCAGCATGTCAGATCGAACGAAACATTAACATTGGCCAGCTTTGCAAAGCCGCGACACCAGGCGGATTTCTTCAGCATGTCTTCTTCGAGAATATCCGGCCGAGGTAAAGGCTTTTCCCACCAAATATCTTGGCGGATACCAGCGAAAACAGGATGGCGCGCATGTCGCTCCAGTTTGCTTTCCAAATGTGGATCGGAAAGATCCGCATAGGCGACGAACCCGGCGATCTGGTTGCCATTCGGATGCTCATCAACCGTTTTCTGAAGCCACGCCGTCTCTTCAACGGGGTCAAGCGCATGGTTGACTTCTGCCTGCACAACTACGAACGAAGTGCCCACATTTGAAGATTCAGAGATCGCATCATCCAAAAGATAGGTTTCAGGCAGATTGGAAAATGACCCGCTTTGATACCAACGATAGTCAAAGCGAGCTGTGTCCCAAAGGTGAAGATGCGTATCGACCTGCTGCATTTTCATATCTCCGTGCACAGTGTGCTGGAGCCTACCACAGTCCCGTACGACCAATGACGACTTTACGCTCTTCGAAGCTTTTACATCAACCAACGAACGACCCCTCTCACCCTGACGAATCCAAGCAAACCGCCGAGGTAAAGGTTCATCGAGGCGCCAAGTGCAATGAATCCCGAATGTCCGAAGACCGTAACTGTCTCGATGGCCTGTTCGGTGCCAGACACAAGGCTGAGCCAGGCCAGGCATTGGGGAACAATTCTGTGCTCACCAAATCCACGCCTGCACCTGCGCGGTTAGCGCAAATCCAAAGACACGTGCAATTAACCACATAGCGATGAGGCGAGGGAAGCAATGCCGAAACCTGAGTGGCGAAAGTCATCAGGCCCGAAGACACAAAGGTCGAAGCCCAGACATAAGTTCGCGCCCGCATGCCATTTTCAGAGAACCAGCTTGCAACTTCAGTCCCTGTCGACTCGATTGTGGGAACCGCGCTTCCGCGGGCGACAAAGCAGAAGACTAAAAACGCGCACGTGAAAAGAACGTTTATGAATAGAAAATTTCCTGCGGTGAGGCGCATTGGCAGTTCTTTCATCTAAAAATCGTAGGTCGGCAATTTTCTGACCTGTGCAACGCTTGTGGAATGTCGAAATGGATGCTGATGTCTAATTCAGAATAAACCGCACCCAGCGCAGAACCTCGACAAGGTAACTTGTTTCCACTCTTCAGACTGATTGCAGGCAACACCGATCATCTGAGGACGGAAAGCTCTGGCATGCCGGAGCTCTCCTGGTCGAGCCAATGTCCCTGTTGTGATGTTCAATCAGTCGGTGAATTTGTATTCTCCCAGATCGCACAGGTTCAGCCGAAAATCCTTGGCTTCCCAACCGTCGGCAAAAGTTCCGCGAATGTCATAGATGCAGGTCGTCAACCGATCAGCAATATCAACATCAATTTCGTATCCTGGTGCGAGGTAAACACCAGCCAGGAGATTTTCTCCCAATCGCCGGATGACGCTGGAGAGACATTGAATTCGACAAGATCAGAGCTGCTTTCATTGTAGAGGAGGAATGCGAAGTCCTCCGCTACCGCAGGGGAATAGGCCGCTGTGGCGACTGCAACCAGCGCCGCCAGGATAGGTTTTTTATCTGATAGATCCTTCTGTAAGAGATAATTTTCGTCGACCAACTACTTGAACGAGATGTGAGTGACGGCACGGCGGTTCTGAAGTAAACCAGCCTGCATCGCGTAGCGCAGCCAATAAGAAGCTTTATTCCTTACCTCACCATAGGACGCGCAGACCAGCGGTTGCACCGATGCCGCAGTTGCCGCTTGTCTCGATGGACTGGCGGTAAGACACTTCTCCAAAAAGGGCGCTTCCGTTGGTCCAATCCAGAGCTCTGCCATAACCGATTTCAGCCCAGTTTCTGTCACCGCGCGAGGACAGTTCCGCACCGGAAACGGTGACGTTGGATACACTTGAGAGGTCATGGATTAAGTTTTGAAGTTGTAGTTGGCGATATAGCGCTCCCGCATGTCGATGGCCCCCCAATCGACCAGTGTCGCCTCTCGAAGGCGAACCCCCGTGTCAATCAGGTAAATGAACAGGTCGTAGGCCTTTGACCGTGCCGAGGCGTCGGGATATACAGCGTCTTTGGCGGCCCATATTCGCAAGGGGCATCAGACCAGCGCAACCCATTGCGATTGATGAAAATAATGCCGCTCAACACACGCCGATCATCAACCCTCGGCTTGCCATGGCTCTTTAGAAGGTAAGGCCGAAGACGCTCCATCTGTTCGTCTGTCACTCAGAATAGATTGCTCATGATATACCCCTGAAACAATGGGGCTTTACGCACGCAGCCGAGTTAGTGGCAACATATTCAATGGGTCCAGAACTAATTTGAGTTTATCATCTTCCGTTCACACGCGTTTTTTTTGAGCGTTTCTTTCATTCAGAAATTTCATCGTGTTTTTTAACCCTTGCCGCATGTGGTCTTCAAGGTGATCCAACATGGCATCCAAGCTGTTCCCTTGGGCAAGGTGGAGGTATTTGTCGTGGGAATCCCGGAGTGGACCGCCGCGCCCGTGCGCTTTTTGGTGCATAGCAAAGTAGAACTGGAGGTTAGGTTTTAGGCGCTCCCAGCTTTGCAGTAGAAGGTTATGCCCCGAAAGTTCATAGCACCATGAGTGAAGGTGCATTTCAGCCATGATCGCGCCGTAGGGATCGTTGTCCGAGATGCAGTCGCATAGCCTGTCGTTGCGCATTTGCAGGTCGGCGAGGCTCATGAGGTCACGTTTGTCCCAACAGAATTGAAACGCCATCTTCTCGAGTCCCGTTCGGAACGAATAGATTTCGTCCAGATCAATCGGATCCAGCGTACGAAGGAAAGTTCCGCGATAAGGAATGTAAACAAGAAGCCCAATCTCACTCAATTGAACCATCGCTTCGCGCAATGTAGCGCGGCTGACATCCAACTGAGCGGCGACCTGGGTTTCAAGCAGTTTTGCCCCGGGCTCCAGATCTCCGGTCAAGATTAACTTCTGCAGGCGCTCCAGCGTTCTGTCTTTCAGTGTATCGCCGGATTTCTCTGCGGATGCTGTTTGTCGTGTCATGTCGATCCCGTTGATAGAACACCCTGTGAATGGAAAGCGAGATTACTTCGTGAAGCCAGGATAGCCAGAAAATTAACCGCAGCTGAACTTCCATTTTCGGTAGGGTGTTCAACTGCAGCGACCTCATTTCAAGGTAGCCAACATTTGGAAAATTGTCGACAATTACTCGAATTGTCGACAATTGTAAAAACACGTAGTATCGTCGTATCAGGTGGGGATTCGAAAAGCTCCGAACCTTGGCTGCGACGACGAACCCATCGGCAAGAGATGATCACACGGTCTGGAACCGGAGTGACGCAACAGGTGAAAAGGGAGTTATACATGTTGTCGACCGGCATCCTCAAAAAGAGAATACATACCGGGCTTGCAGCGTTTGGCGCGGCCGCGCTTCTGGCCGGTGCCCCGGCTAAAGCGGAAGAGTTTCTGACAATCGGTACTGGCGGTGTCACCGGCATTTACTATGCCGTTGGCGGCGGCATTTGTCGGCTGGTCAATCAGAAACGCAAGGAACATGGCATTCGCTGCTCGGTCGAGAGCACGGGTGGTTCAGTTTACAACCTGCGCACTATGCGCGAGGGTGAGTTGGAAATGGGAATTGTCCAGTCCGACTGGCAGTTCCACGCCCTGAACGGGACCAGCCTGTTCGAAGAAGACGGGCCAGATTCCGAACTCCGCAGCTTGTTTTCGCTGCATCCTGATACGGTCATTATCGCCGCTCGCAAAGACACCGGCATTGAGTCCCTGGACGATCTCGGCGGTCGGACCATCAATTTGGGCAATCCTGGCTCCGGCACACGCGGCACCGCTGAAGTTCTCGTGGACGCTATGGGCTGGGACATGGATCACTTTGGACTGGTGACCGAACTGAAATCAGCAGAACAATCTTCGGCCTTGTGCGATAATACCATTGAAGCGTTTTTGATGGTCGCGGGTAACCCGGTGGCAAACGTTTTGGAAGCTGCCACAACATGCGATATCAACATCATTCCTGTTGACGGCGATGCAGTACAGACGCTGGTTGAGAGTAAGCCCTACTATGGGAACGTAACCATACCAGGCGGTCTTTACCGAGGCGTAGATGGAGATGTTCCGTCCTTTGGTCTTCCGTCCACTTTCGTGACCTCCTCAAATGTACCGGAAGAAACCGTGTATGTGATGGTCAAGGCGGTTTTTGACAACTTTGATGCCTTCAAGTCATTTCACCCGGCTTTTGCCAACCTCAAGAAAGAGGAAATGGTGATAAATGGGTTATCCGCACCAATGCATCCCGGCGCCGAGCGCTATTTCCGCGAAGTCGGGCTTCTTAACTAAACAAACAACCGAGGTGGCGGTTGCCGCCGCCTCTGCACCCTTTCAACAAAACGCCCACCTACGAGAAACAATATGAGCGAGCAAAGCCTGAGCCATTCCACTCACGACGCGCAGGAAGACGCGCGCAATCAAGACATTAAGATCTTTCTAAACGGAAAGATCGTGCCGCGAGGCGAGGCGGTGGTGTCCGTCTATGACTCTGGCTTCATGCTGGGCGATGGCATGTGGGAAGGGCTGAGGCTCTATAATGGCACGTGGGCGTTCTTCGACGAACACATGGACCGGTTTTTCAATAGCTGCAAAGCCGTTTCGATCGATGTTGGCATGACCAAGGACGAGGTCCTGCAAGCGCTGAATGAGACCGCTAAGGCCAACGGTATGACAACGGACGCGCATTGCCGGTTCATGGTGACACGCGGGCCAAAGGACAAGCCGTTTCAGCACCCCGGGTTATCTCGATCCGGACCTACGGTGGTTGCGATCATGGAACATTCGAAACCGGCAGACAGCCTAATGAACAAGGGCATTCGCCTGGCCACCGTGCCTCAGGTGCGCGGCCTGCCGATGAGCCAGGATGCTAAGTATAACAGTCACTCGAAACTGAACTGCGTTATCGCATGTCTGCAGGCTGAACAGGCTGGCGCGGATGAGGCCCTCATGCTGGATCCACTTGGGTTTGTGAACACCACAAATGCCTGCAACTTCTTCATTGTACGCCGCGGTGAGGTTTGGACCTCCACTGGAGACTACTGCATGAACGGGGTCACTCGCCAAAAGGTCATAGACCTGTGTAGGGCCAACGACATCCCGGTGTTCGAGAAGAATTACTCGCTTTATGAAGCGTATGGAGCCGACGAGGCCTTTTTGACGGGCACTTTCGGTGCGCAAACACCTGTCGCTTCAATTGACGGGAAAACGATCGGAGAACATGAAGGTGCTGGCCCGATGACACGTCGCCTACGCGAGCTCTACAAGGATCTCGTGAAACGAAGCACCCTGAAGGTTGCGAGTTGAGTTCATGGTAAAGATCGCGGCTTGCGCCTGAACCAACTGGCAGGCGCCCGAACGAGGCTCTTTGACGTTCAAAATCAAAAATCGCCGCAGCCATATGGATCGCAAGACAAACCTTGCACGGCCTGGTCTGAACTGGGCCGAAGCCAGCAGCGTTGATGGCGAGCAATTCAAGCTTGAAGCATTCTGTCGGCTCGCAATCTCACCGGACCCGAAGAACACACCGTTTTTTCAGTTCATCGAAAACCCATTGTTGAATTCGGCGCAATCCAGCGTCACCCTGATCGGCCTGCGGACGAGGATTGTTTTCCAAGGAAGGTCTGTCCAATTTTTCTTGGCAGGCGGCGCATGGAGTAGAGTTTTCGCCGCCCAGATGGATGATTCTTGGGTTCAGACGCGTGCCAAAATGTGCATTTTCGGTTATTTGGCATTTTTTGTCATAAAAATGAATGAAAATTCAATTAGTTATCTTCGCCTACGGGAAACCCCCAATTTCTGAATACAGGTCGATTCGTTAGGGTTAATGCATCCAAAGAATTACTGCGGACAATACCACTTTTCCCCGATGAGGGGCTGGCTACTTACCCCCTCGGCCGGCCCCTCAACCGCCTTCCCAAATCCCCCTGCCAGCAAACTTTTCCCCTATCCCTGCAATGCCTCCAGGACGAGTGCGGGTAGTTTGTGCGCGTCATCATAGCTGAACCTGTGTGGGATCTCTTCCACCGGAGTTTTTCGGTAGCCTTCCGAAAACAAAAGAAAGGGCACGTTTGCACGACGCGCAGTTTCGGCATCCACTTCGCTGTCTCCGACATAGAGCCGGGGTCCGGCGCTGGCGACCGCGTTGAAACTTGCCTCAAGGTGCGCGGGGTCTGGTTTGCGAACAGGCAGTGTATCGCCGCCAAACACTGTATCGAAGTGATGTGCCAGATCCAGTGCGTCCAGGATATGACGGGCGGGTGCCTCAGGTTTATTCGTGCATACGCCCAGAACGCAGCCCATTTTGCGCAGTTGCGCCAGCGCCTGTGGGACGCCCGCGTAGGGAATTGTTTTGTCGCTGGAGGCGGCAGAGTAGTGGGCCAGCGTCAGTTTGGTCAATTCGCCGTGGCGCTCTATCGGCAGGTCGTGATGGTGGATCATGCGTTCGACCAGTTTTGGCAGACCGTTGCCCACAAATTGCTTGATCGTGCTTTCCGGCAACGGGGCGACGCCAATATCCAGCAATGTCCGGTTGGCGGCCGCTGCAATGTCCGGAAGGCTGTCTACCAGTGTTCCATCCAGGTCGAACATGATTGTTGCGGTCATCGGTTTCCCCGTCGGTTAATGCATGTGAGCCAGACCTAACCTGCATGAAATCTTTGCGCAATCACCCCACATTCGCGGTTTCCATCGAATAGGGTTGACATACCTGACTAAATTAATCAGATTAACGGAAAGACCCCCTCAGCCAACCCAGTTCGGGTCAGCCATATTGTTGAAAGCGCGAACAAATTAAGGCCCTTCGCCCGAGAACCTACTGGAGTTGTCCTGATGAATGTGCAGACCCCGAATCCCAGCCAGTCCTATGCGGTGTCCATGCTTCCGGCACATAAGGCCGAAGATCTGACCAAGGGTGGCAACCTGGCCCATATCGAACTGGGCGATCAACTTTATACCCTGCGTATCACACGCGCCGGCAAGCTGATCCTGACGAAATGAGCACGCATTCCTCTCGCGGTGGCGCTGCGGTTGGGCGTCTGTCCGACCTTAGCCCAATCGAAGCCGGTGCTGTGATGTATCTGCGATTATGGAGCGAAAGTCCCGAGGCCCGTGCGGATGCTGCAAGCGATTTCGAAATTGCGCTTGGCCTGGATCAGGGGCGGGCTGCAGTGATGACGCTAGATCGTCTGTGCGGGCTGTGTGCCCACCACAGCCGCCGTCCCTTGGTACGGCATGGGCTTGGCTGTTCCTGCCTTGGTGCAGACGAAAACTGTTTTGCCCAGATGATCGCTGCCGCTTCGGAAGGTGCGCGTGAAGACGCGATGATGATGGCAACGCTGATCGTACGACCAGACTTTGCCCCGGCACTGGCGTCACTGTCCGAAGAGATGGGTATGGTGCTGCGCCGGATGACCGCGTCAATACCCCTGCCGACGACAGGGCATAAATCCCCCTCGGCCATGCTGCACTAAGCGGCTGGCGACTTCAAAACCCCGGCCTGTCAGAGCCGGGGTTTTTTGTTTCAGCAACACCCACAGCCCGCGTGGTGGTGGTCATGATCGCAGACCGAGGTGGGGGCGTAATCGCCGACCTCGGATAGGACCTTGCGTAATGCCCATAGGATCATGTCGACATCTTCAGCCTCAATCGTCAAAGGCGGGCGAATTTTCAGGATGTTGTCCTTGGGTCCTTCGCTGCCGATCAGGATACGGTGATCGCGCATCCGGTTTTTGACATAATTGCAGATTTCGGTGCCTTCGGATCCGTCCGGATTGATCAGTTCTACGCCCAGAAACAAGCCCATACCGCGCACGTCACCGACACAGCCGAAATCAGCCTCAATCTGTCGGAGCCCATCCATCAGGCGCGTGCCCATGTCACGGGCATTGTCCTGCAGCCCCTCGTCATCGACAATGTCCAGCACCTCCTTGCCGGTCCGGCAGGACAGGGTAGAGCCGCCAAAAGTCGAAAAGAACTCGATCCCGTTGTTGAAGCTGTCTGCGATGGCTTTGGTCGTGACCAGTACGCCCAGCGGATGGCCGTTGCCGATGGGTTTCCCCATAACAACGATATCCGGCAGCGCGCCCTGGTGTTCAAAGCCGAAATAGTAGTCGCCAAGGCGACCAAGGCCCGTCTGCACCTCGTCAGCAATGCAAACACCTCCTGCTGCACGGATTTTTTCGTAGACGGCTGACAGGTACCCCTTGGGTGGAATGATCTGGCCGCCGACCGAGGGGAAGGTCTCGGCGATGAAGCCAGCCAACCCCTGGCCTTTGGCCTGCAACGCGGCAATAGCCGGATCAACCAGATCGGCAAACTTCTGTGACCGATCGGGATCGTCGCGTCCGAACGAGCCACGATAGTCATCAGCCACCTCGACCAGCTCGACCCAATCGGCCTGGCCAATGCCGCCGGGTTTGTTGAACTTGTAGGCAGAGACCGCCACTGCCGCGTTGGTATTACCGTGATAGCCATGATCCGGCGTCACGATCCCTTTGGCCCCGGTATGCGCCCGTGCCAGTCGTAGGGCCAACTCGTTGGCTTCCGTGCCTGAGTTTACGAAGAAGCAGACTTCGAAATGGTCGGGCAGCTTGGACAGAATCTTGTCGGCAAACGCAGTCTGAGCGGGGTGCAGGTAGCGGGTGTTCGAATTCATCCGCTTAAGCTGGTCGGCTGCCACGGCCTGAATGCGCGGGTGTGCATGACCCACATGAGGGACGTTGTTATAGGCATCCAGATAGGGGCGGCCCCATTCGTCGAACAGATGATGCTTCCACCCGCGCACCAGCATGACCGGATCATCGTAGGTCAGGGACAGGTTGCCACCGAAATGGTCATGCCGCCCTTGCAGGATCGCTTGCTTGTCGGTCGGGCGATAGAACACCTTGTCGTCCGGCAGATTCAACAACGCTGCCGGATTTGGACAGACGGCGTGCCACAGCTCCATTTCGTCAGGATCACCAACGCCGGGCCAGTCGTTTTGCATGCCATTGGTTGTCAGGGCCAGTTGAAAGTGCACATGCGGAGCCCAGCCGCCGTTTTGCGTAGCATCCCCCAATCGCGCAAAAGCCGCGCCCTGCGCCACAGGATCGCCCGGTTTCAGTCGGTCGCAGACTTCGGGGTCGAGATGACCGTAGAGTGTATAGAACGGATCGCCCTCGGGTGTTTCATGATGCAGGATCACGACGCCGCCATAGTCCAGATGCGCGTCACGGTTTTCGACCGCTTCGACCCGACCGCTCATCGGGGAATTCAACACGGTTCCGGCTGGGGCGAACACATCCACCGCCAAATGCACTGTCCGTCGGTCAGAGGCTTTCCACGGCCCTTTGCGGAACGCTGGCTCGGCATAGATCAGGCGCGGTTCGTTGTAGTAGCCCAGCCAGAGCCCCTCACCGAATTCCTCACCGACACGCGCGGCTTCATCCAGAGGCATGTGGAACGGGTTCTGGGGCCAAGTTGAATTCTCGACCGAAAGCGATCCCATCGGAACATCGCTCAGGTCCTGTTCGAACATCTGCGCGAATTGACCGCGATGTTCGGACAGATAGGCGTGGATACGTTCGGCCCCGTCGGTTACCGGCAACCCGCAGGCGGCGCGCAGCCGGGCGAGCATCAAGCCGCCATTCACCCTGTCGTTTTCCAAAAACCGCCAAGCGGGGGCCTGACTGATGGTCACATAAGGGTCGTCCGGATTGTCCGCCGCCATCAGGGTCGAATTTACCACGGACACGGCCAGCCGCATCCGCAGCAGCGGCCAGATCAAATCGACCTCGTCAGCACGCAGACGATTGGCGGCGTGATAGCCGCGGACCAACGCCGTCAATGCCGGCTCGGGTTTTGGGTGGTCCAGGACGATATACGCCCCGGCTATCGCCAGATCGCAAATACGCGGTGCGGCGCACATGTCGCCCAGGTCGATCAAGCCAGAGACGGTTTGCCGCTGACCCAGTTCACCGTCGACCAATATATTGTAGTCGTTGGCATCATTGTGGATCGCTTGCTTCGGCAGGCCCGCCAGAGAGCCCGAGATCGCATCGAATTCAACGCAAATCTCTGACAACATTGCCTGCCGCGCAGGGTCGGCAATGGCATCCAACTTGTCCGAAATCCAGCCCGCCTGCGTCAGGTCCCATTTGAAATCCGCGCGGTGTAGCCCGTCGTGAGTAAACCGTTCCAGTGCCCGGTCGGTTGCGCCTAGAACGCGGCCCAGTTTCAGGATCAGTTCCTCGGATTTCGGCGCAGCCTTGGCATAGCATTGGCCGGGCAGGCATTCGAGCAACCAAACCAGTCGCGGCTGCCCATCCTGATCAGAGATTTCCGGAAGTAGCGCGCCGCTGACATCAGGGTGCACATCGGGGAAGGGCAAGCCCGGAGCCTCGACAGCGATGTGTTTCAGCGCCTTGATCTGCAGATCAATGAACTCTGCCTCGCAATCCGCACGCATGACTTTCAGCACATAGTCCAGACCATTGGTGGCCCTGACCAGAAAGTTGAGGTCATATTCGCCGTCCAGCCGGTTCAGTTTGGCCTCAAGCCCCCAATGGATGCGCAGGGCGTGGGTCCAGAATTCGGTCAACTCGGTCATCAGTGCGACGGTCCTTTAATCCAGCGCGCGCAGGCGTTTGATCAGCGAGGATGTGTCCCAGCGTCCGCCGCCCAGTTTCTGAACGTCCTTGTAAAACTGATCGACCAGAGCGGTCACAGGCAGCGAAGCCCCTGTTTCATTGGCCGTATCCAGACAGATTCCAAGATCCTTGCGCATCCAGTCCACGGCAAACCCATGGTCGAAATGATCATCCAGCATCGTCTCGTACCGGTTCGCCATCTGCCAACTGCCTGCCGCGCCCTGACTGATCACTTCGACGACCGAACGGCCGTCCAGCCCTGCTTTCTCGGCAAAGTGCAACGCTTCGCTGAGGCCCTGCACCAGTCCGGCAATGGCGATCTGGTTGCACATCTTGGTCATCTGACCTGCACCGCTGTCGCCGATGCGACGGCAAATCTTGGAATAGACCTGCATGATCGGTTCCGCCACGTCATACGCCGCCTTATCCCCGCCGCACATGATCGACAGAACCGCATTTTCTGCCCCTGCCTGACCGCCCGAGATCGGAGCGTCCACAAAAGCGATGCCTTTTGTTTGCCCAGCTTCGTACAACTCGCGTGTCACACTAGCCGAAACAGTGGTGTGATCAACAAAGGTCGCCCCATTGGACATGCCACTGAATGCGCCGTCTTCACCTGTACAAACCATCCGTAGGTCGTCGTCATTACCGACACAGGCCATGACAAAATCTGCACCCTGCGCGGCCTCTCGGGGCGTCGTCGCCATGGCGCCACCATGTTGGGCGGCCCAAGCTTCGGCCTTAGTGGCGGTGCGGTTGTAAACGGTCACCTCATGACCTGCGGCCTGCAAGTGACCGGCCATGGGATAGCCCATGACGCCCAGGCCCAGAAACGCGACTTTTGCCATTTGGAGATCCTCTCTGCTGTCCGGTACCCGTTTCTTTCACCGGGCCGGATTGTTTAGCAGAGACAAAGCAAAGCTGCGTCCAAAGGGCAACCCCGCGTCACGCTTTGCCGCCCAAATCCCGTAGGATTGGGCAATCGGGTCTGTCGTCCCCTGCGCAAGCGTCGATCAGATGGCTCAGAGTGTCCCGCATGGCGTTCAGGTCAGCGATCTTGGCTTCGATCTGAGCCATATGCGCGCGGGCCACCTTTTTGACATCGGCGCTGGCACGAGTTTCGTCCTCGTACAATGCCATCAGCGTCCGGCAATCCTCGATCGTGAATCCTAAGGCGCGGGCGCGGCCCAGAAAATTCAGTTTGTGCACGTCCTGACTGCGAAATCTGCGGTATCCGTTGTCATCGCGTAGCGGTTTCACCAAACCGATATCTTCATAGTACCGAATTGTTTTTGCGGGCAGACCTGTCTGGTTTGAAACATCGCCGATATTCATGAGGTCACCGTTTGTGTTGAATGGTCTTGCGGGGCGTCAGGCAGGCTGGCGCGGACGCGTCGCAGGCGCAGCGCATTCGAGACGACAAAGACGCTGGACAATGCCATGGCCCCTGCGGCAAGGGCCGGGGACAGAAGGTGGCCGCCAAACGGGTAAAGAACTCCCGCAGCAACCGGGATAAGCAGGATGTTGTAACCAAACGCCCAGCCTAGGTTCTGCTTGATGTTGCGCATGGTTCTGCGGCTGATCTCGACCGCGTTTGCGACACCGCGCAGATCACCCGACATCAGCACCACATCCGCAGTTTCAATCGCTACATCGGTGCCGGTTCCGATGGCGATTCCGATATCCGCCGAAGCCAACGCTGGGGCATCGTTGATGCCATCCCCGACAAAGGCCAGTGCGCCGAACGTGTCGCGCAGAGTATTGATCGCGGCAAGCTTACCATCGGGCAGCACTTCGGCCGTGACATGATCTATGCCCAGCTTGTCCGCCAGCGCCTGCGCCGTCCGGGCGTTGTCGCCTGTCACAATCGCCAAAGTTAGCCCCATTTCGTGCAACCGCCCAAGCGCCTGCACAGTGCCGGGCTTGATCGGGTCCGCGACCGCAAGCATTGCAGCGGCCTGACCGTCGATGGCTACAAACAAAGGGGTTGCGCCTTCTTCGGCGCGCTGGTTGGCCTCGGCCATCAGGTCCCTGACGGTTATGTCGTTCTGCTCCATCAATCTGGCCGAACCGATCAGCAGCTTATGCCCCTCGACCACAGCCCGAACACCCAGCCCTGTGAGCGAGTCAAATTCGGATACCTCAGGCAATTCAGATGGTCCGGCACGAGTGATGGCAGTGGCAACGGGATGCTCTGACCGTGCCTCTACGGCGGCCGCCAAACGCAGAACACTGTCGCGGTCAAAGCCGTTTGCGGTCGTAACGCTCTCCAGTTCCGGCCGGCCCAGCGTGAGTGTCCCGGTCTTGTCCAGCGCGACCACCTTGGCTTGCTGCAACTGCTGCAACGCATCGCCTTTGCGGAACAGCACGCCCAATTCTGCCGCGCGGCCGGTGCCGACCATGATTGAGGTTGGTGTCGCAAGGCCCATGGCGCAGGGGCAGGCGATAATCAGAACCGAGACGCCGGCGACCAGCGCCAATGGCAAAGCCGGTTCCGGGCCGACGAACATCCAAATGGCGATCGTAAAAAGCGCAACCCCAATAACCACAGGAACAAACCTTGCAGTGATCCGGTCGACCAGCCCCTGGATCGGCAGCTTCGCTCCCTGCGCCTGTTCGACCATGTGGATGACTTGCGCCAACACCGTATCGGCACCAACGCGCGTTGCGCGTACCCGCAGCGCTCCGGTGCCATTCACCGTACCACCGACGACCTGATCTGATGGCGACTTGCCGACCGGTATCGGTTCGCCGGTGATCATGCTTTCGTCCACATAAGAGGTACCGTCCAGAACTTCGGCATCCACGGGAACCCGTTCGCCCGGGCGGATCTGCAGGGTATCGCCTACTGTTATGTCAGCGATGGGCCTGTCTATGAAGTTCCCGTCCTGTTCGACCCGTGCCGTTTTGGGCTGCAATCCGACCAGCTTGCGGATTGCGGCCCCGGTCCGGCCTTTGGCGCGCGCTTCCATGACCCGGCCCAGCAGTATGAGAACCACGATGACCGAGGCGGCCTCGAAATACACATTGGCGCTACCCTGCGGCAGGATCTGCGGGGCGAAGGTTGCGGTGACGGAAAACAAATAGGCGGCCCCCGTTCCTAAGGCGACCAGCGCGTTCATATCGGGCGATCCGCGCATCAGTGACGGAATACCCTTGGCGTAGAACACGCGCCCGGGGCCAATCAGTATGGCCGAGGTCAGTGCGAACTGGATGAGGTGGCTGGTTTGCGTGCCGATCGTGGTCTGGACCCAATGGTGGAAGGCCGGGATCATATGCCCGCCCATTTCCAGAATGAATACAGGCAGTGCCAATACCGCTGCGAAGATCGTCGTGCGGGTCAGCGCATGCGCTTCGTCGGATTTCGTGTGGTCTGTTTGGTCAGCCGTCATGCTGTCTGCCACGCGCGCAGGGTATCCCGCTGCCTCAGACAAACTGGCCAGCTTTTGCGGGTCGGTGGCCCCGTCGATAAACGTGACCACAGCGGTTTCGGTCGCAAGATTGACTTGTGCGTCGACGACCGCAGGATCAGCGGTCAGCGCGTTCTCGATCTTTGCCACGCACGAGGCGCAGGTCATCCCGCCAATTTTCAGGGTCGTCTGCTTGCTGGCCGCCGGGTACCCGGCATTGCTCAGGGCGTCAGTCAGTGCGTTGATCGGCCCGGTATGTGTGACCTGCGCCGTTTCGGTCGCAAAGTTGACCGAGGCGTCGGTCACTTCTGGCACCGATTGCAATGCGGCTTCTACACGCCCCACGCAGGACGCGCAGGACATGCCCGAGATTTTAAGTTGTGTTGTTTGCGGCGTAGCCATGCGACTCGTCCCGATGTGTTATCTGCCCTCCAAATGGGGGTTCCAGTCACGGGAAGGTCAAGAGGTATCGCGGATTTTCTTTTTTTCAACCCGCGCGTTGGCGTCACCTGTTCGCAAACATTTCTAGCAAGAGAGAGTTGTAGGTATCCGGCGGCGGCGATCTGACGGCCTCGGGGGAGGCAAAGAACGCAAGCGACACTGCGGCCGTGGTCAGCGCGATGCCTACAAGAATGAAACCGGCCATATTCAATGAAAATCGCGACATGGGCAAAGTCCTAGTTCGAGAGGTTCGTCCGGCGCTGTTGGGTCAGGACTGTTTTGCCAGCTCTTGCTTCAACCTGTCGTTTTCGGCCTGAAGTTGCGCCAATTGCTGCCCTAGAGAGTTCAGATGTGGACGAAGCTCGGCCTCGGTAAAGCGGGGCGTGATGTGGCGCGGGCAGTTCCAGTCCAGCGCTTCGACCCGGATGATGACGGCGCGTTCAGCCGGGGCATCGGCACCGTCAGGATATAGGCTGGTCGTGGCATCTTCGCCCTCGGTGAACGCGACCCGGCCAAGGATTTTCAGGCGCCGCCGATTGGCGTAATCCATCAGGATCATTGCAACCCGGTCATTTCCGTCCAGGTTACCGCGCGAGATATACTGTTTGTTGCCCGAAAAGTCGGCATAACCGATTGTCTGCGGTCCCAGAACTTTGAGAAACCCGGTCGGTCCGCCACGGTATTGCACATATGGCCAACCCGTTTCGGACACGGTGGATTGATAGAACCCATCCCGCGCTTCGATAAAGGCCTTTTCAGGCTCGCCGATTTCATGACCTTGCTGCGGGCCACTTTCGATGAATTTGGCATAGGTCTTGGCAGATCCCATCCGTTCCTGATGGGCTCGGACGGCAGGTGTGAAGGTCAGTTCGGAAAAGGCGCGGGGCATGAGTATTCCTTTCAAAGTCCCAGATCGGACAGGCTGGGGTGATCGTCGGGACGGGGGCCTTGCGGCCAGAAAAACAGACGTTCGGTTTCCGCAATCGGCAGGTCGTTCAGCGACGCGTGCCGTTCGGCCATTCGACCATCTTCGGCAAATTGCCAGTTTTCGTTGCCATAAGACCGGAACCACTGGCCGCTGTCGTCACGCCATTCATAAGCATAACGAACCGCAATGCGGTCACCGGAATAGGCCCACAACTCTTTGGTCAACCGATAGTCCAGTTCCTTGTGCCACTTGCGTGTCAGAAAGGCATGGATGTCTGCATGGCCGCTTAGGAATTCTGCCCGATTTCTCCACTGGCTGTCTTCGGTATAGGCCGGGGTCACGACATCCGCATCACGGCTGTTCCAGGCGTTTTCTGCCAATCGCACTTTTTGCGTTGCGGTTTCCAGGGTGAACGGGGGCAGCGGAGGACGGTTCATGCGCGGGTCTTTCAGGTCAGAGAAGCCGCCATCAAGGCGATGGTCAAAAGAAGGGGGATGTACTGGTGCGAGAGAGGTCTGGTGCGGGGTCTCATATGTTCGCTCCTAAATTTACTGATCGGTACACTGTGCCGTGAATGTGTACAGATCGGTAACCTTTTTCAAGTGTTGAGTTGGATTTATTTGAACTAACATTTTTCGTCTCCTAAGGAGAGTAAGTGAAAACAGCAGGTTAGGTTGTGTCTGTTGCAGCCATCGCTGCAGTGTATTATGTACCGATCAGTACATACAGGAGCTGACAGATGCGCCCGAACAAACGTGACGAGCTGGTCCGCAAGGCATTGCAGGTCTTCTATCGTGACGGATTTCACGTCACCGGCATGGACAAGTTAGTGGTCGAGACGGGCGTGTCGAAAACGTCGATGTACAAACATTTCCGTACCAAGGAAGAGCTGATCCTGGCGGCTTTACAGTTGCGGGATGAGAACTTTCGCAAATGGTTCCTGCAACGCGTAGATGAGCTAGCCGATACACCTGCCGAACGGCTGATCGCCAGTTTTGATGTGCTGGGCGAATGGTTCAAGGAGGACAGCTTTCGCGGATGCATGTTCATCAAAGCGGGCGCAGAGTATCAGGAACAAGATCACCCGATCCATGTGCAAGCAGCCGAACACAAGCATCTGATGCTCGAATTTCTCACCGATCTGGCCCGCAAGGCAGGCGCACGTGATCCCGAGGCATTGGGATGCCAGCTGCTGCTCTTGCAAGAGGGCGCAATCGTCACGGCCGTTCTGGTAAAAAGCTGCGATCCTGCGCGAGATGCAAAGGCAGCGGCACAGGTTCTGCTGGATAATGCCCTGGCTTGACCGGGTTTAAACCTGTGAACGTAAGGTCTTGTACGAAAAAGACGTTGCGTAGCAATCCGGTAGATGGGTTGGTTTGCGCGATGCCCAACGCTACCCTTATCGAAATTCGATTTGGGAGAAACCTATATGTCGCTATTCAAGCCAACCGCCAACTGGGTCACTGACGAACATCAGATGTTTGCCGAAATGGCAAACCGGTTCATGGACGACGAACTTGTACCCAATATCGAACGCTGGAACCAAAACGGCATGGTCGATCGCGAATTCTGGAACAAGGCCGGGGATATGGGTTTGATGGCCGGCGCTATTGCCGAGGAATATGGTGGCGTAGGCGGTGGGATTGGATTTGACGCGGTCACGATGTACGGGCAAGCCGCACGCGGTGACTCGGGTTGGGGTTTTGGAATTCAGTCGATTGTTGTCCATTACCTGAACGCCTATGGCAGCGAGGATCAAAAGCACAAATGGCTGCCTCGTTTGGCATCCGGTGAAATGGTTGGCGCTTTGGCCATGACCGAGCCCGGAACAGGTTCGGACGTTCAGTCCGTTCGCACCACCGCAGACAAGGACGGAAATTCCTATCGCCTGAACGGATCCAAGATCTTTATCACCAACGGCCAATCCGCCGATTTGATTCTGGTGGCTGCAAAGACGGATAAATCGCAAGGGTCCAAGGGCGTATCGCTGATCGCAGTAGAAACCGAAGGCGCAGAAGGATTTCGCCGGGGTCGTAACCTCAAGAAATTGGGGATGAAGGCCAACGATACTGCCGAGCTGTTCTTTGAAGACGTCAAGGTTCCGATGACGAACCTGATCGGACCAGAAGAAGGCCAGGGCTTCTATCAGATGATGAAGCAACTGCCCTGGGAGCGCCTGACCATCGGCATCATGGCGTTGGGCGCGATCGACTTCGCAATTGCCGAGACAGTGCGTTATACGCAGGAACGCAAGGCCTTTGGCCAACGCGTTATGGACTTTCAGAACACGCGTTTCAAATTGGCTGAGTGCAAAACCAAAGCCGAAGTTCTGCGCAGTTTCGTCAATGACTGCATCGCACAACTTGAGGCGGGCACGTTGGATGCGGCGACGGCCTCGATGGTGAAATATTGGGGTTCAGAAGTGCAGAACGAGATCATGCACGAATGCCTTCAGCTGTTCGGTGGGTACGGGTTCATGATGGAATACCCGATCGCTCGGCTTTATGCGGATGCGCGGGTGCAGATGATCTATGGCGGCACCAACGAGATCATGAAAGAATTGATCGCCCGCTCGCTGGATAAGTAACGCACCCAAAGGGCTCCCGCCTGTTGTCAACGTTTTTGGAAAACGTCTCCTCCCGTTGGGTCGGGCAGGTGCGGGCGCAGCCCGCACCTGCCCGACCCCTCTGCCGTCCGCAGGACGCAAGGCCGGAGGCTGCGCAGTTTGGGATCAGAATTGGCCAACCTGACCTTGGAGCCATATCCGAAACGACCGTAGCGGTTCGGATTCCGGCCGTGACTGCGGCCAGACCAAAAAGAATTGCCCAAGGCTGATGCGGGGTCCGTTCCATGCGGGAACCAACCTTTTGGTTTTCAGTTCGTCTTCAATCAGATAGCTGGGCAATAGCGCCGCTCCCAACCCGTGGATCGTGGCCTGCACCATAGTCGAGAACTGATCGAACAGCATTCCCCGCATCCCTGATACGTCACGCCCTTGTGCCGCAAACCATCGCTCCCAAGCGTCCGGTCGAGTCTCTAGATGCAGCAGGGGAGCCGTCATTAGCCAGCTCAAGTCCTGCTCCTGATCTGGCAATAGGTCCGGAGCGCAGACCGGAACCACATCTTCACGCATGATCGGCAGGTAGTTGACGCCCGGCCAGTTCTTTTGGCCGAAGTGGATGGCGGCATCAAAATGTTCGGTCTCGAAGTCAAACGGCTTGAGGCATGTGCTCAGGTTCACAGTCACTTCGGGGTGGCGACGGGCAAAATCCTGCAGGCGTGGTGCCAGCCAGTGCATTCCAAAGGCGGGCAGGATGGACAGGTTCAGCGACCCGCCTGTTGGGTTGGCCTTCAGTTTCAGTGACGCCTGCGCAATCTGGTTCAGCGCTGTGCGCGCCACCTGAACATAATCTTTCGCGGCGGAGGTCAGGTGCAATCGCATTTGATTGCGCTGGATAAGCGCGACACCCAGTTGTTCCTCCATGGACTTCAGCTGTCGGCTGATCGCGCTTTGGGTTAGCGACAGCTCCTCGGCTGCAGCCGAGGCACTGCCGAGGCGATCAACCGCCTCCAATGCCAGAAGAGAGGGGATCGAGGGAAGAAACCGACGGGGCGCAATCATATGACTAATCCTCATACCTTTCACACGGAATATCACTGGCAATTGCAGCGCGCCAGCCCGATACAGAGGTGTGGATTCCAGCGTGGATGTGGACCAATGAACCTGACGACCAGTATTAAAGAGTTTCAGCCCGCCGACCGGTTGAATGGCATTGAGCTGTCAGAGATCGTTCGTATCTCAGAGCAGGCCGCGCGTCTTCGCGCGCAGGGTGCCGACGTGATTGCGCTCAGCACAGGTGAGCCTGATTTCCCAACGCCGCCGCATGTTGTTAAGGCGGCCCACCGCGCAGCTATTGACGGGCAGACGCGATACCCCGCAACGGCAGGAACGCCCGCCTTGCGATCAGCGATTGCGACTGAGGCTGGCGCGCGCCCCGAAAATGTAATCGTTTCGACGGGTGCCAAGCAGGTTTTGTCCTCCGCAATGATGGCAACTCTGAACCCTGGTGATGAAGTGATTATGGCTGCTCCATTCTGGACAAGCTATGCGGATATGGTCAGTTTGGCTGGCGGTGTCCCCGTAGTCGTCCGCTGTCCGGCGACGCAGAAATTCAAACTGACGCCGGATCAGTTGGAGGCCGCGATCACCCCGCGCACGCGTTGGCTGCTGCTGAACTCGCCGTCCAATCCGACCGGCGCGGTCTATTCCAAGGCGGAATTGCAGGCGCTGGGCGCGGTATTGCAAAACTATTCTCAGGTCTGGGTGATTTCTGACGAGATTTATCAACACCTGTCTTTTGTGCCTTTCACGCCCTTTGTGCTGGCCGTTCCCGAATTGGCGGAACGAACGTTGATCGTAAACGGCGTGTCCAAGGCCTATTCCATGACCGGCTGGCGCATCGGGTGGGGAATTGGCCCTGCTGAGTTGATCAACGCGATGGTTGCCGTGCAGGGGCAAATCACGTCGGGGGCGTGTTCGATTGCCCAGGCTGCAGCATTGGAGGCCATCAACGGGCCGCAAGGCTTGCTGGCAGAACGCCGTCGGGAAATGCGAGAGCGCCGCGATCTGGTTGTCGAAGGGCTAAACGCCGCTGGTCTGGAATGTGCCGTGCCGGATGGCGCGTTTTACGTCTTTCCCAAAACTCATGCGAAAATGCCCACAGACCATGAATTCTGTCGCTATCTGCTGGATGAGGCGGGCGTGGCGCTGGTGCCGGGGCGCGCGTTTGGGATGCCGGGGCATTTGCGGCTTTCTTTTGCCTATGCCACCGAAAGCCTGCAAGAAGGTATGCGCCGTATCGCGGACGCTACCGCCAAGTTGTAACTAAGTAAGACCGGAAGACACCCAATGGATCGCGCCCAGATCGTTCACGAGAATTTCCTGACCCGGGTCGCCAAGCGCGACTTCCCCGAAGGCGCAAGCCCGAGGCCGGGGCTAAGCGGAACCGATGCGGTGTCGCTGTTCCGGTCACAGGTCCTTAGCCGTGCATTGGACCGGACCAGCCGGGCCATGCAGAAGGCGGGGCAGGGGTTTTACACCATCGGATCATCCGGCCACGAAGGGATGGCAGCCGTGGCGCATGCATTGCGTCCGACCGATATTGCCTTTCTTCACTACCGCGACGCGGCGTTCCAGATCGCCCGGGCCGAGCAGGTGCCGGGCCAGCAAATTGCGTGGGACATGTTGCTGAGCTTTGCCTGCTCGAAAGAGGATCCGACCTCGGGCGGGCGGCATAAGGTTTTGGGTTCAAAGGCGCTGACCATCCCGCCGCAAACCTCGACCATCGCCAGCCATCTGCCCAAGGCTGTGGGTGCTGCTTATTCGTTAGGCGCCGCGCGGAGACGCGATCCTGAACACCGTGAACTGCCCTTGGACGGGATTACGATGTGTTCCTTCGGGGATGCCTCGGCCAACCACTCCACCGCGCAGGGCGCGATCAACACCGCAGGCTGGACCAGCGTGCAGTCGACGCCTTTGCCGCTGTTGTTTGTGTGTGAGGATAACGGGATTGGAATCTCGGTCAAAACGCCCAAGGGTTGGATACAGGCGTCGATGGAGCATCGCCCCGGGATCAAGTACTTTCAGGCCAACGGTCTGGATATCTACGAGACCTACGCAGTGTCCAAGGAAGCCGCCGAGTATGTCCGCTCCCGCCGCAAACCTGCCTTCCTGCACCTGAAAACCGTCCGCCTTTACGGACACGCAGGCGCTGATGTGCCGACTACATACCTACCAAAATCCGAAGTGGAGGCGGACGAGGCCAACGATCCCCTGCTGCACTCGGTGCGCTTGCTGGAACAGGCCGGGGCGTTGGCGCCGGAGCAGGCGTTGAAAAACTACGAAGATACCTGCGCCCGCACGGACCGCATCGCGGCGGAGGCCGCAACCCGCCCGCATCTGGCCAATGCGTCCGAGGTTATGGCCAGCCTGATCCCGCCAAAGCGGATCTGTAAGCCCACCAACGGTCCCAGTACCGAAGCGCGCGCCAAGGCCTTTGGCGGCGACATGCGGGCAATGGATGATCCGCAACCCATGAGCCGTCTGATCAACTGGGCGCTGACCGATCTGATGCTGGAACACGGCGAGGTCGTCTGTATGGGCGAAGATGTCGGCCGCAAGGGCGGCGTCTATGGCGTGACCCAGAAACTGCAGCAACGCTTTGGCCCGGACCGGGTGATCGACACGCTGTTGGATGAGCAGTCCATTCTGGGACTGGCCATTGGCATGGGGCATAACGGGTTCATTCCGATCCCCGAAATCCAGTTTCTGGCCTATCTGCACAATGCCGAGGACCAGATCAGGGGCGAGGCCGCGACCCTGCCCTTTTTCTCGAACGGGCAGTTCACTAACCCGATGGTTCTGCGCATCGCGGGGCTTGGGTATCAGAAAGGGTTCGGCGGCCATTTCCACAATGACAACTCGCTGGCTGTCCTGCGCGACATTCCCGGCGTGATCATTGCATGCCCGTCGACAGGCGCAGATGCGGCTAAGATGCTGCGCGAATGCGTACGGCTGGCGCGCGAAGAACAGCGGGTCGTGGTCTTTCTGGAACCTATTGCCCTTTATCCGATGCGCGATCTGCACGATGCAAAGGACGCAGGTTGGATGACGGCGTACCCGTCGCCTGACCAGAGTATCGCGCTGGGTGAGGTTGGCGTGCATGGCGAGGGTAAAGATCTGGCCATGGTCACTTATGGAAACGGGCATTACCTGTCGAAACAGGCTCTGCCCGAGTTGGAGGCAGCGGGCGTGAAAACCCGTATCATCGACATGCGCTGGCTGGCACCTCTCCCGATTGAGGCTCTGCGTCAGGCCACAAAGGGTTGCAAACACGTCCTGATCGTCGACGAGTGCCGCCGTACTGGCAGCCAGTCCGAGGCGCTGATGACCTTTTTCACCGAAAACAGTCCCTCTACCCCTAGCGCGCGCGTCGTGGCCGAAGATTGTTTTATCGCCACTGGCCCCGCTTATGCTGCTCCGCTGCCGTCGAAAGAGGGGATTCTCGCCGCTGCGCTAAAACTGACGGGGGGCCGCTCATGACCCGCACAGCTGTCGTGATCTGCCCCGGTCGGGGTACATACAACAAGCCCGAGCTTGGCTATCTGCATCGCCACCACGCGCAGCGGACTGCGATGTTTAGGCGCTTCGACGCGATACGTGCCGAAGCAGGGCAAGAGGCCGTTACTGCATTGGATGGCGCAGCGCGGTTCACAGTTTCCAAGTATTCAAAAGGCGACATTGCCTCACCGCTCATCTACGCAGCTTCGCTGGCGGACGCGCAATCGCAGGCCGATGATATCGAAGTGGTCGCGGTCACCGGGAACTCGATGGGGTGGTACATTGCATTGGCCGCTGCCGGGGCGTTGTCGCCTGAGGACGGGTTTCGCGTCGTGAACACGATGGGAACACTGATGCAGGATCACCTGATCGGCGGTCAATTGGTTTACCCCTATGTTGCCGATGATTGGGCGGACGACGCCGCGCGCAAGACCGAGCTGTTGGCAGATGTGGCGCGCATCAACGCAATTCAGGATCATGATCTTGCTTTGTCCATTGAACTGGGCGGAATGCTGGTTCTGGCAGGCAATGAAATGGGGCTGAAGGCGTTCGAGGCGTCGCAACCCGCCGTGCAGGACCGTTTCCCGATGCGTCTGCCAAACCATGCCGCGTTTCACACATCCTTGCAGGCACCGGTCGCTGCCGAAGGGCGTGCGCGTTTGGGAGCGGACTTGTTCGGACAGCCTGAACGCCCCCTGATCGACGGTCGCGGAAAGGTTTGGTGGCCGGGTGCGACGGATACGCATGCGCTTTGGGATTATACCCTGGGCCACCAAGTGACCGAACCCTATGACTTTACCCGTGCGATCCAGACCGCCGCGCATGAGTTCGCGCCAGACGTGTTCATTGTTACCGGCCCCGGTGCGACCTTAGGTGGCGCAGTGGCGCAATCTCTTGTTCTGGCGAACTGGCGGGGCATGGGTAACAAGGCTGATTTTCAAGCGAAACAGGATGCGCAACCCTTCCTGATCGCCATGGGGCGCGAGGATCAAAGAGCGCTTGCAACCGGCTGACACTGCCCTGATGATCCGCGCAATTTCAAGGAGCGCGACATGAGCGACCACAACCAGTCCCTTTGGCTGAACACATGCCGTGAACATGTCGAACCCAGTGTTTCGACCGGTGATTTCACTGTTGATCTGGCGGTGATCGGTGGTGGTTATACCGGCTGTTCTGCGGCGCTGACCGCGGCCAAGGCTGGTGCTTCGGTCTGTCTGCTTGAGGCGCATGACATCGGTCACGGTGGCTCGGGCCGCAATGTCGGGCTGGCGAATGCGGGGCTGTGGTTGCCGCCCGCTGAGATTCGCGCGCATCTGGGTGACATGGTTGGGGATCGGCTGGTTGACCTTTTGGCTGCTGCTCCATCAGAGGTGTTCAGCCTGATCGACCAGCATGGGATAGACTGTGAACCTGTGCGCAACGGAACTCTGCACTGTGCGCATTCGGCTGCGGGCCTCCGGGACCTGCAGGTCCGCCATGCGCAACTCAGCGCTGCTGGCGCACCGGTTGAGTTGCTGTCTGCAGAACTGACAGCCCAACGCACCGGCAGTGCGGCCTTTGGTGGCGCCCTGTTCGATCCGCGCGCCGGAACCATCCAGCCATTGGCATATGTGCGTGGATTGGCGCGTGCCGGGGTTGAGGCTGGCGCGTTAGTTTCCACGCAAGACCCGGTTCAGTCCATGCAGCAAATGGATGGAATCTGGGTGTTGAAGACTGCTCGGCGCACGGTGCGCGCCAAATGGGTCATTCAGGCGACCAATGCCTATCACCGTGATCTGACCGCATCGGCCCCCGCTTATGTACCAGTCTATTATTTCCAATATGCCACGGCCCCATTGTCGGACAATCTGCGCGCTAGCGTTTTGCCGGGGGATGAGGGGTGCTGGGACACAGACCTGATCATGACCTCGTTCCGAATGGATCAAGAGGGGCGGTTTATCATCGGTGCCATGGGTGATCTGGATCAAGCAGGCGGCGGGATTCACAAGAGCTGGATCAAGCGCAAACTGGCACAGCTGTATCCGCAACTGGCCGATCAGCCATTGGTCGAAGGGTGGCATGGCCGCATCGCCATGACGTCGGACCACATCCCGAAGATTACGCAGATCGGTCCCAATGCTCTGTCCGTTCATGGATTTTCGGGGCGTGGAATCGGGCCAGGCACTGTCTTTGGCCGCCTTGTTGCCCAAAGTCTGTTGCAGGACGATCCAAGCCTTTTGCCGGTGCCCGCAGTCCCAGAGTATCAGGAAAAGTGGATAGGGCTACGCCGCGCCTATTTTGAAACCGGCGCGGCGCTGACTCATTTTGTAAAAGCGCGGTTCTGACCTCAGACCGCGCGGGTGATGCCGCCATCAACCCGGATGTTTTGACCGGTGATATAGCCGCCGCCTTCTGACGCAAGCATCGCCACGACCGAGGCGATCTCGTCATAGCTGCGTCCATAGCGGCCCATCGGGATGCGCGCGCGGAATTCCTCTTTCTCTGGCAGGCTGTCGATGAACCCTGGCAAGACGTTGTTCATCCGGATGTTGTCAGCCGCGTAATGATCCGAGAACAGCTTGGTGAAAGCGGCCAAACCTGCGCGGAACACGCCCGAGGTTGGGAAGACAGGGTCGGGCTCGAACGCGGCGAAGGTCGAAATGTTGATGATCGATCCACCACCTTGCTTCTGCATAATAGGTGTCACCAGCCGGGTTGGTCTGACGGCGTTCAGGAAATAGACGTCCATACCGGTGTGCCAATCCTCGTCCGTCAGCTCCAGCACTGGCGCGCGCGGTCCGTGACCGGCCGAGTTGACCAGCACGTCGATGCGCCCCCAATGGGACATCGCGGTGTCGACCAGTTTTTGCAGATCATCCGTCGACTGGTTTGACCCGGTCACGCCAACACCACCCAGTTCGTGCGCCAGTGCCTCACCCTTGCCAGAAGACGACAGGATGCCGACCTTAAATCCATCTGCGGCCAGACGTCGGGCTGAATCTGCGCCCATTCCGCTGCCGCCCGCTGTTATCAGCGCCACTTTGGTCATGTGATTTCTCCATTCATTGATGGCATGAAGATGGGCTTTGGCGATCTGATTGACCAATCAGTTCTGCTGGCCTTATGATGTAGAAAAACTACAGGGTGCTACGATGGCGGCTCTTCCCCCTCTGAACGCTTTGCGGGCCTTCGAAGCTTCGGCGCGGCATCTGAACTTTCGCTTGGCTGCCGAGGATCTGGGCGTCACCCAAGGTGCCGTCGCCCAGCAGGTACGCGGGCTTGAGGCACGATTGGCTGTGACGCTCTTTGACCGCCTGCCGCGTGGCCTTGCGCTGACCGAGGCTGGGCGCAGGTTCCATGCGCCCTTGCGCCGGGCCTTCCGTCTGATCGAAGAGGCCGTCGAGGATCTTTCTGGGGACAGACAAATTACTATCTCTGTCACGCCCAGCTTTGCCTCGAAATGGCTGGTTCCTCGACTTCCGGACTTTACGCGGCACCACCCTGATATTGCCGTGCAGGTCGACGCGCGGGAACGGCTGGCGGATTTCCAGGGGGACGGCGTCGACATTGCTGTTCGGCAAGGGCGTGCGCCGTTTGGATCCGGGGTGGTCGCAGTGCCTCTGTTTTCCACAACTTTCATTCCGGTTTGCGGTCCTGAGATGGCGGCCAGAATTGCGCATCCTGCTGACCTGACAAAGCACACTCTGCTGAACGACACCCATGGGCTGTGGCCTTTGTTTCTGCAGCGTGCAGGGATCACGGGCAAGCCGAAGATGATGAGTTTCAGCCAGACCAGCCTTGCCATCGACGCAGCCGTGTCGGGCCAGGGTGTTGCGCTTGCTAACGAACCGCTTGTTTCTGCCCAGTTGGCCGCCGGTCAGTTGGTGCGCCCGATCCCGGACGAGTTGGTCGAGGACTTGGGCTTTTACATCGTAACACCCAAACAGCCACGCCAACCCGCGCTGGTCGCAGTGATGAAAGACTGGTTGCTGTCTCAATCCTGAAGCGTCGCTGCGATGGCTTCGATCCTGTCACGCAACCAGCGATGTGCCGGGTCGTTGGAAGATCTTTGGTGCCAGACCATGTAGATAGAGACAGGGTCGCACGCGAAGGGCAGAGGTGCACAATCCAACGCATGTAGCGGCCCGTGTTTCATCAACGCCGTATCGGTTGAAATCAGGTCGCCGCCTTTCACAAATGAGGTAATGGCATTGAAATGCGGCAGGGTAACCGTCGGTGGCCTGATCTGGTTTTGATCGACACCCCGCATAACAGCGCGCGAGCTGCGGCCATCGGCAAAGCGCACTTCGACATGCTCGGTTTCGCAATAGGTTTCCCAACTGTCCGGAGGAGATCGTCGTGTGCCATCATAGTAGATCATCAACGGACTGCTGAGGATGCGCTTTTGAAAGATGTCCGGTCCATCCGGCGGCAAAGGTGTCAGCATCAATTGACACCGATCGCTGCGCAGCAGCTCAGGATCTGGAACACCTGATGGGATAAATCCCAACCCCAGCCGCACGCCTTCGGCCCGAACCTTTTGCAGCAATTGCGGGAAAATCAATTCCCTCGGCATGTCGTTTGTGGCGATGTGAAAGACCATCTCTTCGGACAGCGGGTCGAACGGGCGGTCCTCGGTCAGTGCGCGCATATTGTCCAGAACCTGCTGCACGGGGTCTTTCAGGGACAAGGCGCGCTCAGTAGGGGTCAGACCTTGCCCTGATCTGATAAATAACGGATCGCCCAGAACCACCCGAAGTTTGGACAGGGTGTGGCTGATGGCCGATTGCGTCACGCCAAGCCGATCTGCGGCCTTGGACACCGAGTTTTCTTCGAGAATGGTTAGAAAGACCCTCAGGACTTTCCCGTCCAGATCCATAAAATCTATTTTGCTCATACCGCTTATGATTATTCATGAATGGATTTACTGTCCACGCCGCATTAGGTGAGACCTAGACATCAGGAGGCGCACGATGGGGATCCGCTTTTTCTCGGACAAGAACCGGCCGGTCCACATGGGGCCTTATCCGTTGGAACGATTGGCGCGGCAGAGCGCTGTGCCGGACCTGTCTGCCGTGCCGCCGATGCCCGTACTCAGTTTTCACCGGCCGGATCAGCCTGAAAGCATCGTCAACGCCATGCTCGAGTTTCAGGCGATGATGGACGCTATTCGTGATGGGTTCGTGAATTCTGTGCCCTCTGAAATCCCGGCTGATCCGACCGCGCGCGCCCATCACTTGAAGGCTTTTGGCTATTTCAATGACGCGTCGATGATGGGGTGCGGGCCTTTGCCTGCCGAGGCGATGCTGCCCCAGTCGCGTCATAACCCGGACATTGATCGTCTGGCCCATGCGCTGAAGACCCGGCAGACTAAAACGCTGGCCTCGGGCATCGATGTCATCATGGCTGACCTAAAAGAAAGCACGGAGGCCGCGCCCAAGCCGATGGACACGCACCGCCACGCCATCGTCTTTGTCTATGAACACAACCGTGATCCGAACCCGGATGAGCCCGGCTCTGATTGGATCATGGATGCGCAGGATCACCGTTCCTGTTTGCTGGCGACAGAGAATGCGGTGGTGATTGCCAACTATATCCGGTTGTTGGGGTTCGATGCGCGGGCACATACCGCGATGTCCTCTGAAGTTGATCTTGGAAAACTGGCGGTGGCGGCTGGGTTGGCCTCGGTCGAGGATGGCGATGTTGTCGTGCCGTGGCTGGGCAAGCGGTTTGGTCTGGCAGCTGTTACAACCGAGATGGAGATTGCGCATGATCAACCGCTGCAACCCATGGCGCAGCAACCGTGGTTTCGTACACAAGGTCCGGCGTGGTGGCTGGGAACGGGGTTCGCCAAGAACGCGCTGAACCGGGATGCTTACGCCAAACGACGCTACGTGGACGGGGCGCATCCTTTCGAGAAACTTAAGCGCGTCGAGGACCCGACGACCTACATCGACGAAGAAAATGTAGCCCGCGTTCCCAAACGCGCCGACATGTTTGCCCGCGCACAATTCGGGGATATGGGCAAACCGCTGCAGGATGCAGCCAGGGGGGGGCACTATGTGCGCAAGGCCGCCCCCAGTTTCGCCCAGCGCCGCTCATTGGGCGCATTTGTGCTATTGCAGGATGGCGACAGCGCAGATGGCTCGCGCCCGACCGATGCCGCCCGAAATGCCGCGAATATCAAGGCCGCGACCTATTTCATTGGAGGCGATGCCGTGGGCCTCAGCCGTTGCCCGGAATGGGCGTGGTACTCTCACGACGCGGCAGGAGAAGAGATCAACCCGCCCCATGATCAAGCCATCAGCGTGATCATCGACCAGGGCTATGAAACAATGGAGGGGTCCAGTGGCGACGACTGGATCGCAGTTGCCCAGTCGATGCGCGCTTATCTGCGGTTTTCGCTGTTGGGCGGTGTAATCGCGCAGCAGATCCGCAACCTGGGTTACAAAGCCAAGGCGCATACGGTCATGGATGGCGAAGTGCTGCAACCGCCGCTTTTGCTTCTGTCCGGATTGGGCGAGGTCAGCCGGATTGGCGAGGTCATCCTGAACCCTTATCTCGGGCCCCGGCTCAAGTCCGGCGCGGTGACGACCGACATGCCGATGGAGCACGACAAACCGATTGATTTTGGTCTGCAGACCTTCTGTGAAAGCTGCAATAAATGCGCGCGCGAATGTCCGTCGGGGGCAATCACTGCGGGGCCGAAACTCATGTTCAACGGCTATGAGATCTGGAAATCCGACAGCCAGAAATGCGCGACCTATCGCGTGACCACACCCGGCGGTGCGATGTGCGGGCGCTGCATGAAGACGTGCCCATGGAACCTTGAGGGCATCTTCAAGGAACGCCCGTTCCGCTGGGCCGCGATGAACATCCCGAAAGCCGCGCCGGCATTGGCGAAACTGGACGATGCCGTGGGTAATGGCGGATTGAACGACACCAAGAAATGGTGGTGGGATATCGAATTGCAAACGGACGGAGCCTATCGTCCGACGAAACACCCGCTGAACCGGCGTGACCTGCAGACAGATCTGGACCTGAAGTACGACGATCAGACATTAGCCGTCTATCCCGCCTATCTGGCCCCCCATCCGTGGCCATATCCCTTTGCGATGGACCGCGAGGCCGGGATTGCGGCCTATCAGGCGATGGTGTCAGCCGAAGAATACAAAAACCGCAAGGCAGAAGGGGATACGTCGATCGTGCATCGTTACTCGATCGCGGGCGATGCGCCGGTGATGCGGGTTGCGCTGACCAAGGTCGACAAGATGACGGCGGATGTGACCAAGTATGAATTCTCGGCCCTGAATGGTGCGCCTTTACCGGATTGGACCGCCGGGGCGCATCTGGATGTGCTGGTCGCGCCTGAGTTTCTGCGCCAGTACTCAATGTCGGGGGACCCATCGGACGGGTCAGTCTATCAGATCGGCGTTCTGCGCGAGGATGAAGGACGCGGCGGTTCGGCCCTGTTGCATCGAATCTTCAGCGAAGGGCGCAAGGTCTTTATCTCGAATCCGATCAACCATTTCGAACTGGATGAGAGCGCAACAAAGACTTTTTTGATGGGCGGCGGGATCGGCATCACCCCGATGATTGCATTTGCTCATCGGTTGCACAGCTTGGGCAAGCCGTTCGCGTTACACTATTCCGCCAGCACCCGCGCTGGGGCTGGGTACCTGGACGATCTGGCGGCGATGCCCTGGGCCGACCATGTGCATTTTCATTTCTCAGATGAAGGAACACGCGCCGATCTGGATGCTGTCTTGTCGGGGTATCAGGAAGGGTGGCACGTCTATACCTGCGGACCGGATCGCTACATGGACGGTGTCATACAAGCGGCCGACAGTCAGGGATTTCCCGAAGAGGCGCGGCACCTGGAGTATTTCTCAGTTCCGGAACAGCCGGAGTATGAAAACCATCCCTTCACGTTGAAGCTGGCAAAATCGGGCAGGGAACTGACCGTCCCCGAAGGCAAAGATGCCGCTCAGGTATTGAACGAGGCGGGTATTCACGTGGATGTTAAATGCGCCGACGGTATATGTGGCGTCTGCAAATGCGGAGTGGTTTCCGGCGATATTGAGCATCGTGATTTCGTTCTGTCCAACAAACAGCGCGAGGGCGCGATCATCTTGTGTCAAAGCCGTGCGGCTGAACCTGACGGTGTGATCGAACTCGACCTCTGATCTGAGGTCTGAAAACGACTTCGATAAACACAAAAATTGGTCGTTCCAGCCATGGACGCCGTGGGGTAGCTGCACTAACGTCCCCTGCGAACCCCAGTGAATCCTGATCAACAGGTGCGAGGTATTTTCATGGATTATCACAGCCCCGCCAGCTTTGCCGAGGCGTCGGCTCTGGCCGCGAATGCGACGGGCATTACCCGGTTTCTTGCAGGAGGCACCGATGTACTGGTGCAGCTGCGCTCGGAACTGGTGACACCCGACACGCTGATCGACATCAAAAAGATTGATGGCGTGAGCGACATCAACAGCAATGCAGATGGCAGCTGGACGCTGGGAGTCGCTGCCACCGGTGCAGAAATGAGCGAGCACCCCGAACTGGGCCGGGATTGGCCCGGTGTGGTCGAGGCGATGGACCTGATCGGATCAACCCAAGTGCAGGGGCGCGCAACGCTGACCGGGAACCTTTGCAATGGCTCTCCTGCGGCGGATTCCGTGCCTGCTATGGTCGCCGCCGGAGTGACCGTTACCGTGACAGGCCCGGGTGGCGATCGCGAAGTTGCTGTCGAAGATATCCCGACCGGCCCTGGCAAGACATCGCTGGCCAAGGGTGAGCTTGTCTCGGCTGTCCATATCCCTGCACGAGGTGAGGACGGCGGCGACGCCTATCTGCGGTTCATACCACGCACCGAGATGGATATTGCTGTTGTCGGCGTAGGGGTGAACCTGCGTTTGGACGGCGACACTGTTACCGAAGCCCGCGTGTCGCTGGGTGCTGTCGCCCCGACCGTTCTACTGGTTGAAGACTGCGCGAAGGCCATCATCGGCAGTACGTTGAACGATGCCGCGCTTGATGCGCTGGCTGCTGCGGCATCCGCTGCGTGCAACCCGATTGACGACAAGCGCGGCACCATCGCGTTCCGCACCGAGGTCGCTGGCGTTCTTGCCACGCGCGCCGCGAAAATCGCCTATGCCCGTGCGAAGGGAGAACAAGCATGAGCAAGTTCCACGTATCCACCACTGTAAACGGCGACTCGGTTGAATACCTCTGCGACCCGCGCGAAACCCTGCTGGACTGTCTGCGCGACAAGCTGAACCTGACCGGCGCGAAAGAAGGCTGTGGTACTGGTGACTGCGGCGCGTGTTCCGTCTCGGTCGACGGGCGCCTGGTCTGTTCCTGCCTGATGCTGGGGGTAGAGGCCGATGGCAAGCAGATCGAAACGGTCGAGGGCATCGCGGATGGCGACGTTCTGCACCCGCTGCAGCAGAAGTTTATCGAACACGCCGCGCTTCAGTGCGGCATCTGCACACCGGGCATTTTGGTCGCGGCCAAGTCTCTGTTGGAAAAGAACCCCAACCCGACAGAAGAAGAAACCCGGTACTGGCTGGCAGGGAACCTGTGCCGCTGCACCGGTTATGACAAAATCATTCGTGCCGTCATGGAAACGGCGGAAGAGCTGCGGGAGGCTTTGTAATGGCACTGGACGATCGCAAATCGGAATTTACTTTCGTTGGCACCCGACCGAACCGTCCCGACGGATTGGACAAGGTTACGGGCCGCGCGAAGTTCGGGGCAGATATCTCGGCACCCGGCATGCTACACGGCGCGATCCTGCGCTCGCCCCATGCCCATGCGCGGATCGTGAAAATCGACGCTTCGAAGGCCCAGGCGCATAAGGACGTCAAAGCCGTCGTGACTCGTGCGGACTTTGCCGACGTCCCGTTCAAACCGGGTCTGGAAGGCGAATTCTGGAATGTTCTGGAAAACGTCATGGCAGGCGAAAAGGCACTGTATGACGGCCACGCTGTAGCGGCCATTGCGGCCACGTCGGCGCTGGCAGCGCGCGATGCGCTCAAGCTGATCGAGGTCGAATACGAGGTGTTGCCCCACGTCACCGATGTGGACAAGGCGATGGCCTCGGATGCTCCGGTCATTCGCGAAGGTGCCGCGGACTATTCAGTTCCTGAAGGAATGCATCCAAACGTCGTGCGGTACCACGAAAGCGGACACGGTGATGTCGAGGCTGGCTTTGCCGAGGCCGATCTGGTCATCGAAGACAGCTTTGTCACTGAGGCGACCCATCAGGGTTACATCGAGCCGCACGCCTGTTTGGGTATGTTGGGCAATGATGGCAAGGGTGAGCTGTGGTGCACGACCCAGGGCCACTGGATCGCGCAGAAAACCTGTGCGGCGCTGTTGGGGATTGAGACCGCACAGCTGCGCGTAACAGCGTCCGAAATTGGCGGCGGCTTTGGTGGCAAGACGACTGTGTTCATTGAACCCGTTGCACTGGCGCTAAGCCGAAAGGCCAACCGCCCGGTCAAACTCGTGATGACCCGGTCCGAAGTGTTCCGGGCAACTGGCCCGACGGCCTCGGCGTCGATGGACATCAAGATCGGCATGAAGAAGGACGGTACCATCTCGGCCGCGCAGGGCGTGTTCCGCCTGCAAGGTGGCGCGTTTCCGGGCGCGCCGGGCGATATGACCGCCATGTGTGCCTTTGCGCCTTACAATCTGACCAACGTCAAACAGGTTGGCTATGACGTTATGGCCAACCGACCGAAACAGGCAGCCTACCGTGCACCCGGTGCACCAATGGGGGCATTTGCCGTTGAGTCGGTGATTGATGAGCTGTGCAAAAAGCTGGACCTTGATCCTGTCGATGTACGCCTGAAAAATGCGGCGTATGAAGGCACAAAGGCCAGCTACGGCCCGCGTTATGAGCGCATCGGTCTGGTTGAGACGTTGGAAGCCGCCAAGGCGCATCCGCATTACTCAGCCCCGCTGAAGCCAGGGCAGGGGCGCGGCATCTCTTGCGGGTTCTGGTTTAACCACGGTGGTGAAACTTCGGTCTCGCTATCTCTGTCTGAGGACGGTTCGGCCCAGTTGATGGTCGGTACGCCGGACATCGGCGGCTCGCGCGCTTCAATGGCGCTGATGGCGGCTGAGGTGCTGGGCATTCCCTACGAAAACATCCGGGTGACCATCGCCGATACAGCGACGCTTGGGTACAACGACGTCAGCCACGGCTCTCGCGTGACGTACGCCTCCGGTCTGGCGACCATCAAAGCAGCCAAACACGCAGTCGAAAAACTGTGCGAACGTGCGGCGGCCAGCTGGGGAATTCCGACGGACGCAGTCAAATGGGAAAACGGCTGTGCGGTGCCCTCGGGCCCCAATGCCGGTGATTTCGATCCGAGGCCGTTGGCCGATATCACGGCCCATATGGGTTCGACCGGCGGTCCGATCTCAGGCCACTTTGAGGCGACCCCGGAAGGCGCAGGTGTGTCGTTTGGCACTCATATCGTTGATGCCGAGGTTGATCCGGAAACCGGTAAGACCTCGATCACTCGCTACACGGTCATTCAGGATGCCGGGAAGGCGATTCACCCGACCTATGTGGAAGGGCAGTATCAGGGCGGTGCCGCGCAAGGCATCGGCTGGGCGCTGAACGAAGAGTATATCTACGGCGATGACGGTCGCCTGCAGAACTCGATCTTCCTCGACTATCGCATCCCCGTCGCCAGTGACCTGCCGATGATCGACACGGTGATTGTCGAAGTGCCCAACCCCGGTCATCCCTTCGGTGTACGAGGCGTCGGCGAGACCGGCATCGTGCCGCCTCTGGCCGCCATTGCCAACGCCGTGTCCCATGCGGCTGGCGTGCGCATGCGTCAGTTACCGATGTCACCGCCGCGCATTCTGGCCGCGCTCAAGGACGATGGTTGAGGTTCATCTCTGGTCAGGCCTCCGGTCATTGACCGGGGGCCAGCAGGTCGTCGAGGTTGAAGCCAAGACGACCGGGGACTTGTTACGCGCACTAGTGCTGGCCCACCCACAGCTTCAAGGCCCTATTGATGCCGGCGTGTCAATCGCAATTGACGGCCGCGTTATCGCCACAGGGTTGACCGAGCCAATCCCTGAAGGCAGCGAAGTGTACCTGATGCAGCGGTTAAGGGGCGGTTAGGCCTCTGGCGACCACGGTTCGCGCCCGACCATGCGGTCGGCTTCGGCAGTGATATCGTTCATATGCTGCTCAAGGCTTTGGCGCAGCTCTTCGATTTGCTCTTCTGATGCTTTGCGCGGCACGGTCTCAGTCCACTCGCGGCATAGAAAGACTCCCGTGTTCCGCCAGGGGCGGGGCATCAACAGGCGATCCCATGTACCCGCTTCGCTGCCATATTGTGCCGAAAAGGTGATCCCGAAGATTCGTTTGCCAGACGTGCGCGCCCAAACCAATGGCACCGTGGAAAGCACACGCTCAGGCCCACGTGGTCCGTCAGCAGCGATGCCGATGGAAATCCCTTGTTTGATCTTACCGATCACCTCTCGCGAGACGGCAACGTTGCTCTTGTGTTTGCTGGCCATGGCGATGGTGTCCATGCCGAATAGTTTCTGCACCCGACCTACCATACTGCCGGCCCGCGCAGACGAAGTGATCGAGCAGATGCGCCCTTTGTCCAGCGGGAAGAAATACGGCGACTGCGCCAGCCTTTGGTGCCACAGCACCACGATCACCGGCTCACCTTGTTCGGCCAGTTGGTCCAGTTCTTCGTATCCGATGCGCTTCCATTTGGTGTTGCGATTGACCATCCGGATATAACTTGCGATGCGGCGCGCGGCCCAGTTCAAAACGGCTTCGCTGTCGGCGATCTTTTTGCGGATACTCACGGATTGGGTCCCTCGTACTGACCAAACCGTGTCTTATAGAACTAAACGCTGCACGCAACTTGTTTGTCGGATGCATTAGTCGCGCGGAATCTAAAAAAGCCTCTTGAGTCCGCTGCGCGGCTGGCATATTTGAAGCGCACCTTAGGGGTATAGCTCAGTTGGTAGAGCGACGGTCTCCAAAACCGTAGGTCGCGGGTTCGAACCCTGCTGCCCCTGCCATTTCCTCATTGACCTGCGGCCGTTTCATCGTCAAGAACGAAACCCAAGCTAGGTATCCTGCAATTATTTGGGGTGTAATCTGAGGCTGCAGGGACCCGGTCACAAGACGCGATTCTTAACTTTTCGAACAACGCAACTGCCAGGCATTGATTGCTAGAAAAATATGAACTCGTCGACCGAGAGCATACTGACCAATCGACCGTTGTTTGAGCCCTGGTGCGAGGGCGACTTTGTGATGATGTCTTCGAAGTTCGGCCCGTACAGTCTCATAAGCCGAGCTCGCTCCATTTCGCAAAGCAAATAGAACAGCCCTCCGCGTTTGCCCTTTAGGGACTCTGGCACGGTGAGCGCTGCGACGCTCTTAGAATATTTTGACTGCTGCTCTATCTTGGCCACCGGCATTCGCCTTTTTTGCGACCGTATCAACTGAAAGGAAATATGGCAAATATGTGGCGTAGAAAACTTTGCCGGTGTTGCATACGGGAATATTGAGACCCGGGGGGGTCTAAAGGCGGCTGAATCTGACCGATCCATTTTCTACAACCAACCGGCTTTACGCCGCATGCGAATGTACGAGGCTTCAAAAGACGCCCATTTCGGTGATGAAGTCTGCGTGGGCCATCATATTCTCCTCCATCGCGTGTTCGGTTGTTCATTCCACTCAGATTGGCGGCTGTGTTGAACCTGGGGTTTAGATGGGGTTAACATTGGTTTAGCCAGGTGCCGCGCAATTCGATCAATCCGGTTTCCTGCGCCTTTGGAATGGCCTATGGTCCTGCCCACAACAGACAGGCGGAAGAGGGTTCATGTCGCGTTTTGATGGTTACTTCCTGCGGCAGCTGCTGATTCTGTTCGGCTTTTTTACCCTGGTTCTGGTGGGTGTGTTCTGGATTACCCGTTCCGTCAGCCTATTTGACCGGGTGATCAGCGGCGGCCAACCCGCGATGGTGTTTCTGGAATTCACCGCACTGACGTTGCCGACCCTTATCCGCACCGTGATGCCAATGGCGGTTTTTGCCGCCGCTGTCTATGCCACCAACCGCCTGAGCCGCGAAAGCGAGATGACGGTGATGCTGGCCACAGGGACCAGCCCTTGGAGATTAGCGCGCCCAGTGTTCGTATTCGGCATCCTGACCGGTCTGATGATGGCCGCGATCAGTGTCATTCTGCGCCCTGCATCGGTGGAGCAGCTAGAGCAGCGCCAGGCCGAGGTTGCCGGAGACGTCACTGCCCAGCTTTTAAATGAGGGTGAATTTCTGCACCCCGCGCAAGGCGTTACGGTCTACATTGGGAAAATTGATTTGGATGGCACGCTGTCCGAGGTTTTTGTCTCGGATCGTCGGGATGAAGAGAGCCCGGTCAGCTATTCCAGCAAGACGGCCTATCTGGTCAACAATGGCACCGGCATTCATCTGGTGATGGTGGACGGGATCGCATTGCGCCTGAACCCGGAAGGCAGGACGCTGTCTTCGACACTTTTTGCGGATGCCTCTTATGACATCTCGGAACTCACAAATTCAGACACCAACGCCATGCGCAGTCTTGAGGCGATCCCAACGCTCGAGTTGTTGCAGGGCCGGGAAAGTATTCTTGCGACCGAGCAGTTCTCGGAAGGGGAACTGATCGAAGAGCTGCATCAGCGTTTTTCATGGATCGCCATTTGTATCGCGGTGGCGATGGCTGGTTTTTCAACGCTGATGCTGGGCAGTTTTTCGCGCTTTGGGCTGTGGCCACAGATATTCGGAGCTTTCACGATTTTGGTCCTGTTGGAGGGGGTCCGGGGCTTTGTGTCCCCGGTCGTGATTGATGATCCAAACCTGTGGATTTTGCTTTATCTTCCGGCGATTGTCGGCGTCTTGATTTCATGCGTGTTCCTGTTGATCGCCGGGCGGCCATTGCTGCGCACCCGATCGCGGGGGGCGAATGGAGCCTTGTCTCAAGCTTAATCCGCCGCACGCAGTTCGGTCAGGCAGGCCACCACGTCGTCGAAGGCTTCGCTGTCTCGCCGGGTCACCAGATAAAGCGGCAACATCAGGTCTATCGCTTCGGCAACCGGCACCAAGGTGCCTTCGTTCAATTGATCCCGAATAACATATTCGGGGAAGTACCCCGTGCCGCCGCGCTGCAAAACATACCGCAGGCCCATCATGCAATTGCCCAAAAAAAGCGTTTGTTCTGCTGCTTTGCGCGCTGCTGACCGCACGTGGTCCTGATAAACTTCGCCTAACTCGAGATTTACGAAAACTGGGTCTTTGCCCGCGCCCAGGGTTTCGACCAACAATAAACGTTCCGGTGCCAGTTCGTGATATAGAACGCGCCGATCGGATGGTTTTTCGTGGGTCAGTGCGGCATCCAATACATGCGTCGCCACGGCCTCGACCATGTTGAGGTCATGATCGTAGTTCAGGGTCAGCAATAGCTGGCCATGGCGTTGTTCATAGCGAACGGCCAGATCGACCAGTAATGGGTCCCAAACGCTGAGCTGTGCACCAAGGCGAAGGGCGATCCGGTGCGGTGTCTGCCCCGGAAGGTCACGAGAGGCGAAGGACCACAATGACAACATCTGCTCGGCATAGGGTCTAAACTGCCGTCCGAATTCTGTCAGGTTGGTGCCGCCTGCGCCCCGAGTGAACAGGGGCTTTCCGGTTTCCTCTTCGATCAGTTTGATACGGGCGCTGACCGCTGTCTGAGTGATGTTGAGGTGTCGTGCGGCGGCATGGAAGCCACCGGTGTCTGCAACGCACAGAAATGTCTCAAGGGCTTTGATTTGCATGTCGAAAGTATTTTTTGATCGAAGAGATAAAATCAATTCATTTTTTTCAGCTGTTGCCTTCGGATATGCTGGCCGTAGCAGATCAGCCAGAGGAAACATCATGCTGGACAAAAGCCACAAACCCACCTGGACCAGTTTTGAAGAGGCGACCAAAGCCGATTGGGACGCCGTCATGGAGTATGAAGAGGCGTTCAACGCTGCCCTTCCTGACCGAATCCTGGACGCGATCCGCTCCCTGGACGAAGCGTGGACCCCATACCCAGTCAATCGTTACCAGCACAGCCTTCAGGCCGCGACGCGTGCCCATGAGGATGGTGCGGATGAAGAACTGGTGGTCGCGGCACTGATCCATGACACCGGAGATATTCTGTCACCGTATAACCACGGTGAGCTGTCGGCAGCGATGATGAAACCTTATGTCAGCGAGAAAACCCACTGGATACTAAAACACCACTGCGTGTTCCAAGGCTATTACTACAATCACCACCTGGGTGGTGATCGCAACGCCCGCGACAAGTACCGTGACAGCCCCTATTGGGAGGACTGCCGTTACTTCTGCCATGAATACGATCAGAAGGCGTTTGATCCCGAGTATCCGACCAAACCGCTTGAGTTCTTTGAACCCATGCTGCGCCGCGTCCTGAACAAGGGCGAAGGCCATATGGAACTGAACGAAACGTCCGAGGGTTAACAGGCAGCCATCAGGCGATAAACGATCTGCGCGGCGGTGAAGTCCCAGGCGGCATTGCCGTTCGGGGCCAGTTCGACCACGTCGAAGCCTACGCATTTGCGGCCTTTCAGGGTGTGTTCTACCAGCCGTAGCGCCTGATAATATCCAAGGCCACCCGGCACCGGAGTTCCGGTGGCGGGCATGATTGCCGGGTCCAGCCCGTCGACATCGAAACTGACATAGACCAGCTCGGGGAAATCCTCTGGCAGGTCGACGGCATGGATATTGCCTGTGACCAGATCTTCTGCATCCACGTGGAAGATGTGGTTTTTCAGGCGGCTCTGCGCCTCTTCAGTCGAAAAGGCACGGACGCCGAACTGAGCCAATCGAACGCCTTCCTCGGCCAGCAGATGCATGACTGAGGCATGGCTGTGTTTTTCCCCCTGATAGGCGTTGCGCAGGTCAGCATGGGCGTCGATCTGAACGATGCCGATTGGTTGACCTAATGCGCGCGCCACTCCCATGACGGCACCGTAACTGAGGGAATGCTCTCCGCCCAAAGTCACCGGAACCTTGCCCGCGCGAACAGCGGCTTCGGTGCGCTGGGAAAGGCGGTTCATGATCTCAGCAAGCGAAGCATCGCAATCCACTGGTTCTTCGGTGAAGATCCCCTCGACGCATGGTTCAGCATGTCCGGTAATGCGTTCCAGCTCATTGCTGGCCTCGATGATGGCATCAGGCCCTTTGGCCGTGCCCGAGCCGTAAGAGACCGTGCGCTCCAGCGGCACAGGGATCACGCGAAAGCGGGCATCTTCAGTCCGCTCGGCTTCGGTCAGTTCACTGTCGAGGAAAATGCTCATGAAAGTCTGTCCTTAAAGTCGTCATAGCCGAACTGCTTGATGATCTTCAGCTCGTCCGTTTCACTGTTCCACAGCGCGATGGTAGGCAGCGGTACGCCATTGAATGTGTTGGTCTTGACCATCGAATAGTGGGCCTGATCCAGGAAGGCAAAGCGTTGGCCGATTTCCAGTGACTGATCCCATGTGTAATCCCCGATCACATCACCGGCCAGACAGGAGGGGCCGCCCAGACGGTAAGTATGGCCTGCTTCGGCCTCATCCATTAGGGCGGGGCGATAGGGGGCTTCGATTACGTCAGGCATGTGGCATGTGGCCGAGATATCGGTGATTGCAAGGTTCATGCCATTGGTGGGCAGGTCGAGAATTTCGCCGACCAAGATACCTGCGTCCAACGCGACCGCCTCACCGGGTTCGAGATAGACATCGATGCCGTATTTCTCGCGGATGTCCCGGATGAAAGCCACCAGCCCGTCGCGGTCATAGTCGTCGCGCGTGATATGATGACCGCCGCCAAAGTTCAGCCATTTGAGTTGGCCGAGGAAGGGCTTGAGTTTTGGCAGGACCGCCTGCCAAGTGCGCTGCAATGGCGCGAACCCTTGTTCGCAGAGCGTGTGCATGTGCAGGCCATCAACCCCGGTCAATTCGTCGGTCGTCAACTGACTGATTGGGGTGCCAAGGCGAGAGCAGGGCGCACAGGGGTCATATTTGGGGATCTCACCTTCGGAATGTTCCGGGTTGATGCGCAGACCAACCTGAACGCCAGCGTTCCGAGCTTTGGCAAGAAACCGGTCTTTTTGCGCTGGTGAGTTGAATATGATGTGATCGGACAACGACAGAATTTCATCGATGTCTGCGTCCTTGTAGCCGGCGCAGAAGGTCGCGACCTCGCCACCATATTCTTCGCGACCCAGCCGTGCTTCGAAAATGCCGGACGCGCATGTGCCGCCGAGATGTAGGCGAACAAGCGGGGCAAGCGAGAACATCGAGAATGCCTTGAGCGCGCTCAGCACATGTGCGCCGGATCGGGTTCCAATGTCGGAGAGAATGGTCAGGTTCCGCTCGACGGCCTTTTCATCAACCACGAAGCAGGGGCTTGGCACGCGGCTCAGGTCAAAGCTGCGAAAGGCTCCTGCGTCTCCGGCCTGTGTGGTCATCATGTCGGACATGTCCGGCGCCTCCGAATTGTGGAGAGGCCGGAGGCTCTGCCCCCGGACCCCCGGAATATTTTGGAAAAGATGAAGTTAGAACTCGACCGGACCGTCGAGTTCGTGGACCTGCCACGGCAGACCGTGCTCGTTCAGCATGTCCATGAAGTTGTCCGGATCCAGCTGTTCCATGTTCCATACGCCGGGCTCGGACCAGTTGCCTTTCAGCACCTGCGCCGCACCGATCATGGCGGGGACGCCCGTGGTGTAGCTGACGGCTTGGCTGCCGACTTCTGCGTAGCATTCTTCGTGGTCGCAGATGTTGTAGATGTAATAGGTCTTCTCGCCCGAGCCGTCCTTGGCCTGACCCGTGGCGATGTCACCGATGCAGGCTTTGCCTTTAGTTTCGGCACCCAGATCGCCGGGATCGGGCAGCAGAGTTTTCAGGAACTGGATCGGGATGATTTCCTTGCCGTCATGCATCACCGGGTCGATGCGAGTCATGCCGACATTTTCCAGCACCTTGGCGTGGGTGATGTAGGCGTCGCCGAATGTCATCCAGAAGCGGGCACGCTCAATCTCGGGGAAGTGGGTCGTAAGCGACTCCAATTCCTCGTGATACATCTGGTACATGTTTTTTTGGCCGATGGCGGGGAAATCGTATTCGACCTTTGTGGTCATCGCCGGGCTGGTATGCCATGCGCCGTTTTCCCAGTGGCGCACTTCGGCCAGCACTTCGCGCAGGTTGATTTCCGGGTTGAAGTTGGTGGCGAATTCCTGATCGTTCGAGCCGCCATTGGCATCCAGAACGTCGATCTGGCGAATGGTGTCCAGCTTGTGTTTCTTCAGCCATTTGGCGAACACGCTGGTTACACCCGGATCGAAGCCCGAGCCGAGGATGGCGGTCAGGCCTGCCTCTTTGAACCGGTCCTGATAAGCCCATTGCCAGTGGTATTCGAACTTGGCCACATCTTCGGGTTCATAGTTCGCAGTGTCGAGATAATGAATGCCCGCCTCAAGACACGCATCCATCAGCACCAGATCCTGATAGGGCAGGGCGAGGTTCACCAGCAGTTCGGCCCCGGTTTCCTTGATCAACTTGACGGTATCTTCGACCTTATAGGCGTCCAGCTCCGCCGTGGCGATGTCAACGCCCACGCGATCTTTCACTGCCTTGGCGATGGCGTCGCATTTCGATTTCGTGCGGCTGGCTAATGTGATTTCGGTAAAGATATCCGAATTCATTGCCATCTTGTGCACGGCCGCGTGCGATACGCCGCCTGCGCCGACAACCAGTGTTTTGCCACTCAAAGTTCCCATGGGGGTCATCTCCTCTCTGGAGTTATTCGTAATAGGTGTAGCCGTTGATGGAGTCGCGATAGGCGCTCATCAGGGTTTTGCGGTCCTTGGCCATCAGAGTACCGGTCGAGATCGCCTCGTCCACCATTTTGCGGAACGCGGCGACACAATCGTTGGGGTCGAACTCGACATACGACAGAACCTGGCTGATCGTGTCGCCCTCTTGCTCGTGCAGCAGGTCAAAGCCGCCGTCCGCGCGCAGGTCGATGGTAACGACGTTCGTGTCGCCGAACAGGTTGTGCAAATCGCCCAGTGTTTCCTGATAGGCCCCGACAAAGAAAACACCCATGAGGTATTCCCGATCTTCGGGCAGGGAGTGCACAGGCAGGCTGGGCGAGACACCGTCGGCCAGGATGAACTGGTCAATCTTCCCGTCGCTGTCGCAAGTGATATCGGAGAGAACCGCGCGACGATCAGGCGTTTGGTTCAGGCCCTGCAGGGGCACAATTGGGTGTAACTGGTCGATCGCCCAGACATCAGGCAGCGACTGGAACAGCGAGAAGTTGCAGTGATAGATATCGGCCACTTTCTCAAGCTGATCATCGACATCCGTGTCCAGATCGTCGCTTGCGGCCAGTGCCTTGAGACGGGCCATCAGCGACAGATAGATCCGTTCGGCGCGGGCCATCTGGCGCAGGTCCACATAGCCGCGGCGGAACAGCGCGCGCAGTTCGTTGCGGTAGAAATTCGCGTCGTTCCAGCATTCCTGCAGTCGGTCGCTGCTGAGATAGCCGTTGATCGCCGCAAGATCTGAGACCAGATGGTGATCGTCCGCTTCGACCTCTGGGCCGTTGGGCGCATCGTAAAGCGTGCTTTCCAGCACGTTGAACACCAGCATCGACGATGTCGCCACCACGGCGCGGCCGCTTTCGGTAACCAACGTAGGGTGGTTCACTTCTGCCTCATCCATCGCGTAGGCGACGGTCTCGACAACATTGGCGCAGTACTCCTCGACCGTGTAGTTGATCGAGTTCTCGGCGGCCTTCTTCTCACCTGTGTAATCCACGCCCATACCGCCGCCGAGGTCCAGATGGGTGAGCGGCACGCCTTCGCGCGTCAGTTCGGTGTAATACCGGCAGGCTTCGCCCACCGCGCGGCGCACATCGTTGACGTCCTGCACCTGCGAACCAAGGTGTGAGTGCTGTAGTTTTAGGCAATGCAGCAGGCCCGCCGCTTTCAGCTTATCCACCGTGGCGACCAGCTGATCGGTGTTCATACCAAAGGCGGACCGGTCGCCCGAACTTTCCTCCCACTTACCGCTGATCTGGTTGGTCAGTTTGACCCGCACACCGATCAGGGGTTCGATGCCCAGTTCGTTATAGACCTGGATCACCGTGTCAGCCTCTTTCGGGCTTTCCAACACAATGACCGTGTTGAACCCAATCTTGCGGCTGAGGATGGCCAACTGAATGAATTCGGCATCTTTGACGCCGTTGCAGACAATCAACGCCTCGGGGGCGAGACGGTGCGCCAGCGCGACCACCAGTTCGGGTTTGGATCCGGCCTCGAGCCCGTAGTTGTATTTCTTGCCGAACTCGACGATCCGGTCGACCACTTGCGCCTGCTGGTTCACCTTGATCGGGAAGACACCGCGATAGCTGCCCTTGTAGCCGGTGCGCGCAATCGCATCGCGAAAGCTCTCGTTAATGTGGACAATCTCGTGTTCCAGATAGGAACTGACGCGCAGGATCATCGGGGCCTTGATGCCACGTTCATCCAGATCACTGAGAATACCCGGTAAGCTGATCGCTTCAGCCTCGGGTGCCATGGGATTACGCAGACCGATTTCGCCCTGCTCCGTCACCTCAATGAGACCTTTGCCCCATTTCTCAACTCCGTAGATGGAATGCGGTGCGTCGGGCGTGTGTTTCAATCAAGTCAGTCCTTGTAAGTCAGGGTGCCAGTTTCGCGCCCGCCAATACGGCAGCTATATGATTCTTCCAAGTGTAATCTATGGGGCGGAGTTTTCCGAATTTATGCGGTAGCACGAATTGGGATCAGATGATTGTCCCATTGGCAATTAGACCGGTTGGATATTTGGGCTTTGTTTGTGGACAATTGCCCGATCACACCAGTCCCGGTTGTGAACACAAACCCGTTTGATGCGGTGCCAAGGCCGCAAACATCCTCGTGCAGGAAGACGCCATCAAGCTGTCCATCCGTGACCCGAAAACGGTGCAGGGCATTGCCGCGGGGACAGGTGATAGCGACTGTTTCGCTTGCACCGGAAAAGGCGATGCTGCCCGCATATCCCTGCAACGTACTTTGGTCAGCGTCGGGCGCGCTGAGTAGTAGGGGTTTTTCGCCACGGCGATGCAAACCCAAGAGGGGAGGGTGTTGCGATGAGTCGCCCTGCCATTGCATCGCGAAACCGATCAAACCGTCAGGTCGCACCGCCAGATGGCGGATCGAGTTTTTGTGCAGCTTTTGTGGCAGTTCCACCTGCTCAAGAACCCCGCCATTTTGATCCAGATAGGTCAGGCGCGGTTGCATCACAGGCAGGTTGAGTTTGGTTCTTCCTGCTTCTGGATGGGTTTCGATCCCGCCATTTGCCACAACCAATGTGCGACCATCTGGCATCAGACGCATATCATGGGGACCGACACCGCCTGAAGCGAACTCCCCAATTCGTGTGTGGTCATCCGTGTTCCAGACACCAATCACACCCTGACCGGTCTCAAAATCGTTTTCGGTGGTGAACAGCCGCGTTCCATCGGTTGAGAACACGCCATGCCCATAGAAATGGCGGCCTTTCGGGGCTTCTAACACAGCGGTCTGTGTGCCGGTCGCGCAGTCGATGATGATTGCAAATGTTCCCGGACGGCGTGCAAAGGCCACCGCCTGCGCGTGGTGGGGATGCGCCGCCGCCGCGTGCCCGCGCGCGGGCAACGGCAGAGAAAACAGGATGTCGCCGCCCGTATCCAACCCGGCCAGCCGAAAAGTCCCATCCGGGAACAGTGCGGCGGCCAGATAATCCGGTGCGCCGACAGCTGACCATCCACGCAAGGGCGCAAAGCTGGCAGCAGCCAACCCAGCAAGAAAACTTCGTCGGCTCGTCACGGTTCAATCCCCGTCCAATGAGTTGAACCCGGCATTGATGCCCAGCGTGGGGCTAAGCTCGGTCGAGGCAATGGCGCGGATATCGTTGATGGATTGTTGTAGCGCCTCAACGCGGAACCGTCCCTGCAGGTTTGCCACCCCGGCAAATGCCGGATCGTCCAGCGACTGCGCCCGATCGATGGCGGCGGCGAATGCGTCATCCAGATCGGCGGCGATTTCCGGGTGATCTGCCGACAGACGCGCGGCCAGGTCACGCAAAGCGATCAATGACAACTCCACATGGCGCAACGAACGTTCGGAACGCCGCGCCTCGGCGCGTTTGGGGCGGGGACGGTCGAAACTTCCCAATGGGCGACCAAGGCGGGTTTCGCCGGTGAATTCCAGACCGGTCGTCAGGGCCTTGTAAAGCTCTTGCATGGCTTCGTCTTCAGACCGGTATGGACTGTTCTCACCCGGGTTTGCCAATGCGCGTGCGTAGTCCGCCCAATCTGCATCAATTGCCCCGGCATTGCAGTTGATGTCTGCGGTTATGGCCTGCATCAGCGCGCAGCGATACTCGGCTCTGCCCAGATCGGTGAAGCGTGGATCGTAGAGCATCAGTTCCAGCGCGAAAAAACCGCGGCCGGCCACGGAGGTTTCCGCAAAGGCATCCGGGGATTGAATGGCTGTATCCTCAGCAGAAATCAGGCTGGACAGTGCTTTAGGGGTGAATCCCTTGGTATCGGGCCAAAACGCTAATGCAAAGGCGCGGTCCTCGACTTCGGATGGGCCAAAGCGCAGATGACTAACCGAAATCCAATCGTCAAACGCGTCGTTGTATGCATTGCGAAGCTGGGTCGAGTTCGGGTCACAATCCGCCTGCGCAGCATCGGCCAAAGCGTTGGTGGATTCTGACAGGGCGGAATAGCCGGGTAGGATATGAGCCTCGATGGCGTCGGACAGGATCGGCTCGCGATCTTGTGCGTTTGCGCCCAACGGCAATGTCAGGGAAAGAGCAAGTACGAAGGCGCGCATGGGTCAAAGGCTTTCCAAAAAACGGATAAGGGCATCGCGGTCAGGCTTAGGCATCCCGACGACCGTGTCACGCGCTGTCTGCGCCTCACCGCCGTGCCACAGGATCGCCTCGAGCAACGATTGCGCCCGCCCATCATGCAGAAACTGCGTATGGCCCGATACCTGTTGGGTCAGTCCGATCCCCCAAAGTGGTGGTGTCCGCCATTCACGACCCGTGGCGCGGGCCTCGGGCCGGTTATCGGCAAGCGCTTCGCCCATGTCGTGCAGCAGCAGGTCCGAATAGGGCCAGATCAGCTGAAAACTATGCTCGGGGCGGTCTTCCATGCGATGTGTCACGAAAGAGGGCGTGTGGCAGGATGCACAGCCGGTGTCATGGAACACCTGCTTGCCGCGCAACACCTGAGGATCGTCCAAATCGCGGCGGGCCGGTACACCCAGATTGCGGCTGTAGAACGCGACCAGATCCATGCCGACCTGATCAATTTCAAAGGTCCGGTCGTCGCCATCGCCGTGTGGAGCGTTTACGCAATCCACCTGCGCCGCCGTGCAATCGCCGTGCGCAGCCGGATAGAGGGGGCTGGAAATGCCGATATCACCGGCAAAGGCTGCAGCGGATTGCTCCATGATCGTGGGCATGCCCGCCTTATGACCAAACCGGCCCATCATCGGCGCGCCATATTCAACTGCCCATACGATGTTAGGCCGGCCGGATATTCCGTCGCCATCCTCATCTTCCGGGTCCGCATTCGACAGTAGGTCTTGTACCGGGATCGCCTCGAGCAAGCCCAGGCCGATCATCTGCGGAGCCACGCGGGGGCTGATCATCGCGTCAGGATGCAAAGGGCCATAACCCAGATCGGCAGCTTCGTACGTAGGACGCCGCAAAGTGACGACTTCCCCATCCGACAAAGTGACGGGAACGTCTTCGTAAGTGATATCAAGCCGGTACTCTGCCGGGTGGCCGGGAAGGGCCAGATCCTGCATTTGCCTGCCGTAATTCGGTTCGGGACGGGTGGCGAAGTAGTCTTCGATCTCGGCGTATCCGTCCTCGGGGGTTCCGGGGATAGACACGCGCAGGAACATCGAAATTGCGTTATCATCGGGGCCGTTGGGAGTATGCCCACGCCCGTCTTTGATGTGACAGCGTTGACAGGATCGTGCGTTATATAGCGGCCCCAACCCATCTGAGGCCAACGTGGAAGACGGGGAAGACACCCAGATCTTCTTGAACAGGCCGTTGCCGACTTTGAAGTCCAGCTCCTGCTCGAAACTCAGGTTGCCTGAGGGCTGCGAGAACGCATCTGCGTCGATGCGCGCGCGGACAGTTGCGGCCCCACCTGGCAGCTCTTCAAAGCGCTGAGGCGCGCTGAATTCGACAGGTGCGGCGGTAACCCGCGCAATCCTTGCATGTTCGTCTTCAGTTCTGGGAAGGTAGTTGAGGTGAAGATCCCGCAGCTCTGCCGACAGGGATTGGGTAGCCGCAAGCGCGGCCACCGGCAAAAGGGCAAGCTTACTCGCCTTCGTCCATTTTCGATGCGTTGAGTTGCGCATAATTGGCTTCGCCAATCCTTTCGTACAGGTCCAGCTGCGTTTCGAGGAAATCGATATGCCCTTCCTCATCCGCCAGCAATCCTTCAAACAGAGACATAGTGACGTAGTCGCCAGCGCTCTGACAGTATTCGCGCGCTTCCTTGTACAAGGCCCGGGCGTCGACCTCTGCGGCCAGATCACATTCCAACGTCTCTTTTGGGGTCTGGCCAATGCGCAACGGGTCAAGTTGTTGCAAGTTCGGGTGACCGCCCAGGAAAATGATTCGCTCGATCAGCTTGTCCGCGTGCCCCATTTCTTCGATGGATTCTTCGCGGCTTTTCTTGGCCATGTGGCCGAGGCCCCAATCCTCTTGCAGGCGGTAATGCAGCCAATACTGGCTGACCGCCGTCAGTTCATGCCGCAGAGATTTGTTGAGATATTCTATGACCTTGGGGTCGCCCTTCATCTGCATTCTCCTGTGTTGCCTCGCTGCGAAGTGCGCGAAGCTGCATCGGGACCTCCAACTTATCGCTGGAGCGCATCGAGTCTAGAAAAAGCGGCATGCACCCGCCACAATCTGCTGATTTTCCAAGGGCATGGTAGATTTTACCAGGTGTAATGACCGCGTAAGGATCAGACGTGCGCATCCAGTCGATAGCTGCGCGGATATCGTGATCCGAGATGTTTGTGCAGTGGCATACGATCATAGCAATCAGGGCTCTGAGTTGTATTTCTTACTGTATTAGTAAGTTAATTTAGAAACGTCCAGAGGCAACAGATCAAAGGTACCTCACAAGATTTGGAGGCGGTGTGAAACTGCCGCCTCCGTTTGGCGCGAACCTTGTATTTTACTGGAAGACCGCGTCTGGGTTGTCCAGGCTGTCCGAACCTTCGAACACGATCTGGTCAAGTTCCAACGTGGTCACAATGCGCTCGATCGTCTTTGTCTGATCGACCAGGCCGTTAACGCCGCCCATGATCAGCACTTCGCCGCCTTCGTTGCCGCGTTCCAGCATCTGGTCATAGGCAAATCCGGCTTCCGCGGTTGATTTCAAACGTCCCAGAGCCTGCATGGTGTTGGCCAGTTTCACCTTCATCTCCGCGTCCAGAGATGGGTCGCTGGCGATCACCAGATCCGACAGCGATGCGCCTGAAACCGGAGTGCCGTCGATGCGGGTGTAGCTGCCCAGATAGACGTTCTGAACGCCGAGACCATCGTAGTAATGGCTGTTATGTGTGTTGTCCGAGAAGCAATCATGTTCTTCCTCGGGGTCGTTCAGCATCAGGCCAAGGCGCATGCGTTCACCGGCCTGCTCACCATAAGACAGTGAACCCATGCCGGTCAGAATGGCGCTGACGCCTGCGATTTCGTCGGCAGTCAGGACTGCGCGTGCTTCGCCACCTTCGGCCCATTGCGCCGCCATCCATTCCAGATCGCTGACCAGCAGGTCAGTCGCAGCGCTCAGGTATTGTGCACGGCGGTCGCAATTGCTGTTTGTGCAGTCGTCACCCTGAACGTAATCGGTGTACGGACGGTCGCCTGCGCCCGCGCCATGGCCGTTCAGATCCTGGCCCCACAACAGGAACTCGATCGCGTGGTAGCCTGTGGCAACATTCGCTTCGATTCCGTCGGCTTCGTGCAGGGGCTCGCCCAGCAGTTCCGGGGTGATTTCGCTGGCGTCGATGGTTTTGCCTGACAGCTCGAACGTCGGGTTGGCGATGACGTTCAGTGCGGCGAATTCGTTCTCGTCAGTTGGACCACCATAGGCTGCGTCCACATAGTCGATTAGCCCTTCGTCCAGCGGCCATGCGTTTACCTTGCCTTCCCAGTCGTCGACGATCGCGTTGCCAAAACGGTAAACCTCGGTCTGCTGGTACGGAACACGTGCAGCAATCCATGCAGCGCGTGCTGCGTTTAGTGTGGCGTCTGACGGATCAGCGATCAGCGCGTTTACTGCGGCCTGCAGCGACTTTGCCGCGATCAGGCTGTCGTCATATTTGGCTTCGGCGATGTTCGCATAGGTGGTCAGAACGTCGATCTTCGCGGGGGTTTCGGCAAATGCTGCTGTCGCGATCCCAAGGGTCAATACGCTGGTGGCGGCAAAAAATTTGGTCATGGAGGTGACACTTTCCTGTCAGAAAAAACTCACTAGCGCCGCTTCAGCGACGCGCACGCACCAAAAACTGAGTGAAATAGTAAGGTAAGTCAACCTGAGTCTTATTGTCAGAAATAAATGTCGCACCCTTTCCCCATAATTAGCGGGGTAGGTGGACCGAAGCCGCGATTGCACGGGGTATTAATCACATTAGAATGAACTACGTGATTCCTTGTTGGATGGTGCTTTGTTTATGAAATGTGCAGCCATTGCTTTGATGCTGACACCGGCGATTGTTCTATCGCAGGTGCAAGGCCCTGCCCATAAACATGGTACGGGATATGTGAATATCGCCTTTTCTGATCAGGCATTTTCTTTGTCCCTCAACGTGCCTTCTGCAGACATTATCGGTTTTGAAGGGCCGGCCGAAACCGATGAAGATCGTGCGCAGGTGGCGGTTGCGGTCTCAGACCTGTCCAAACCTTTGGGCTTGTTTGTGCTGCCGGAAGAGGCCGGATGCGTTACCGCATCAGCCAATGTCACCCTTACGGGTGAAGGATTGGGGCAGGACAATACCACCAAGTTTGCTGATCAAGATCAACATAGCGATTTTTTGGCCGACTACCTGATTCAGTGCCAGGATATTACAGCGCTGGCGAATATTCGGTTTGCGTATTTCGAGCGGTTCGAAAATGCGCAGACGTTGATCTTGCAGGTGACCCGATCCGGTCAAACCCAAACGTATGAGATAACTCGGAACCAACCGGATCTGGCAATGTGAAATGCCAAAACGCGGGCCATAACGGTCGGCCCGCGCCCATATACGATGCAAAGGCGCAATCATGCGGGCGCGGCGAAAGCGCCTTGGATAGCACCCAACGTGCCGTCAGTGCACGAAATGCAGTTTTGAAAAACTCTGCCGCCACTCTGCAACCTCGGCGGCGATATCCGCGCCTGCCAATCCAGAGGTGATCAATGCCGCCAACCGATCAGTGTCCTGCGACGTCATCCCCCATCTGACCAGTTCAGGCGTCCCGAACCGAAGGCCGTTCATGTCCCCTTTTACTTCGGGTGCAGGCAGTCCAATTCCGCAAGCAAGAAACCCAGCGCGGCGCAGCGTTTTGGACGCCGCTTGCCCGCCGCCATAAGAGTCTGCCAACACAGCAAACTGGTGCGAGTTGGTAAATCCTTCCCGACCCGCAAAGACGGGAACGCCGTGGGCGTCCAATCGTTCTGCGAGCACTTGCGCCATCGAGATCATTTCGGCCGCGTATTGTTTGCCGAAGTCGCGCCAGTCCAGCATTGTTACGGCCAATGCTGCAGACTTGGCCGCGTCGAAGTTTGCCGTCATTCCCGGAAAGGCAATCGCGTCGAGCTTTTGCGCAATCTCCGCGTCATTTGAGACGATCAAACCACCGGCGGGGCCGCCCAGGCTTTTGTAAGTGCTCATCGTCATGAAATGCGCGCCCTCGGCCAAAGGATTGCACCACGCTTTGCCTGCGATGATCCCGCATTGATGGGCGGCGTCGAACATGACCTTGGCCCCGATCTCGTCAGCGATCTGCCGGACCTCTTTTACGGGATGTTCGAACAGATTGAGGCTGCCCCCGATAGTGATCAGCTTGGGCCGTTCTTTCAGCGCCAACGCGCGTAGCTGATCCAGATCGACCGTATAGCCATCACCATCCGTTGGCGCCTCAATCGTGCGCAGACCAAACAACCCAGCACACCCCCCAAGGTGATGAGTCACGTGCCCACCAATCGAGGCTGGCGGTGCAATGATTGTATCGCCCGGCTTGCAGGTCGCCATAAACCCATAGAGGTTGGCAATCGCGCCTGACGGCACCCTAATTTCGGCGAATTTGGCTTCAAAGATCTCGGCGCAAAGCTCGGCGGCAATCACTTCAATCTCTTCAATAGCTTCCAGCCCCATCTCGTACTTGTCGCCGGGATAGCCCAGCGATGGTCGGGACCCGATGCCGGATGACAACAGGGCCTCGGCCCTTGGATTCATCACATTTGTTGCCGGGTTAAGGTTGAAACACTCTTGCTCGTGGATCTCGCGGTTCCGCGTCGCAAGATCGCCGATCCGTTTGATCAGCTCATCAGACGCGGCCTGAGACGCCTTGGCGGCGATTTGCTGAACACGGGTTTCGCACTGATCCGGGACCCAGTTTCGGTGTGTGATTGTCATGTCTGTGACCTCCTGCTTGTCACCAGATTGAACAAACGGGGCGACATCGCAAATCAGAATTGCTATTTCTTGGCGTAGAAAAACTGAGTCTAAGACAATGGCTGTTCTACCAAGACGCCCGAAAGGGCCACCTCTCAACGCACTCCGCGCTTTTGAAGCTGCAGCAAGGCTGGGCAGTTTCGTCGCTGCTGCCGAAGAGCTGAGCGTCACTCCCGGTGCGATTTCGCAACACATCAAAACGATTGAGGCTTGGGCGGACGTGCCGCTGTTCCGGCGAAACGCGCAAGGGGTTGAGCTGACCGCGCCTGGGCGCCACTTGGCCAGTGATTTCACCCAGGCCTTCGATCAGCTTGCCGCCGCAACGCAGAACCTGCGGAACCTGAGCCCGAGCGTTGAGATCCACATCGCCGCCCTGCCTTCGGTCGCGCAACTTTGGCTGCCGGCGCGTTTGGGGCGCATCCGAAACACTTGGCCGGACATGAAGTTCTCGGTAACGGCCATGGAAACACCGCCTCGCCTATCACGTGATCTGTTTGATCTTTCGGTCTTCATTGCCGATCCTGATGGGGCGGCTGATCAAATTGTAGTCGCGAAGGATGTCATTTTCCCGGTTTGCGCGCCAGAACTGGTCGAGCGTTTCGACTTTGAAACCACCCCGCTGCTGCACGATCAGACATGGCAGGACGATTGGCGGCGGTGGTCCGAGGAGACGGGGACAATTATCAGCGATCCTACCAAAGGGCCGAAATATTCGCTTTACGGTCTTGCAGTCGAAGAGGCCAAGTCCGGGGCCGGTGCCTTGATGGCGCATGGATGCTTGATCGAGCCTGCGCTGAAGGCCGGGCATTTGGTGCGTGTATCGGCGCAGGCCTGCGAAACAGGCCGGTCGCTGATGATAACTCTTCCGCATTCATCGAGGCGACGCGCGGAACTTGATGAAATAGTTGAGCTGTTGCGGGAAGATTAGTGGCAAGGGAACCAATGATCATTGCCCGCGAAGAGTAACAGAATTTTGCGAGGACTGGTTCGGACGCCCAATTTGGATGAGAACCTCACACAATAGACCTTATAATATATAAGCCCCAATACCCTCGAGGGTTAAACGGAACGGTCAGATTTACCTGCGGCATATTGGTTTGTGGACGGTGGCAAGCCCACCGTGCTCGATGTTCCAATAATCAACAACCCGACACCAACGACCGGACACTGGAACATCTGGGACACTTACTCGCCGGACAACGAGGTATCTCTCGTCGCAACCTAATGGCACTGAGCGCGGCAAGCCACGCCAGTAGCCTACCGTCAAGAGATTTGTACGTGATAGGCAAAACTGTTGCATTGCGGCGGGCCAACAGCACTCGTTCTCGAATTCTACGTACACTCAACTCGCGTCATATATTGTGTACTTTGCAGCATGCTAAAACCCATTTGGAAGGGCAGCCGAAAGTTGTTCGTTGCATTCAGAACTTACGGCGGACAGTAGACATCCGCCGCAATTGCAAAGAAGCCATCAGAAAGTGGTGCCAAAAACTTCGGTTTATGCGTTTTTTCATTCTTCAAAACGATAAAAGCGTTTTGCGGTGATATGAAACACGTCGTCATGGTCCGATTTTGAGATGATCTGTTGGTGACAGGAAACAAGATCTTTGAAAGTTGATGTTAGGCTATCAACTGGGAAATTCGATCCGAACATGCAGCGATCGCTGCCAAATTGAGACAAGCAATTTGAAACGATAGGCGCGACACTTTCTGCGCTCCAGTTGTGATCGAACATTCCAAGGCCGGAGAGTTTGCAATAGACCTGCGGAAGGCTTGACAATGCGGTCAATTCGTCAGCCCACTTTCGCAAACCTGGCGGAGTCCGGTCATACGGTGAACCTGCGTGGCACAACGCCGTCTGGGTTTCCGGAGCTTGCGCAAGGACATCTGCAGCTTGACCCATAAGTTCAGGCAGTAGTTGAAGGTCAAAGGAAAGACCGCGGCGGCCCAGTTGCTTCAGTCCAGCCAAAAACTCTGGGTTTTTTAGCAGCGAGTTCGTTCCAGTTGAGGCATCTTCGCCCGGAGCACGGCCAATAATCTGACGAACGCCACGTACAGACGGCAGGGTTTGAAGCCGGTCGAGTTGTTTGTCCAGATCATCAGCGGTCAGATCGCAGAACGCCACTTGCACCAACGGCCAGTCTGGGAACCGGTCGGTCACTGTTTGCACCCATTGCGCTTCGGCCCAGGGGTCAGCCGCGCCCACCTGAATATGGACCGAGGCGCCGAAACCCTCGGCTTTGGCATCTGCGCGAAATTCCGGCAGCAAATAGTTTCGTTGGATGGGGGAGGGGTCGCCAAAGAAACGAGCGACGCCCTTTTCCATGAGCCAGGGGTAGTTCACGGCAGACAGGTCCCACAAGTGGTGATGCGCATCTATTCTCATGGCGTTTCGATCCCCGTCGTGCGTTCCAGAATATCGACACCTTGCGCATTCCAGAAATGCAACAGGTCAATGAAGACCCAGTTTTCTGCCAGTTTGTCACCAGCGCGGCGATAGATATCGATCACCCTGAATTCGCCGGGCGTACCGGTTGCGGGCATACCCATGAACCCACCGGACGGAGTTGCCGTGAAGTTGGGCCAGCCGAAGAACCCGCCATAATGCCCCTCGGCCAAACGGCAGAAATGATTGGTCTTTGACCGGTCTGCGAAGGCGGCGCGGAACGGGCCTGAGTGCTGCTTGGCATAGCGTTCTATCGTGTAGGTCGCGCCGATCCCTTCAGGTCCCCACCAGATCATGTCTTGGTGCCAGGTTCGGGCCAATTCATCCTCAAGCGACAACCCACTGTCCCATTGGCCCAGATCCGAGATCATCGCGTTGATGACTGCCAGCGTCCTTTCGCCTTCTTCAATGGGCTGCTCGTTCAGTAGCAGACCGTTATGGGGCCTTGGTCCGGGTTGCACCAAATGCGCCGCTGTTTGCGGGGGAAACGGATTCTGCCCGGCTTGCACCATCAGGTGCGGTATGTCGAAATACATCGCTGTTTCGACAATCCTGTCACCGGCGACCTTGTAGAACGCGCAATAGGGCAGGAATGCCAGCTTGCCAGTTGGGCGAATGCCCAGCCACGGACGGTCGAACAGCCCCATCAAATGCCCCATAGATACGACCCAAACGTGGGCCTCGTCCCGCAGCGAGTTTTGCCCCGCAAACAGGATATCTACACGGTTCTGCTGGCGGGTTAGGCTGCTCTTTAGTGGTTGCCAGAACTGCCGGGCAACCTGTTCGGCGCCATTGATTTCGTTGAATGGGTGAAAGCCGCGCCACTTCAGATCCGGGGCGCAGTATTGGCCCATTGCCTTCGGGATTTCTTGTTCTGTCGCGGAATCCAACGCGGTGTGAAACGCAGAGACGAGTTTTTTTTCTGTCTGAAAGGTCACGGTATTTGCCATTGTGATCAAAGTTTTACGAGAGGCACGAAGCCGGGTTGAGTCGGGTATTTGCGTCAGTTTTGCATACGTATGCAAAAAAGTCTTGCCTGAATTGACGTATGCGAATTACAGTTTTGCAAACGTATGCAAAATGATTCCTTGCAGGGGGCACCATGGCGGAAATTCAATTGCGGAACGTCGGCAAGCGATGGGGCTCATTCGTTGGGGTTCACAATTTCGACCTGACCATTGCTGATCGCGAGTTTCTGGTCCTGCTCGGCCCCTCGGGCTGCGGCAAGACAACGACGATGCGGATGATCGCCGGACTTGAGGACGTGACCGAGGGCGAAATCTTGGTCGATGGCAATGTGGTCAACGATCTGGAGCCGAAGGACCGCGACGTTGCGATGGTGTTCCAGAGCTATGCGCTTTATCCCAACATGAACGTCTATGAAAACATCCGCTTTCCGCTGAAAGTGCGCGGCATCGACCCGTCGACCCATGACGAGAAAGTGCGCCGCGCCAGCGCGATGGTCGAGCTGGACGACTTCCTGCATCGTAAGCCTGCCGAATTGTCAGGTGGTCAAAGGCAGCGTGTGGCACTCGCCCGTGCCATTGTGCGCGAACCCAACGTGTTCCTGATGGACGAGCCTCTTTCAAATCTGGATGCTAAACTGCGGGTTTCCACCCGGGCGCAGATCAAAAATCTAAGTCATGAGTTGGCCGTCACCACCATCTATGTAACCCATGACCAGATTGAGGCCATGACTTTGGCCGACCGCGTTGTGGTGATGAAACAAGGCGTGGTTCAGCAAGTGGGTAGCCCCACGGAAATCTACGACATGCCGGCTAACACGTTTGTGGCCAGCTTCATCGGCTCACCCGCGATGAATTTGATGGATGGCGAGGTTTCGGGCGGCGTGTTCCGAGCCGAGCATGTCGAAATTCCAGTCGATGCTCCGGACGGACCAATGACACTGGGATTCCGCGCAGAAGACGCCAGCCTTGCCGAAGGGCAGGGCCAGATCACAGCACCCATTTACACGCTGGAATTGCTGGGCGACGCGACCATGATCTCGGTCCGGGTCGGCGGTGCTCTGGTATCGGTCAAAGCCGATAAAGCCTTCCGCGCCGAGATTGGCGAGACAGTCTCGTTATCGGTGCCAAAAGAAATCTGTCACCTCTTTGAAGCTGAAAGCGGTGCGCGGATTGGGGACCACCCCCACAAACAGCCCAAACGGGCTTAACACCGGTCCGGACGTCGACGACGGACCGATCCTGACAGGGAGAAACGCATGAAACTCAAGACGATCCTTATGGCAGGTGCCATGTCCATCGCCGCCACCGGCGCATGGGCGGAATGTGCCTTTGAAAACGACGTGCCACTGAAGTCGCTGTCCGCCGGGTTTGAAGCCTGGAAAGCGGTCACCGATGCAATGGCGGAATGCGGTAACTTCAGCGCTTCGCTGGACCAGGAATTCCGCGAAAAGCAACCTGAGGCATTTGCCGCTGATCCGGCGCTTTATCAGATCGGCGGTGTTTCGAACGCAACTCTGGTGCCTTTGCTCAATGCCGGTACGATCCGTCCGCTGGACGATCTGGTCGAGAAGTACGGTCAGGATTTGCTGCCCAATCAGTTGATCAAAGTCGATGGCAAGACCATGGCGATTGCGATGATGGTGAATGCGCAGCACCTGATGTATCGCGACGATGTTCTGGCTGAACTGGGCATCGAAGAACCCAAGACATATGGCGATGTTCTTTCCGCGGCTGCCAAGATCAAGGAAGCCGGCGTCATGGACTATCCCATTGGTGGGACGTTCAAGACCGGTTGGAACCTTGGTCAGGAATTCGTCAATATGTATTTGGGCGAGGGCGGTTCGTTCTTTGGTGACGGCAACATGCCTGCAATCAACAACGAGCAAGGCGTAGCGGCGCTGGAAACCCTGAAAGCCATGACCGAGTATATGGACCCAGAATATCTGGTTTCCGACTCGACCTATGTGCAACAGCAGTTCCAGCAGGGCAAGATTGCCATGGCGAACCTGTGGGCCAGCCGTGCCGCTGCGATGAACGATGAGGCCGAAAGCCAGGTCGTTGGCAAGGTGACCATGGCCGCGGCTCCAATGGGATCGGCGGTTCCGGCGACCACAATCTGGTGGGACGGTATTGTTCTGGCTTCGAACATGAGCGACGAAGAAGCGGATGCTGCCTTCCGCGTCGCACTTGAGGGCATGGACACCGATACGGTCAGTGCGAACAACGATGTCGCAGTATGGCTGAGCACGGCCTATTCGGCAGGCCCTTTGGCTGCAGGTGCTGCAGCGTCCGCTGAAGGCGGCGCCAAGGCTTACCCGGCTTCCGGTCCTATGGGCATCATGCACACCTCGTTGGGTAACGGACTGGCCGACTACCTGACCGGTGCCAAAGACGCGCAGACGACTCTGGCCGATATCGAGGCAGACTATGTCACTGCCGCGAAAGAAGCGGGTCTGATCAGCAACTGATCCTCCCTTGGGAGGGCTACGGCCCTCCCATCCCTTTCCCCCGAGAACCATTAGAAAGGCAGAGCCATGAACTTCCGGACATTTGCTGCTTTTGTCGGTCCCTCTGTCTTTATGATGCTTCTCTTCATCGCGTTCCCGCTGGTCAGCGTGTTCAAGCAGAGTTTCTATGTCACTCAGCCGATCTATGAGACGGTTGAAAAAGAAACCTGTACCCCCGGTTTCCTGACCCAGACCTGTGTGACTGAAAATGTGTCGCAGCCAAAGCTGGATGAGCATGGTGAGATAATCACGCAAACCCAGTACGTGGGGCTGCAAAGCTATCGCAATGTTCTGGAACCTGACCGTGCATGGCGCGCCATAAGTGATGGCAGCTGGCATGTGCTGTCGACGATCAATTTCTGGAAGGCCCTGCGGTTCACTCTGACGTTTACTTTGATCACCCTGCCGCTGGTGGTCGGTTGCGGGCTTGGGATTGCCATTCTGATAAACAATGCCGCGCGTTCTATCCGCGGCCCGGTGATATTCGTCTCTCTGCTACCTTTTATCATCACTCCGGTGATCGGAGTTCTGTCAATCAATTGGCTGTTTCGCGGCGACGGTATCCTGACTGCGATGATGGAATGGTGGCTGAACCGTGACATAGCCCTGTTTGCCCAGGCTTGGACGATTGAAGTCCTGATGATGATCTACCGCGTCTGGCACGTGGCGCCCTTTGCGGCCATCATCTTTTACGCCGGTCTCCAAACGGTTAATCAAGACAGTTTGGAGAGCGCGGTAATTGACGGGGCGACCCGCTGGCAGCGGCTGAAATACATCGTCATTCCGCATCTGATGCCGCTTATCATATTTGTATCAATGATCCACCTGATGGACAGCTACCGCGTGTTCGAAGAAATCGTAGGCTTCTCAAGCCAGGGCTATGTGATCTCGCTACAGTGGCTGACCTTTGACTACCTGACGCCGGATCAGGCGGGTAACCGGTCGATCAGCCGTGCCTCGGCCAACTCGATGCTGACCATGATTGGCGTTGTCATCCTGCTTATCCTTCCGCTGCGCCGCACATGGCGCGATCATAAAGGAGGTCACTGATATGTCCTCGCGTGCGCTTCGCCAGCCTTTTGGCCTGCGGCTGACTTCAAACATCTTCCTTGCGCTGTGGTGCCTGATCGCGGCCTTCCCGATCTTCTGGATCGTGGTGATGAGCTTCAAGTCGCCAGTGGATGCCTTCGACAGCAACGCGTTGAACGTGATCTTCGGTCCTGCCACTCTGGGCGTTGGCAAAGGTCTTTCGCTGCTGGACATCATTCTGGGCATCGCGGTGATTTGGGCGACGATTGTGATCTCCACAAAAACACTCCCGTCGATGGTGAAGTCTTACACGAAACCCGAGCAAGAATGGTTTGGCTGGGTGATCGGCGTGCTGGTTGTTCTTGTTGGCTTTCTGCTTGCATTCTTTGTCGTCCTGCCCGCCGTTCTAAACGTGCTGAACCCCTGGTTCGGACCCTTGGGTCGGGACGTGCTTGGCCTGACCACCGAACACTACAAGACCGTCTGGATTGACCGGGGCTTTTCAAACAACTTCAAAAACTCACTGATCGTGACAACAGGTGTGGTGACCGTGTCGCTGACCGTTGGCACGTTGGCGGGATATGGTCTGGCACGGTCTGGATCGACTTTGGCTTTCTGGATCCTGATTGTCGCCTTGGTGTTCCGGGCCCTGCCGCATTCGGTGCTGGTGGCCGGTTATCTACCGGTATTCATCAACTCGGCCGAGTGGCTGGCCCCGATCCTGGGTGAAAACGCACCGACGCTGTATGGCAAGCCATTTGCGGTGATCGCCGTTCTGGTTGCGATCAATCAGCCATTCACGATCTGGATGCTGCGTTCGTTCTTTCAGAATATCCCGGCAGAGCTGGATGAGGCTGCGCGCGTTGATGGTTGCAGCCATTTTCAGGCCTTCCGCCGTGTGATCATGCCGGTAATGTGGCCGGGGGTGATCACCACAGGTCTGTTCAGCTTCCTGCTGGCGTATAACGACTTTCTTGTCACTGCACTGCTGCTGGATGCGCAGAACCAGACCATGGTTCCCGCTATTGTCGGCATGTTCAACCGAGAGACGACAACAACCGATCAGGTGGTCGCGGTTGCCGCCGCCGTGTCGATCACTGCGCCGCTGATCTTCCTTGTTCTGATCTTCCAGCGCCAGATCGTCAGCGGTCTGACAGCCGGAGCGGTCAAAGGCTGATGAGCAACCATGCACGCCATAACGCCATGTCGCGCCACCCGGCGCTGAACAGGATGCCGAGGGACTTTCTGAGTATAGGGGCTGCGATCCCCAAACTCTCTCTCTGGCAACCTGAAAGGACATAGACATGAAAGGTTCCCGTCCCGAACAAGCGGTCCTGACCCGCGACACGGACATGAGCAAAACCGAAGACACGCGCCGCGTGATCGAAACCATGGTGGATGGTCTGAACGATCACCGCATTGATGACATCGGAGAATTCTTCACCCAAGGCTTCCGCTGGATGGGCAATCAAGGCTGCGGCACCAAAACCGGGCTGAAAGAGTTTCAGGAAAACTGGCAGCGCCCGTTTCAAGCGGCGTTTTCGGACAAAACCTGCATCGATGAAGCCCGTCTTTACATGGGCGAATGGGCAGCAGCCTTTGGTCGTCAGGAAGCAACCCATACGGGTGAGTTTCTGGGCATCGCCCCTACCGGCAAGCGGGTCGAGATCCGCTATATGGATTTTTGGAAAGTCGTTGACGGCAAGATCGTCGACAACTGGGTGAATGTCGATTTCGCACATGTCGCGGCGCAACTGGGCGTCGACCTGTTCAACGGCGAAGGCTGGGAAGCATTTGACCGGGGTGAGAAATGTCCACCCCGGCCCGAAAACTGAGGATTGGAAACATGGCAATCGAGTATCTTAAACGCGGCAAATCCGATGCGGACCGGGCTGAAGATGATGCCAAGACCCGCGCCGTGGTTGAGGCGACGCTGAAAGACATTGAAACCCGCGGTGATGCTGCGGTGCGTGAGTTGAGTGAGAAGTTCGACAACTACTCGCCAGCCTCGTTCCGCCTGAGCCAGAAGGAAATCGATGACTTGATCGGTCAACTGACCGATAGGGAACTGGCCGACATAAAATTCGCACAGGAACAGGTGCGCAACTTTGCGCAGGCTCAGCGGGATTCAATGCTGGACATTGAGGTCGAAACCCTGCCGGGCGTGATCCTTGGCCATAAGAACATCCCCGTACAATCGGTCGGATGTTATGTCCCCGGTGGCAAGTTCCCAATGGTGGCCTCGGCTCACATGTCCGTGGCCACGGCTTCGGTCGCGGGTGTCCCTCGTATCATTGCCTGCACGCCTCCGTTCAAAGGCAAGCCGAACCCAGCAGTGATTGCGGCCATGCATTTGGGTGGCGCGCATGAGATCTACGTTATGGGTGGCATACAGGCCATTGGTGCGATGGCTTTGGGCACCGAGACGATTGATCCGGTCCACATGCTGGTTGGCCCCGGCAACGCTTTTGTTGCCGAAGCCAAGCGCCAGTTGTTCGGGCGCGTCGGCATTGATCTGTTTGCAGGTCCCACCGAAACCATGGTGATCGCGGACGAGACCGCGGCAGATGCCGAGCTATGCGCAACCGACCTGCTGGGGCAGGCCGAACACGGATACAACAGCCCCTGCGTGTTGCTGACAAACTCTGAAAAGCTTGCTAATGAGACGCTCTCCGAGGTGGACCGCCTGTTGGGCATCCTGCCGACCGCCGACACTGCGAAAGTGTCCTGGGAGGAATATGGCGAGGTGATTGTCTGCGACACGTATGACGAGATGCTGCAGGTTGCCGATGATATCGCCTCGGAACATGTGCAGGTGATGACGGATCGTGACGACTGGTTCCTTGAGAATATGACCTGCTACGGCGCGTTGTTCCTTGGTCCGCGCACCAACGTGTCAAACGGGGACAAGGTGATTGGTACGAACCACACCCTGCCAACGAAGAAGGCCGGGCGCTACACCGGTGGGCTTTGGGTCGGGAAGTACCTGAAAACGCACAGTTATCAGAAAGTTCTGACCAACGAGGCGGCGACACTAATCGGCGAATACGGCTCGCGTCTGTGCATGTTGGAAGGTTTTGTAGGCCACGCAGAACAGTGCAACGTCCGCGTGCGTCGCTATGGTGGCATCAATGTGCCCTATGGCGAACCCGCGCCGTATCGGGATGCCGCTGAATGAGTGACAGGCATACTCAACACAAGGCCCTGATCGCTCCGCTCAGGGCCGCGATGTATGATTTTTCCGAGGCCGGTGTTCGCGCGGCACTGGCCGAGGTAACGGCCTCGGACGCCGTTTTCCACCTATGCCATCCCTTTGGCGACAGCATTGGCAGCGACGCTTTCTATGACCGCGCCTATAAAGATCTGTTGGTTGCCTGGCCCGATCTGGAACGGCGGGATTATATCGTCATGGGTGGACCGGATGAACATGGTTCTGACTGGATTGGATGCGGCGGCTACTACACCGGTACGTTCACCGGCCCGTGGCTGGACATCCCGCCGACAGGCCACCAGGTCACCATGCGGTTTCATGAGTTTTACCGTTTCGAAAACGGCAAAGTTGCTGAAATGCAAGCCCTTTGGGATATCCCCGAGGTTATGATTCAGGCAAGTACCTGGCCCATGGCCCCCAGTCTTGGCCGCGAATGGCACGTGCCCGGGCCGGCCGCGCAGGACGGGTTGGTACCTGGGCCCCATGATGAGGCCAAAGGTAAAGAGACCTGCAAACACATCATCGACATGCTGGAGCACCTCAAGAAACACCCGTCGCAAGGCGGCCCCGAGGTGATGGAGATGGAGCGGTTCTGGCATCCCCGTATGAATTGGTACGGCCCCTCAGGCATCGGCACCGGACGAGGCTATGCAGGATTCCGTAACTGGCACCAGATTCCGTTCCTGAACGGGATGCCGGATCGCGGGAAATACGTCGAGGACATCACCTACCATTTCTTCGGCGATGGCGAATACGCGGCTGTGACCGGCTGGCCTAATATGATCCAGACCGTCACCCATGACGGATGGATGGGGATCGCGCCTGCGGGCCAGAAGATCACCATGCGCAGCCTCGATTTTTGGCGGCAGGAAAACGGGCGCATTCGTGAAAACTGGGTGCTGGTCGATCTTCTGGATGCTTATCGTCAGCTAGGCGTTGACGTCTTTGCCCGTCTGCGGGAATTCAACAAGGCCCGAAACATGGGGCGCATTGATATACCGGATGGAATGAGCTGATGACTGAACTGCCGCGCACCCCTTCGTTTTCCCTGACAGGAAAGACCGCCCTGGTGACAGGTGCCTCTTCAGGCATTGGGCAGGGCTGTGCCGTGGCGCTGGCCGAGGCGGGCGCGCATGTCGTCTGTGCGGCCAGAGGCGAGGACCGGTTGAATGATACGGTGGCTGCTCTGCAGGGGCAGGGCTGGTCAGCCGAAGCGCTTGTGCTGGACCAGGGCGATCTGGGAAAGCTGAAACAGCTTTTCGAAACGCGAAACTTCGAAGTCGTGGTGAACTCGGCCGGGGTCGCCCGTCATAGCCCCGCAATTGAAACGACACCCGAAGACTTCGATGTCGTTACCGGCGTCAACTTGCGTTCCGCCTACTTCCTTTCCGCCTATGCTGCGCGTGCCTTGATCGATGCTGGCAAGCCAGGGTCCATAATTCATATCTCCAGTCAAATGGGCCATGTGGGCGGCGTAGACAGGGCGCTTTACTGTGCAACCAAGCATGGGCTCGAAGGTATGGTCAAATCCATGGCCATCGAATGGGGCAAGCAGGGCATCCGAATCAACACGGTCTGCCCGACGTTCATTCGAACGCCTCTGACCCAATCCACCTTTGACAACCCAGAACGCGCCGCGTGGATCATGGAAAAGATCAAACTGGGTCGCGTGGGCGAGGTCGAAGATATCATGGGTGCGGTACGCTACCTCGCCTCGGATGCCTCAGCGCTGGTTACAGGCACCTCGATGTTGATTGACGGAGGTTGGACAGCAGATTGATGGCTGAGAAAGTAACATCACTCCAGGTCGCGCAACTGGCCGGTGTCAGCCAATCCGCCGTCAGTCGCGTCTTCACGCCGGGCGCTTCGGTCAGCAAGAAGACGGAAGAAAAGGTGCGCAAAGCCGCGACTGAGCTTGGGTATCGCCCCAATGTATTGGCGCGCGCGATGGTGTCGGGCAAAAGCCGCATCATCGGTTTGGTCGTCGCCTATTTGGACAACTATTTCTACCCCGAAGCGCTCGAGAAGCTGTCGAACGAGTTGCAGGAGCAGGGCTATCACGTCCTGATTTTCATGGCCTCCAGAACCGCCGGAAACATTGACGACGTTATGGAGGAAATTCTTGATTATCAGGTTGATGGCGTGATCCTGGCCTCGGTCGCGATGTCGTCCGATATCGCAACACGGTGCCAACAAGCTGGTGTGCCGGTCGTGCTGTTCAACCGTAGTCAGGATATCGACGGGATCACCTCGGTGACCTCTGACAATTATTCCGGCGGCCGCAAGGTCGCTGAATTCTTTATTGCCGCAGGCCACGGTCGCATCGCTTACATTGCCGGTTGGCAGGGTGCCTCAACCCAGCGAGACCGCGAGGCCGGGTTTCGCGCCGCTCTCGGTGATGCAGGTCAGGATCTGTACGCCTATGAAATAGGAGAGTTTCTGACCGAGAATGCGCGATTGGCCGCGCGCCGCATGTTTGATGTTGAACCGCAAAAACGACCCGATGCGGTGTTCGTCGCCAATGACCATATGGCGCTTGCCGTGATGGACGTCATTCGGTTTGAACTTGGAATGCGTATACCAGAAGATGTTTCTGTCGTTGGATACGATGATGTTCCGCAGGCCGGATGGCTTGCCTATAATCTCACCACCATTCGTCAGCGCGCCAACCTGATGGTGGCGGAAACCGTTGATGCCTTGTTGGACCATATTGAAAACCCGGCAGTTGCCGCAGCCCGCAAGGTCGCGATTGATGGGCCGTTGATCGTGCGCACTTCGGCACGGCTGCCCAAAGGCTGGACCCCGCAAAGGATGAAAACATGAAAGGCTTTGATCCCAAGTTCCGGGATTTTCCCGACTATATCATCGGAATTACCAAAGAGATCTGGGAAGACCGGGGCATCGCAACCCTGCACGAGTATTACAGCGAAGATATCGTCGTTCGCTCACCCGGTTCGGTGGTTTTGGGAAATCAGAATGTGATCGGCGCGACGATGGCGACCCTGGCCGAGTTTCCGGACCGGCAGTTGATGGGTGAAGATGTGATCTGGTCGGGCACGCCGGAAGAAGGCATGCTGAGCTCTCACCGCATCCTGTCTACTGCCACGCATCTGGCCGAGGGGGTTTACGGCAAACCTACGGGTACAAAACTATGCTATCGAATTCTGGCCGACTGCCACGCCATCGACAACCAGATCAACGACGAATGGTTGATCCGCGATCAGGGCGCGATTGTGCGGCAGATGGGCTGGGACCCAAAGGAATACGCCGCTGGTCTGATTGCGCGCGAGGGCGGTAAGGACAGCTGCACCAAGCCTCTGACCCCCGAAATCGACCAGCCCGGCCCCTACAAGGGTCGCGGAAATGATAATGCGTGGGGGCAGCGATATGCTGATATCCTGACCCGGATCATGAGTGCCGATATGGGCACAATCGCGGCTGAATATGACCGTGCGGTGCAGTCTGAGTATGTGGGCGGCGTCACGGGGCATGGCTGGAATGCCGTCGACCGGTTCTGGATGGGGCTGCGGGCGAGTTTCCCGAATGCTGAATTCAAGATTGAACACCAGATCGGGCGCGACGACCCGGATATGCCGCCGCGATCAGCAATTCGCTGGAGCCTTTGGGGCAAGCATGACGGCTGGGGCATGTTCGGGGCGCCGTCAGGGGCACAGGTTTATGTCCTCGGGATCAGCCATGCCGAGTTTGGCGCACTGATTGCGGGGCAACCGCAGTTGCGCCGTGAATATACTCTGTTCGATGAAACCTCGGTCTGGAAGCAGATCCTGTTGCAGAGCGGAGAGGTCTGAGTGGCCCGTCCGGTCGTATATCGTATCCTTGCAGGTGGTCTGCGTGAAACCGGAGCCCGTCGACGTTTCCATATGTTCCGTCAAAGCCTGCGGGCGCGGCGACTGAATCTGCGCCCTCCAGGGGAGTGAGCGCCTGTGCCGCCAGAGCACACGAGCTTGCATTCCAGAAAACAAAAAATCGGATCATACGTCATGACCAAATCAGCCATCACTTCCCGCATTGTCCGCTACGGCGAGCTCCAACCCTGTAAAACCGCATTTATCGATGCCCATACGCCGGGCAGCGATCAGAAAGAGAATTTCACGATCATCGGCGGTGGCGTCTCGGAATCGCCAGATCAGCATGTGCACATCACCGACAAGATCGGCTTCAACATCGGTGCCGCAGGTCAGCCGCCGAAATGCCGGAACTCATTGCACAGCCACACAACGGCCGAGGTTTTCTTTGTTGCCAAAGGACGCTGGCGCTTTTTCTGGGGCCTTTATGGCACCGCTGGTGAGTTCATCGCCGAGGAGGGCGATATTTTCAACATCCCGACCGGCATCTTCCGTGGTTTCGAAAACGTTGGCCAGGACTACGGTATGATCATGGCAATCCTGGGCGGTGACGACGCGGGCGGAGGCGTCACTTGGGCTCCTCAGGTCATCGAAGATGCGCAGGCGCATGGTCTGATGCTGGGCGACAATGGCGTTCTGTACGACACCAAGAAAGGTCAGGAGCTGCCTCATAATGTGCACCCAATGCCCTTGCTGACCGAAGAGCAGTTGAAGGGCTACCCTGAGGTTCCGGTTGAGGATGTCGTCGGCAAATATGTTGCACGGTATTGGGATCTGATGGCGTTGTCGGCCAATAAGCCTGCGCAGGTGATTGGTGAGAGCGGGTTGATCAAGGATAAGCCGGGGTTTGCGGTAGACTTCCTTGGCCGGGGGTCCTCTGTGACCGAACCGATTGCGGCGGATAAACCTGTGGTTCTGATGCCAGCCAGCGGTCACTGGCATATCTCGATCGACGAGCACGAAACCACAATTTCGACAGGTGACACGGCTCTGGTTTTGCCCGGTGAATCCTATAGCGTTCAGCCATCAATGACCGGGCAGGCGGGCCTGTACCGGATCACTGCAACCGATGAACCGGCAGGAGCGACCTGGACAGGATGAGCGCAGACCCGAACGACACCCAAGCCATATATGAGCGGCAAGCCACAGAGTATGACAAGCGCCGCTCTAAAGCCCTTTTCGAGGCGCGCTGGTTGGCGCGCTTCACGGCCAGCCTCAAACCGGGTGACCACGTACTGGATCTGGGCTGTGGCACAGGCGATCCCATTGCGCGCTGGTTTATGGCCGAAGGGTTTGACGTCACGGGTGTCGATTTTTCCGCAGCCATGCTGAAAATCGCCAAAGAACGCTGGCCGGACGGGGATTGGCGGATGGCTGACATGCGGGATTTTGAGCTGGATCAGCAATTCGATGGGATCATCGCCTGGAACAGCTTTTTTCACCTGACGGCAGATGAGCAGAAGGGCTGCATCACCCGCATGGCACGCCATTTACATAACGGTGGAATGCTGATGTTGACCGTAGGCCCACGCGCTGGGGAAGTCAGCGGTACGGTCGGATCAGAGCTTGTCTATCACGCCTCGTTGTCCCCGGCCGGTTATGCAACGTGCCTTGAAGAGAACGGGCTGCAATTGACCGGCTTTTTGGCCGAAGACCCCGAAACTCAAAGCCATACTGTGCTGATGGCACGAAAACTGTAAGGAGGTCTTTATGGCCGTAAAAACCACACATGTTGGGTCTTTGCCCCGAACACAGGACGTCGTGGATCTTATCTTTGCCAGGGAAAACGGCGAACCTTATGAAGCAGCCGCGTTTGATACGTGTATGACCGCCGCAGTCTCTGAAACGGTGCGCAAACAGGTCGAAGCCGGCGTTGATATAGTCAGCGACGGTGAGACTTCGAAGATTTCTTATGCAACCTATGTCAAGGACCGCTACACCGGGTTTTCCGGCGACAGCCCTCGAAATGCGCCTGCTGATTTGAAGATGTTCCCCGGCTTTCTGCAGCGGCTGGCCAATGACGGCGGCACGCCGCAATACGCCCGACCAATGTGCACCGGAGAAGTGCGATCAAAAGGGCAGGGTGAGTTAGAGAAGGACATCGCCAACCTCAAAGCGGCTATGGCGCAGCATGGGGTCGAGCGCGGTTTCATGAATGCCGCGTCCCCGGGCGTGATCTCACTGTTTTTGCAGAACGATTTCTACCCCACGCGTGAGGCCTATCTGGCGGCGCTGGCCGATGCCATGAAAGAGGAATACGAGACCATCGTGGCCGCAGGTCTGGATCTGCAACTGGATTGTCCCGATCTGGCCTTGTCGCGCCATATGCTGTTCACAGACCTTTCAGACGACGCGTTCGTCGAAATCGCCGATATGCATGTCGAGGCGCTGAACCACGCGCTTCAGAACGTCCCGCAGGATCGCGTGCGGGTGCATATCTGCTGGGGCAACTATGAGGGTCCGCATTGCTGCGACATTGCGATGGACAAGGTGTTCAACACCCTGATGGCGACCAAATCGCGCTATGTCCTCTTTGAGACCTCGAACCCGCGTCACGCCCACGAGTGGACTGTGTTCCGTGACCGCAAATCTGAGATACCAGATGACAAGGTTCTGGTCCCCGGGGTGGTCGACACCACCACCAATTTCGTCGAGCACCCCGAGCTTGTGGCCCAACGGATCGAACGTTTCACGGGAATCGTCGGCGCGGACCGGGTGATAGCAGGCAGCGATTGTGGCTTTGGCACCTTTGCGGGCTTCGGCGCGGTTGACCCTCAGATCGCCTACGCCAAGTTGGCCGCGCTGTCTGAGGGGGCCAAGCTGGCCTCGGCATGATACCCGTGATCTTCTTGCCTGGCATGATGTGTGACGCCCGCCTTTTTGGTCCGCAGATCAACGCTCTGTCAGGCAGGATGCCGGTGATGACATTCCCGTTGTCGCGACACGACAGCGTGCAAGTCATGGCAGATGACATTCTACAAAATGCGCCGGCTGAATTTGCGCTGGCTGGCTTGTCGATGGGGGGGATCGTGGCCATGGAAGTATTGCGTCAGGCCCCTGCACGTGTCTCGCGCCTGGCCTTACTCGACACAAATCCACTGATTGAAAAGCCAGAAGTTAAAGCCCGCCGCGCGCCCCAGATTGCAACCGTTCGCGACGGCAATCTGAGGTCGGTAATGCGGGACGAGATGAAGCCCAGTTACCTGTCCGACGGGCCTAACCGGGGGGCTATCCTGGATCTGTGCATGGCAATGGCCACCGACTTGGGCCCTGACGTATTTTTGCGCCAATCGCGGGCGCTGATGGATCGCCCGGACCAAAGCGCGACGCTGACAGCTTACACGGGAAAGGCTTTGGTCCTGTGTGGGCAAGAAGACAGGCTGTGCCCCGTTGAACGCCACCAGTTGATGCACGATCTATTGCCAGACAGCGCGCTGGAGATCATCGAAGGCGCCGGGCATCTGCCGACATTGGAACAACCCCAAAAAACCACAGCGGCCTTGATCCGCTGGTTGGAGGACACATGACGCCATCCCTTTTGTCCCTGCTTCGCAAGGTCGACACCCCCACGGTCTGCAATGCCATCGAAGTGGCACAGGGCAAGCGCGGGTTCGACGATTTTACGCGCGGTACCATGCTGTGTTCAGCGCCCGAAGAGCCCGCGATCGTCGGCTATGCCCGTACGGCCAAGATCGCGGCGGTCAATCCGCCGACTGAGCCGCCTGAAGTCATCAAGGCCCGGCGCATGGCTTATTACAAATACATGGCCGAAGCCCCCAACCCGTGCGTCGCTGTGATCGAGGATATGGATTTTCCGGATTGCATCGGAGCCTATTGGGGTGAAATCAATACATCCGTCCACAAGGGTTTTGGTATGTCCGGAGTCGTAACCAATGGCGTCATGAGGGATCTGGGCGACTTACCCAAGGGGTTCCCGGTCGTGGCAGGTTCCGTCGGGCCAAGCCACGGTTTCGTCCACGTCCGCGAGATCGATACACCGGTTTCCGTTTTTGGCCTGACGGTTAATCCTGGCGAATTGGTGCACGCCGACCGTCATGGCGCGTTGGTCGTACCCGGTGATGTCGTTGATCAGCTAGAAGCCGCAATCCAAAAACTATTGGTGACAGAACGCATCGTCTTGGATGCAGCCCGCCAACCGGAGTTTGATTTTGATGCTTTTGAGACCGCTTGGGCGGCTTTCGAAAAAGCCAGGGTCTGATTGTATGAGACTGAGAGTATGAATGCCGATGGGGTGGATCCGATGATTTACACCTAGGGTCAGGATGCATTGATTTTTGCTGCGCTGGATGATTCACGGTTCGGAAAACTGAGCGGTAACATGAGCTACCTTTATTGACTGACCGACGAGCAGATGGCCAAGCTCCTGCCTTTTTTCCGAAGCCGCACGGCAAGCCTCGGTTATATGACAAGCGGGTGTTGAGCGGGATTATCTTCGTCAGACGCAATGGGGTGCGCTGGCGAGACGCCTCGGAAGCCTACCGACCGCTCGGCTATTTCGTTATGGACACGTCAGTCATAGTTTGCCCGGAAAATCCCACCAAATTGTCTGAAAGCTGCCGCCGCGCTACACATAGTGCCAAATTTTTTCCGGAGTTTGGAAGGGAATTTCCGCACAAAGTATGGAACAATGATGCTAGCTAGCATCGGCTATCAAAAAAATATTTTTTTATTCAGATGGTTATTTGGGGGATTTGGTAGCGGAGGAGGGACTTGAACCCCCGACACGCGGATTATGATTCCGCTGCTCTAACCAACTGAGCTACTCCGCCATGAGTGAGAGGCGATTTAAGCGAGGGGCCGGAAAGGGTCAAGGGGGAAACACCGACTTACGGAGATTATTTTTGCCCCGATCAATCTGCTTTGGTTGCCTGTTGTGCGGCGACCCCAGGAGTATCAGCAATTCTACGAATGAAGGCCGCGCAGGCGTCGGGTGCGGTGATCGGGATCATATGGCCCAACCCTTCGATCTGTTCGTCGCTCAATCCGAACCGGGTCATGGGGGCACCGTTGGCGGTGGGTGAAAGTATGGTGTCTTGCGCGCCGTACAGAATGCCGCCGGGTACGGACAAGTCGGTATAGCGGTCTACCTGGGCTCCGATACTTTCATCCACCCCTACAACATCCTGCGACGCGGCAATGAAGGCCGAAGGGCGCAACCCCAGCGCACCGCCGGCGCGGTCCAGAAAGTCATCTGGCGCGGGTTCCGGATAGAAAACGGCTCCCAATGTATGCGGGGCGGTCTTAGCCGATATGGGGACAGCGATCGTGTTGCCGATAAAGTTGCGCAACCACTCGGTACGTATTTCCAGCGGTTTAAAAACTTGCGGCGTGTTCGACAGCTTTTGCGTCAACGGGGCGAGCAAAGCGAGCGCTTTGGCTTTCTCCGGGTGTTCCAAAGCCATGGCCAGCGATACGGCCCCGCCCAATGAGTGCCCGACCAGAACGGCGTTGGAAATGCCTTTGGTGTCCAGAAACTCTTGAATCATGCGGGCCTGTTCGGGCAAGCGCCCAAGATCGGCGCTATCGCGGGTTGAGTATCCGCAGCCAGGGCGGTCGACTGCGATGACGTGATAGTCATCCGCCAACAGGTCCATCAGAGAATAGGTGAAATGCTGCAGTTGCCCCGCAAGCCCGTGGATCATGATGACTGTCTGCTTAGTGGGGTCGCCCTTTTCCACGTAATGAATGCTGCCGCCGCGCACCGGGACAATCTGTCCAAGTTGCGGGACGCGCTGCAACCCCTGCCGGGTCAGTCGCCGGGTCCACAGGTTCATGCCGACAAAGAAGCCGCCGACCAGAAGGGCGATAATTAGAATTGTGGTCATCTCATCACTTTCCGCCTGAGGAAGGGGCAGGTTGGTATTGTTCCAGCCCGGATTGCGCCATGCGCTTTTCATACTCTGAAACGGTCCCGGGCCAAAGCGTCGTGTTCCGGCCCTGTGCATCCTTATACCATGAGGCGCAGCCACCCACCTGCCATACGCTGCCTTTGTGCCGTTCGCGCATCTCCTGTTCGAAGGCTTCCTGGTAGTCCGGGCGGGGTGTTATAATCTGCAGTCCGTCGCGGTTCATCTGGTCCAGCACTCGGCCGATGTGGCGAACCTGTGCTTCGATCATCAGCACAACCGAGTTGTGACCGAGGCCGGTATGTGGCCCGAGCAAGATGAAGAAATTGGGGAAACCTGCGATGGCAGTACCCAAATGCGCTTTCATTCCGTCCGACCATGCCTGGCGCAATGTCAGTCCATCGGATCCCGTTATGTCGAGGCGCTCGACGACATCTGTGACATGAAACCCGGTGCCCCAGATCAGAACGTCAGCATGTGTTCGGCTTCCGTCAGAGGAAAGGATCTGATCGCCCTCAATTGATGCCACACCGTGCGGGAGAACTGTCACGTTTTCACGCGCCAGTGCCGGGTACCAATCGTTCGAGCTGAGGATGCGTTTGCAACCGATCCTATAGTCCGGCGTCAGCTGTTTGCGCAGGCCTGGGTCGGCGATCGCGCTTTCCAACGATTTGCGCCACATCTTCATGGCAAAATTTACCATCCGTTTTTCGCCGCTGAACACGCGGTGGCGATACTCGAAGACCATGTAAACCAGTTTCCGGCGTGCCCAAGGTAACACCGGGATGCTGCGATAAAGGCGGCGTAACCAGGGCGCGATTGGGCCATCCGGGCGGGGCAGGACATAGGGCGCGCTGCGTTGAAAGATTGTGACGTGTGCAGCAGTTTTCGCAATCTCTGGAACAAACTGGACAGCGGATGCGCCGGTTCCGACAACTGCGATGCGTTTTTCCTCAAGCGGCGCGTCGTGATCCCACTCGGCAGAGTGAAAGCAAGGCCCGGGAAAACTGTCCGCACCGGGTAAATCGGGGATGCTGGGCAGATGCAGCGCTCCTATGGCCGAGACCAGAAACCGCGCCGACCAGCGCTGCCCACTTTCGGTTTCCACCTGCCAGCGCATGCCGTCCCAGCGGGCAGATTTCAGCTGTTGATCGAAATGGCACAGCTCGTAAATCCCCTCATCAAGGCAGACCTTTTTCAGATAGGCCTGAATTTCAGCACCGCCCGCATAAGCCCGGCTCCAGTCCGGGTTCAGATGCGTTGCCATGGAATAGAGGTGCGATGGGATATCACATGCGACACCGGGATAGGTGTTCTCACGCCACGTCCCGCCAATCTCATTCGCTTTTTCAAGGATCGCAATATTCTTGATGCCCCGTTTTCGGGCCTCAATCGCCATCGTCAGGCCGGAAAATCCAGCGCCGACGATCAGCATATCGGTTTGATATTCCATGCGCCCGTCCCTCCCAAAACGACCGATATGGTTGGGTCAGACTATAGGCGCTGGAATGCGTGAGAACAGCCTCTTGTAGGGTCAGGCGCCTTTCACGGTTTATTCAGCCGCGCAGGATTTCACCATTTGGATCAAAAGGCGGCTCGGACAGAATGGTCGCCTTGTGCGGATGTCCCAATACCATCACCTCGACCTCATCCCCTGCTTTGGCACCGGTCACAAAGCCAAGCGCCAGAGACATGCCGACGGAATAACCATAAGCGCCTGAGGTCACGCGGCCGATACCCTGACCATTTTTGAAGATTGGCTCACCGCCAGTCGCGTCGGCGTTCGACGCGCTGGTGTCGGCCTCATCCAGTTGCAAAAGGACAAGCTGTTCGCGGGCAGGGTTGGCTAAAACGGTCTCGGCTGCGTTCTTGTTCAGAAAGTCTTTACTGAACTTGCACAACCGATCCAGACCTACCTCATGCGGCCAGTATTCGGGGCTGTATTCGCGGCTCCACGATCCATACCCCTTTTCGACGCGCAATGACATCAGTGCCCGGCTTCCCACTGGGCCTGCGCCAAACTCCTGACCGACCTGAAGCAGGGCGTCATACAGGCGGGCCTGATCTTGGGTGGCGCAGTGCACCTCCCAGCCCAGATCACCCGTGAACGAGACCCGCAGGGCCAACACCTCAATCCCGGCCAGTTCGACTTTCGCCGACCGCATGAACGGAAAATCCTCCGTGGCGAGTGAGGTATTAGTGAGTCGTTGCAAAATCTCGCGCGATTTTGGGCCCGCGACGTTGAACCCGCACACAGCTTGGGTCTTGCTTTCGAAAGTGGTGCCCTTGGGCAGAGGAACCTGCTTGAAGAACCGCTTGTGATAGCGTTCTGCCATGCCTGAACCGATGACCCAGAATTCGTCCTCGGCCACGCGGGTAACGGTGAAGTCCCCAGCGATTCCTCCGCGTTTCGAGATCAGCGGCGTCAGGCAGGACCGACCTACAGCCTTAGGCATAGTGTTGGCGAAAACTGCGTTGAGCCAACCCTCGGCCCCGGGGCCTTTGCAGACATATTTGGCAAAGTTCGAGATGTCGATGATCCCTGCGCGGTCACGCAGCATACGGCATTCCTCGCCAACCGGCCCCCACCAGTTCTGGCGCGTAAAACCATTGGTGTCTTTGGCACCCGGAGTGTCTGCGAACCATAGCGGATGTTCCCAACCAGCATTCAGGCCGAAGACCGCACCCATTTGAGCCTGCGTGCCGTAGACAGGGCGCGTACGCGCCGGACGACCTGCGCTGCGCTCTTCGTTGGGGAAGTGAATGGCGAACCGGTGGGCGTACTGGTCCTGAACGCGGGCCATTGTGAACTCTTTCGTCGCCCAGTCATCGAACCGAGCCATATCCCAGGCGAACATATCGTACTGCGTTTCACCCTCGATGATCCATTGCGCCGCCATCAGGCCCATGCCGCCAGATTGTGAGAAGCCGGGGATGATACCGTTGCAACAGAAATAGCCGTCGACCTCGGGCACTGGTCCCATCAGCACGTTGCTGTCGGGCGACCAGATCATCGGCCCGTTGATAACCCGCTTGATACCGGCTTCACCCACGGCGGGCAGACGTTCGATGGCGTTCATCATATTCTCTTCGATCCGTTCCAGATCGTCGGGGAAGAGATCATGCGCGAAGTCGAGTGGCGTGCCGTCCTCGGCCCAGAATTTCATGTCCTTTTCATAGGCGCCAACCAGCAGGCCCTGACCTTCCTGCCGCAAGTAATACTCGCCGTCACGATCACTGACTGAGGGCAGCCGGGTGCCATGCGCTGCCACGTCCGCCATTGTTTCGGTCACGAAATACTGGTGCTCAGTCGGTTGTAGGGGCAGCTCAATTCCGGCAAGTTTGGCGACTTCGCGCCCCCACAGACCGGCGGCATTGACGACCCAAGGGGTGTGGATGTCGCCCTTGGGTGTTCGTACGATCCAAGTGCCATCTTCTTGCTGGTCAGTCGCCGTGACGGGGGTAAATCGATGGATCTCGGCTCCGCGTTGCCGGGCGCCCACCGCATAGGCGTTTGTGACGCCCGATGGATCCACATTGCCACCGTCTGGTTCGTACATCACGCAGCGGATGCCATCGTAGTTGACCAGCGGGTTCAGTCGCTGGGCCTCTTCGATGCTGATCTCATAAAAGTTCATGCCGTAAAGCTTGGCCTTAGCGGCTTGCAGCTTCAGCTGATGTTCGCGTTCTTCGGTTTGAGCGAGGTAAAGCGAGCCGGGCTGGAACACGCCGCAGCTTTGGCCGGTTTCGGCCTCAAGCTCTTTGTACAGGTTCATCGTATAGTGCTGAATGCGGCTGATATTGGTGCTGTCATGCAGCCCGTGGATGTTTGCCGCCGCATGCCAGGTCGAGCCTGACGTCAGCTCATCCCGTTCCAGTAGCACCACATCCGACCATCCCAGTTTGGTCAAATGATAGAGGATCGAGCACCCGATCACCCCGCCGCCAATCACCACCGCCTGTGCATTCGTTTTCATGAGCCTGCCGTATCAAAGTTGGTCCCGCCGCCATGTGTCATCATCGTAATGGCATCGGCAACGGACATAAATTTCAAGTTGGGTTGAGTGAGTTTAATCTGAGGCTAAACTCAGAAATCCAGCTTATGCGCCCGGCCATATGCGACCAGCCGTTGGTTCAGCGCATCAGCTTCGGGCGCGCCGGATTCCAGCGCGAAAATGAAGGCATGTGTCAGGTAGAAACAGGCGGCGTCGATGTCCCGCGCCGTTTCGCGCTCATCCGCGGCCAGCGTATAGTACCGGATCAGGTCGGCAGGATCGTTGCGATCATGAGCGTCCAGCAGAAGTCGATCCAGTTCCTGTTTGTCCATAGGTGTCCCTATTTGTCGTCGACCGGCCAACTTCTGACTGGCTGGCCGATCCGATAAGGTTAGCCTGCGCGGCCGTTTTCAACTTGCGTCGCGACCCAATGGTGGAAGTTATGCGTCGGCCCGTCCATCGCAGGCGAAAACCGTCCGCCGTCGAACAACATCCCATGTCTGCCTTTCTGCATGCCTTCGACGACAAAGACATCCTCTTCGAACACGGTTTTCCACAGCTGCGCGTTTGAGGCGCGCAGCCCGTCATGTTGGGGCGTGTCTTCAACGCTTTTTGCGTAGTATAATTCGATGTGTTCCACCGTGTTTTCCTGATCGACCGGCTCCAACACGATAGCGAATGCATGGTCGCGCTGAACGCCCAACAGAACGTTCGGGTACAGCGCTATGTACTCTGCGCCTTCGTCCCATTTGTCGCTTAGCCCATCGAAGTCCGGGAACGTTGCGCCGTCCTGATCTGTAAGTTGGCGGTAAACCAGGGTCCCTTGGCCCGAATACTGACCGCGCTCTTCGATGTTGTAGTGATCCTCCAGCCGCGAATAACTGTTCAAACCGGGATGCACCCATGGCAGGTGATAGCTTTCGCAATAGTTCTCGACCGCCAGCTTCCAGTTGGTCTTGACCTCAAGCTTGAATGAGGACGTTTCACCGCCGTGGAAGACGGGTTTCTCAAATTCCTTCCAACGTTCCAGCAGGGGGCCGTGGACCTCTTCAAACTCAGGCGCATTGCCATCGACATTCACAAAGATCACATCCCGCCAGACATAGGAGCGTACGCGAACAAGGCCCAGGTCTTCGCGCTTGACGTCCTCGTGCTTGTTCTGGCCGGGGCCACCAACATGTGGAGTTGCGCGCAGCTCGCCTTTCAGACTGTAGCACCAGCTGTGATAGGGGCAGCGGATTGCGCCGCCGATTTTGCGCGGCGTGTCTACCAGAATCATCCCGCGGTGGCGGCAGGTGTTTTGGAAAACGCCAACCTCGCCGTCTTTGTCCCGGACAATCAGCAGCGGCATGCCCAGAAAATCGACTGGTTTTGCATCGCCTTCTTCCGGAACATCCTTGCCGAAGCCGATCCCGGACCAGTTGGCATACAGCACAGAACGCTTTTCTTCGTCAAAAACGGTCGGATCGATGTAATGTTCGTTCGGCAGGCCATTTGCGACGTTTACATCGGCCAGAACGGAAGACAGCGCGCTATGCTTGTTCATCGGGCTCTCCTGAGGTTTTGCTGGATGCTATTAATCCCTATTGGCGGATTGAACCTGTTGGTCTCAATATCAGAAAAGCTCATCAGAGAGTGATTTCACCTAAACCGAACCTTCCTGAACCTCTTGAACGATCCAGTTCTTAAGGGCGCGGGCACTTTCTGAGAGCTCTTCGTCCGGTCGCCCGACTAAATAAAACTGGTTCGGCGCGGGCACTTGATGCGTGCCAATCGGCACCAGTTTGCCTGATTGCAGCATGGGTTGGATCAGCCGCTGCCAACCCAGCGCCAGCCCGGCACCCTTGCGCGCAAGCTGCAGCGCGACGGAATAGCTGTTGACGCGGGATTCAATGGGCACTGTGCCATTATATCCCAACTGCTGGAACCATTCGGGCCAGGTGGTCCAGGTGCGGTCTTCTGACTCCAGATGGATCAGCCGTTCAGAAGTCAGATCCTCAAGACCGGCATTCGCCAGCCTTTCTGCCATCTCTGGGCTTCCGACCGGGACTAGCTGGTCGCGAAACAGCGGAGTGTGTGACAGGTTGGGATCGCTGTCTCGCCCATAGCGAATGAAAAAGTCGACGTCAGGCCGATCGCGAAAGGGGCGATCCTGTGACAGTTGATCAACATTGACTTCGGGCATGTCCCGCCAGAACCGAATGACAGCCGGAGACAACCACAACGCGGCAACCGCGGTTGTCGATCCTACGGTCACCTTTCCGGCTGTCGATCGGTCGCGGATCATGCTCAGCGTTTTCGAAATGCGGCCGAAGGACGTGGACAGCGCGTCATAAAGCGCCTTGCCATCCTCGGTCAGATCAACGCCGCGATGCTTGCGTTGAAACAACGGTGTGTCCAGATCGCCTTCTAGCGCCTTGATCTGGTGGCTGACCGCGCCGGGTGTGACAGACAGTTCAACGGCGGCGTTCTTAAAGCTCAGGTGGCGGGCGGCGGCCTCAAAAGCTGACAAGGTTGTCAGCGGCGGCAGGTTGTAGTGGCGTCTGGACATGGAAGCTGGTGAATCGTTTTTCGGGTTAGTTTAATTTTTATCAACTCAGTTTTAGTTTTTTTGAAGGTGAAAGCTATAGCGCTTTTGATGATTTGATGTTTTTCTGGCTCAAGTTAAAGGCGGATGTCGCATTTTTCGTCAATGCGTCGGTTCTGGCCGAATTTAGAACGGAGCGCCACTATAGTCAGTTCTACCAACAAACGTTGTGTTTTTCGGGCTTTCCGAGAGAATTTTCCGGACGTCGCAAGACGGTACTGCGACACAATGATGTCCCGAACTGACAAACGGGAAAGGTCGAAAGGGGACGTGAAGGAGGCGCGAACCCATTCCCAGTTGGTAAGACCGAGTATCGCCTGATTGCACGGTGTGTTGAATTCAATGCAACTCAGAAGGCGTAAGACCATGCGGCGGTGCCGCATTTCTGAAACACAGAAACGAAACAAGAAAGAGCCGATACGTCTGCTGCAGCACCTTCCCCATCGTTCGAGGCGATTGGGCGAATTGCGTGAAATGCAGAGACAGTTTCGCAATTGATACAGCACCACGGAGGAGCAACATGTCGATACCCGAACCCTTTACGGATCTAGAAATAGAAACGGCCGATGCCGGATTCTATGAAAATTACAGCGTCCCAATCGCCCTAATCAGTAAGGGCATCATGGTTGCCCTTGTGCTATGGGCACTTGTCTTTCCGGCCAATGCCAACAGCACACTTGGCAGCTGGAACGGAAAGTTGCTGGAAGTCTTCAACAGCTTCTACGTGGTCATTGTCGGCCTGTTTGTCATCTTCCTCGTCATTGTTGCCGTCCTTCCGTCGACCGGAAAACGGGTTATGGGAACAGCGGGCGAAAAGCCCGAGTTTTCGAACTTCTCCTGGTTCTCGATGATGTTCGGAGCAGGTCTGGGTGTCGGCCTGATGGTTTTTGCCACCGCTGAACCGTTGGGTCTGTGGGGATCGAACCCCGAGGTCGTCGCCGGTGCAGTTGCAGGCAATGATCCAGAGTCCGTTCAATCCGCGTATCGGTATACCTTCCTGCATTATGGCTTTCATGCCTGGGCAATTTACGTGGTGACCGGCCTGTCGCTGGCCTACTACGCCTATACCCGTGACATGCCTCTGACCATTCGCGCGGCTCTTACCCCGCTTTTTGGTCGTCTGATGAACGGTTTCCTCGGCCACGTCGTTGACGTTCTGGGCGTTGTTGCAACGATCCTGGGTGTGTCCGTTACGATCGGATTTGGTGTCAGCCAGTTCATCGATGGTCTGTATGCAATCACCGGCATGGAATGGATCATGGATTTTGGTGGTGAAGTACCCACACCAAGCAAAGTTGGTCTGATCGCAGGTCTGGTTGTCATCATGGGTCTGTCGATCATTTCGGCGGTCTCGGGTGTTGGTCGCGGTGTTAAATACCTGTCGAACCTGAACCTTGTTCTTTCGATCATCCTGCTGGGCACCTTTGTGATCTTCGGCTCGTTCGTATTCGCTATGACGACCTATGGCACAGCACTGTTTGACTACCTTCTGCACTTCCTCTCGCTGAGCTTTGGAGCATACGGTCCGTTGTCGACCGAAGCGTTTGCAGCGGCTCTGCCTGCTGAAGCGCAGGCGCATGCGGCTGATCTGGTGGGTGGCGCAACCAACGCATGGGGCAGCTTTGACGGCTTTAAAAGCGGTCTTGAAGGTGCTGCGGCTGAGTTGAGTGATGACACGCTGGCTGCTGTTTACGCCGCAGGCGAGCAAGGCCGTCAGTTTGGCTGGCAGTCGGGCTGGACCACCTTCTACTGGGCTTGGTGGATTGCGTTCTCGCCGTTTGTGGGCCTGTTCCTGGCGCGCATCTCCAAGGGTCGGTCTGTTCGTGAGTTCATTCTTGGCTGCGTACTGGCGCCGGCGCTGGTTTGCTTTGCCTGGATGACTGTTCTGGGTGGTACTGCGATTGATCTGGAATTGGCTGGTGCAGCTGAAGGCGCGATCATCGGTGCGTCGAACACCAACAAGCTGTTCGTGACGCTGTCTTACATGATCGACGGTGGGCTTCTGTCCATGCTGAACGTCATGTGCGTGATTCTGATCATGACCTTCCTGGTGACTTCTGCGGACTCAGGCATTCTGGTTATGAATACCATCATGTCCGGTGGCAGTCAGGAAACCGGGGTCAAGCATCGTATCATCTGGGGTGTTATCCTGACCGCCGTGATCGGTGCGCTGATCTTGGCCGCTGGCGAAAACAACCCGATGGACGCGTTGCGCAATGCGATGATCATTGGTGCTCTGCCCTTTACTGTTGTTATGGGGCTGATGATGGTTTCGCTGACCAAGGCGCTCTATCGTGATGGTCGGCGCGACAAGCACACCGATGCTAGCACGCAGGCCGCAGAATAAGCGCAGGTCTTAATGCCAAAACAGACGCCGCCCCATTTGGGGCGGTGTTTTTCGTTCCGGGTGTCTATGTCGTTTCCTGCAAACAGATATCGCAATCAGTGAGGTGCGCCGGCGCCGAATCCGTCAGTCTGATCAGCAAGATTGGAGGATTGCCCCGTGAACATTCGTACTGCGACACGCTCGGGCGGACGCTCTGCCCGCCGCGCCCTGCGCACTGCCCCGAACTTTGAAATGCTGCCTGGCCTGACCAGAGGCATCCCCTTGTGTGAAGTGATGGATGGCGCTCAAGTCGAACGCATAGACAGTGCCTCGATGGACATCCTTGAGAACGTTGGCGTTCAGTTCCGAGACCCCATCGCGCTGGAAGATTGGAAGAAGGTCGGCGCTAAAGTCGATGGCGAGCTGGTTTACCTCGACCGCGGGTTGGTGCGCGAGTTGATCGCCACCATACCCAGCGACTTCACATATCACGCGCGGGATCCGAAAAAGAATGTGCGGCTGGGCGGTAAGCACTCGATCTTTGTGCCGATGACCGGCGCACCATTCCTGCGCGATCTGGACGACGTGCGCCGAAATCCGTTGCTGGAAGATCTGGCGATGTTCCACAAACTCAGCCACATGATGCCCGCGCTGCATTCCTCGGCCCATCACATCGTGGAACCCTATGATCACCCGATCAGCCAGCGGCATTTGCGTATCACCTATTCGTCGATGAAGTATTCCGACAAAACGTTCATGGGCATGACCACTTCGCCCAGGAACGCTGAGGATGTGATGGACATGTGTGCCATCTTGTTCGGTGACGACTTCCTTGAGGACCACCCGGTAACAACCGGCAACTGTAACGGCAACTCACCACTGGTCTGGGATGAAACCATGCTTGGTGCATTGCGGGCCTTTTGCCGTCGCAATCAACCAGTGCTCTGCTCACCCTTCGTTCTGGGGGGGGCCAACACGCCTGCATCTGTTCCGGCCACTGTGGCGCAGCTGAATGCCGAGGCGCTTAGCGCGCTGGCCTACACACAGGTCATTCGCAAGGGTGCGCCGGCGATCTATGGGCACTATCTGTCGACCGTGTCGATGAAATCCGGTGCGCCGATGGCGGGTACACCCGAGATCAGCCTGATGAATTTCATGATTGGCCAGATGGCACGGCATTATGACGTCCCTTGGCGTACTTCGAACACGTTGGGTGGGGCCAAAACCTTTGATGCTCAGGCCGGATATGAATCTGCCACCACCTTGCAGGCAGTCATGCATGCGGGTGCCAACTACATCTGGCACTCGGCCGGATGGAATGAGGCCGGGATGCACTGTTCCGTGGCCAAGTTCATCGTCGACGCCGAACAATGTGCGATGGCGTACCGCATGGCCGAGGGGCCAAAGTGGCACGATTTCGATCAAGCCCTCGCAGCGGTTCCGGATGTTGGGCCCGGTGGTCATTATCTTGGTCACCCCCATACACAGGACAATTTCCAGAGTGCGTTCTTCATGCCCGAGCTGTTCGACAACAACTCGATCGAACAATGGCAGGCAGAAGGCAGCATTGAAATCACCGCGCGCGCCCTGAACCGCGCACGCGCGTTGCTGGCCGAGTATGAAGAACCCAAACTCGATGAGGCGAAAAACGAGGCCCTGCTGGACTACATCGCCCGACGTGAGCGTGAAATCCCGGCCGCTGATGAGCTGAACCAAAGTTACTGAAGTTAATCCCCCGTTTTCCACCCGCCCGGCCAGTTGGGCGGGTTTGTCCCTTCAATAGCTGTACGGAACACAAGTCGTGAAAATCGCTGAAATTCACATCTATAGCCACGATCTGCCTGTCAAAAACGGCCCCTACACAATGGCCAATGCCGAGATCTGGGCGCTAGACACCACATTGGTCAAACTGGTGGCCGACAACGGGTTGGTCGGATGGGGCGAGACCTGCCCGGTTGGCCCCACCTATGCCGAGGCCCACGCCGCTGGTGCGCGTGCCGCTCTGGCCCAAATGGCAAATGGGTTGCTAGGCGCCGAGGTTTCGCTGCTGGGGCTGCACCGTCGGATGGATGGTCTTCTAAACGGCCACAACTATGCCAAAGCGGCCATCGACATTGCAGCGCATGACCTGCTGGGCAAGCATTTTGGGGTCAGCGTATCGGAACTGCTCGGCGGTGCCGAAGTGGACAAGGTTCCGTCGTATTACGCGACTGGTGTTGGGGCGCCGGTTGACATCGCCACACTGGCAGCAGGAAAGTTGGCTGAAGGTTATCCGCGACTGCAAATCAAGGTTGGCGGTCGTCCGGTTGAGGTTGACATCGAAACCATCCGCAAAGTGTGGGAGGTCATTGACGGGTCCGGAATGCGCTTGGCCGTGGACGGAAACCGAGGTTGGACAACCCGCGATGCATTGCGCGTCAGTCGCGAATGCCCGGATATCCCGTTTGTCATGGAACAACCCTGCAACACGATTGAGGACCTGCAAAAGATACGGCCACAACTTGGTCATCCGATCTACATGGACGAGAACTCCACCGATCTGAACACGGTTATCTCAGCGGTCGGCACTGGCCTGGTGGATGGGTTTGGTATGAAAGTCACACGGATTGGTGGCCTGCAGCCAATGCGCGCGTTTCGAGACCTCTGCGAGGCGCGCAATCTGCCTCAAACCTGCGACGACAGTTGGGGCGGGGACATTATCGCCGCGGCCTGCGTGCATATTGGCGCGACGGTCCGACCCGATCTGCTGGAAGGTGTTTGGCTGGCCGCGCCATACATCGAAGGCAACTACGATGCCCAGAATGGAATCAGCATAGAGGGTGGGTATATCCAAGTTCCAACCGGGCCTGGGTTGGGCGTTGTGCCCGACGAAACCCGCTTTGGCGCACCGGTCGCATCTTTCTGATGGAGCATATCATGGAGTTTGAAGGAAAATCGGCTTTGGTCACAGGCGCTGCAGGGGGGATCGGAACCTCTCTGGTGCGCCGCCTACTTGCTGCCGGCGCGCAGGTTGCCGTTGCTGACCGCCTGACTGACGGGATCGAGGCTGATGCCCATCTGCCTGGTGATCTGCTGGACGCGACCTATGCCGATGCACTTCCGCAAAGGGCAGCAGATGCGCTGGGCGGGTTGGACATTGTTGTTAACAACGCAGGTGTCATTACGCGGGGTGCCGTCACTGAAACTTCGGATCAGGATTGGTCTCTGTCTCTGGGCGTGAACGTCGAAGCCCCCTTTCGCATTTGCCGCGCTGCGATACCGATAATGGCTGCGAACGGAGGCGGGGCGATTGTGAACACCGCATCCTGTTGGGGTCTGCGTCCTGGCCCAAACCATGCAGTTTACTGCATGACCAAGGCCGCGATTGCCTCTCTGACCCAATGCATGGGGATGGACCACGCCCATCAGGGCATTCGCATCAACGCGGTTTGCCCGAACGAGGTGAACACGCCTATGTTGCGATCCGGTTTTGCCAAGCGTGGCTTCGACCCGGACACAGCTGTCGCCAAGCTGGGGCAGACTGTTCCCTTGGGGCGAATTGCGGAACCCGAAGACATAGCTGATGTGATCCTGTTTTTTGCCTCGGATGCGTCGCGGTATGTGTGCGGTGCGTTGCTGGAAGTGAATGGAGGCAAGCCGGTATCATGACCCGATTTAATGGCAAAACCGCCCTTGTCACCGGCGGACGCAGCGGGATCGGTCGGGCCATTGCTGATCGACTGCGTCAGGACGGGGCGCAGGTGTTTACCGCACAACGCGGGCAAGATCCCAGGTTCGAAGGGATCGAGGCAGATTTTGGTGATCCGAGCAGCCCACAATCTGTGGTAAATCAAGTCGTTGAACGGGCAGGGCGTCTGGATATCCTCGTCAACAACGCGGGCATGATGCAGGAAGCCCTTGTCGAAGACACGAGCCTGGAGGACTGGCAGCGCAACCTGACAGTCAACCTGACGGCTCCTTTTTTGCTGATCAAGGCGGCGCTGCCTCATTTGCGGCAGACGCAAGGAAACATCGTCAATATCGGCTCGATCGAAGGGTTAGGCAGTAATCCGGGCCATGCGGCCTATTGTGCGACCAAGGCCGGGTTGCACGGCTTGACCCGTGCCGTCGCCGTGGATCACGGGACGGAGGGGGTCCGCTGCAACGCGGTGGCGCCCGGCTGGATCGACACTGAACTGAACATGGGTTTCATCGACGCTCAGCCGGACCCGGATGCATTTCGCCGCGACATTGGCCGCATCCATCCCGTCGCCCGGACTGGCCGACCAGAGGAGGTCGCGGCAGTGGTGGCGTTTCTTGCGTCTGAAGAGGCCAGCTTTGTCACCGGTCAGATTTACACGGTGGATGGGGGTCGTATGTCCAAGCTCAGCCTGCCCTGACAGGTCATTCCTTGCCGGAACGCCACTCTTTCCAAATCAGATAGCTATTTGCACCCAAAGATGCGAACGGCTCGGGTGGTAGGCGCGGCGGCATCGGTTGGGCCAGGAAATGATTTGCAATGTCCGATCCGCCCTGCGTGACCAATTCCGCCGCTGCCATGCCCTGCAATGTCCCTCGGGCAATTCCCAAACCGTTCTGACAACAGGCCGAGAAGACGCCCTTGTCCAACTCTCCGAACGCCGCTGATCCGTTTCGGCTAAGGCAAAGCATTCCAGCCCAACGATGCTCCATTCGTACATCGGGCAGATGCGGAAACCGTTCACGAAACTTGCGGTCATGCACCCACCCTGCATTGCGCAGGCGCATGGGGCTGGTCTCGATCGTCGGGTGGAAGGTCGAGCAGGTGCGGACCAGCAGTCGATCCCCATAACTGCCCGAGACGCGCCGGACCGACGTGCCCATCGGATCGGCTGGGGTGACGGCCCAGCGGGGCTGGCCTCCCAATGTCTTGATCTGTTCAGGCGTCAATCGCTCGGTGATCGACGCGTAAAGGCAGATGTGCATCAGTCGGCGTTCGTAGAAGCCAAAACTCTCCAGATGGCCGTTATTGGCCAGAATGATACGGCCCGTCGAAACCTGCGCTTCAGGTGTTTTCACCCGCCATCCCGCGCCTTGTTTTTCAAAGCCGGTAACGGGAGAGTTTTCGAACAGATCAACCTGTGACGACAGGTGAGAGGACAGAGCCCGAATGTAACCGGCGGGCTGGATCATCACCGTGCCGGGCGCATAAAGGCCCGAGGAATAGTGCGGACTACCCGTGATCTCTTGCATCTGTTGGCGGTCATAAAGCGTGTAAGGTTCGCCCAACCGGTCCAGATGCGCGGCGAATTCGCGGTTGTGCCTGTCCCCGACTCGTGTGGCAGCGGCGTTGAACTTGCCACATGGATCGAACATTTCCTGCGGCAGGTTGCATTCATCTGCCACGTTCGTTGCAAATCTTATTGCGCGGCGGTTTAGGGCTATGGTTGCGCGGTCAGCTTCCAGCCCGTCTCCGGCGTAATTGTCCGAGGCCAGATCATGGGGCAGATCGATCATGAAGCCCGAATTGCGGCCAGCGGAACCTTCGGCAAAACGACCGGCCTCTAGCAGAACAACCTTGAGCGCTGGGTCAACCTGATGCAGCCGGCGCGCAGCGCTCAGCCCGGCAAACCCGCCACCGACAATTGTGACGTCGGCAGAGATGTTCTGTTCAAGTCGGGGGAGCGATGTTTGGGGCGGCAGAATGGCGTTCCACCCCGCCGGCCCAGTCTGTCGTGGCAGCCGTTTTGCAGTATAGGCCGTCAATCGATCGCCTCGTCCGCATCATCGGCCAGATCAATCCAGATGGTTTTCAACTGGGTGTACTGGTCGTGGGCGTGGACCGAGTTGTCGCGGCCACCAAAACCGGATTGTTTGTAGCCGCCGAAGGGGGTGGTGATGTCACCCTCGCCAAAGCTGTTCACCGTCACGGTTCCGGCGCGGATCGCCCGAGCGCCGCGGATGGCTCGCTTGGCGTTAGCCGTAAAGATCGAAGCACACAGGCCATAGTCGGTGTCATTGGCAATCTTGATGGCCTCGTCAAAGCCAGACACTTCGATCACCGACAGAACGGGACCAAAGATCTCTTCGCGCGCCAGAGTGCTGTGATTGCCGGGCACTTCGACCACGGTCGCTTCGACAAAACCCTTGTTGGCATTGCCACCAATCACCACGTTTTCGGCTTGCTCTAAGTAGCCGCAGACCTTGTTGTAGTGGCCTTCGCTGACCAACGCACCCATTCGGGTTTCCGGGTCCAGCGGATCACCGATGTTCCACTGCTTCGCGTGATGGGCTATCCGCTCCAGCAACTCGGCCTTTACGTCCTTGTGCACGATCAGACGGGACGAGGCGGAACAATTCTCACCCATATTCCAGAACGCGCCATTCACGACATGGGCCGCCACGCGGTCAAGGTTCTCGGCGTCATCCATCACGATGGCCGGGTTCTTGCCGCCCATCTCCAACACAACCTCCTTGGCGTTGCTTTCCGCCGAATAGGTCAGGAACCGTTTGCCAGTGACGGTCGAGCCGGTGAAAGAGACCATGTCGATATCCATGTGTCGACCAATCGGCTCACCGACATCAGCACCGCCGCCCGGAACGATGTTCAGAACGCCGCGCGGTAGGCCCGCCTCCATCGCCAGTTCCGCGAGGCGCAGGGCGGTCAGCGTGGTCTCGGTTGCTGGTTTCACCACAACCGAGCAGCCCGCCGCCAAGGCAGGCCCGATCTTCCACGCCAGCATCAGCAGCGGGAAGTTCCACGGTAGCACCAACCCCACAACACCGATGGGTTCGCGAACTACCATGGCGATGTGGTCGTCGCTGGCGGGCGAGACCTGATCATAGATTTTGTCGATCGCCTCGGCATGCCATTTCAGGCAATGGATCGTTTCGGGGATATCCACGGTTTCGCAGTCATAGATGGTCTTGCCGCTGTCGATACTCTCCATCACTGCCAATTCACGGGCATTGCGGGTCATCAACTTGGCCAGTCGGATCAGTATGTCCTTGCGATCCGAGGGGTGCATTCTGGACCAGCGCCCATCGTCAAATGCCTCTCGCGCTTTTTCGACGGCAAAATCCACATCCGCCGCGTCGCAAGCGGCAACATCGGCCAGTTTCTCACCTGTAGCGGGGTTCACCGTCTCAAAAGTCTTGCCCGAGATAGCCGGGCGGTAAGCACCGTCGATGAAGGCCCCGGTGGGCAAGGTCAGGCCCGCAGCGATGGATTTGTATTCGTCCTGTGTCAGCAATTCCATGCCTTAGCCCTCCGCCACGATATCTGCGATTGTTTTCTTCAGCACGCGCGTCACCTGTTCCAATGCGCGTTTGTCATCCTTGTTCAGCCCCTTTAGCGGGGGCCGCATCGCGCCTGCGTCGATCCCGTTCATGGTGACGCCATGCTTGATGGTCTGGATGAACTTGCCGCCCTGTTCCAGCACCCGCATCAACGGCATCATGGCGGACATGATGCGGCGGCCCTTGGCGAAGTTCCTTTCGACAACGCAGGCTTGATATAGTGCTACATGTTCGGCTGGCAGGAAGTTCGACCCACCGCAGACCCAGAACGGTGCGCCCCAGGCGAAGAATTCCAGCGCCTGATCATCCATGCCGCAGCCAAGCTGGATATGCGGGTAATCCCTCGCCAACAAATGCACCCGGTTGATATCCCCCGAGCTTTCCTTGATGCCGCAGAAGTTTCGGCTGCGCCCCACGCGGTCAAGGAATTCTTCCCCCATCATCGTACCGGTGCGGTGCGGGTAGTTGTACAACATCACCGGCAAGTCAGCGGCCTTGTCGATGGCCAGCGCGTTCAGGGCGTTTTCCCGATCGGTCGGCACCGAATAGGGTGGGCTGGCCAGCAGGATCGCGTCCGCGCCAATCTCACGCGCGCCCGAGGCCAGCGCGATGGAATCCGGCGTCAGCATCGCGCCGGTTCCGACAACCAGAGGCAACCGGCCTTTCAACTGCTTATGCGTGAACGACGCCAGTTCCAGTCGTTCTTCGACAGTCTGGGCATAGTTCTCACCCGTTGACCCGCCCGATATCAGCCCGTGCACACTATTCTCTATCAGGTATTCGATCACGTGGGACAGGGCATCCCAGTTCACGCCGCCATCTTGGTGATAGGGCGTGACCACCGGGGTATAGATCCCCTCAAATCTAAAAATCGGGTTCATTCCGTCCTCATGCAGGTTTCGAAAGGGGCGGGATACCCATCGGGATATCCAGCGCAGCAGGCATCACGAACAGTTCGATTTGGTCGCGTGACAGGTTCCAGTGATCCTCGGCCAGCTGCGCAGCAGCCGCCTCATCGCCCGCCTCGATGGCGGCGATGATGGCGTCATGCTGGCGACTTGCCTCGGACAGGTTCTCGGTCTTGTGCGCGGATTGGGGTCTATAGAAGGTCATCCCGATCCGGGCATGGTCGATCAGCAACCGGTTGAATGATGGCCGCAAGTAGACATTGCCTGACATCTCTCCGGTCACATCATGAAAGCGGTTATTGGCCAGCGCCCGATCTTCGGCGGATCCGGATTGCAACGCAGCCTTGAACGCCTGTTGCGCGTCTTTCAGGTCGTTGATCTGAGTTCGTGTGGCGTTCTGCGCGGCAAGTCGCAAAACCGCGCCATAGACCATGGGTGCAGCCAGAAAGAAGTCACGCAGGGTGGTATAAGACATCTCAGACACCCGGGCACTGCGGTTGGTACGCAAGTCCAGATAGCCTTCGCCCGCCAGTTGCCGGAACACTTCGCGCAACGGTGTCCGGGACAAGCCGAAAGCGTCGGACAGATGCGCTTCGTCCAGATCTGTGCCTGGTTGCAGGCGCAGCGTCAGGATCGACACTTTCAGGTGCTCCATCAACTCGGCCTTTCGGGATTTGGCGTCGTCTTTCATCCGTTCCTCCAACAGTCGCTGCGCGAATCGTGCCGGCTATTTCGTTCATTCTCTGTATTCCAATAAAATACAAGTTGTATACAGAAAAGAATCGTGCAGCATAGGCCGTCGACCACGTCAAACTGAATCGGACGTCTATGCGCCAACCCCGCCACATCACTTTCATCCTGATCGAGGAATTCTCGCATCTCGCCTTTTCCTGCGCGGTCGAACCGCTGCGCATTGCCAACCTCGTCAGCGGTCAAGATCTGTATGAGTGGTCTTTTGCATCCGAACACAGCAAGCAGGCCGTTTGTTCCAACGGGTCGGTGACTTTGGTTCATGGGGGACTGGACGCGCTGCCAAAGACCGACCAACTGTTCGTGCTGTCAGGTATTCATATGCGCAACCATGTCTCGCGCCCTTTGCTAGCAACCCTTCGGCGCGAGCGGGCGAGAGGTACGGCCATCGGCGCTTTGTGTTCGGGCGCGTGGTTGCTTGCCGAGGCAGGATTTCTGGACGGGATGCAGGCCGCCATTCACTGGGAGTACCACGATGCCTTTATGGAGGCCTTTCCCGAGGTGAATCTGGTGCGCAGTGTCTTTGTCGCCGATGAAAAGCACATTACTGCCTCGGGTGGCACGGCGACCGCCGACCTGATGTTGCACCTGATTGAAAGGGACCACGGCGAAGAGTTGTCCATCGCGGTTGCTGACCAGATGGTCTACAACGCCGTGCGCAATGCCACGGCCAAACAGCGCGTGTCCCTTCAATCGCGCAACGGGATGCGTAACGCGCATCTCGCCAAGGCAATTCATATCATGCAGGACTGCATCGAGGCACCGGTTTCCCCATCTGATATTGCCGGGGATCTGGGGATTTCAACGCGCCAGTTGGAACGGCTGTTCGGTAAATACCTCAACACGTCGCCCAAGAAGTACTTTATGGAGCTTCGGCTGGAGCGCGCGCAGAAGCTGCTATTGCAGACCGAAGCGTCTGTCACCGAGGTGGCCATGGCCTGCGGATTCGAAAATCCGGGACATTTTTCGCGCGTGTACCGGTCGAGTTTTGGTGTGACGCCACATGCCCAAAAGAACAAGATAGACTAAGTGATAAGGACGGGGGGAGCGTCTCTGTCCTAAGGCGAGCCTGGCTGAACAGGCGCTCACCCCCTGATCCTGCTTCGTACCCCCTCGTTAAAACTTTACTGGTAAACTGGTCAGCAGGATTGAGTATTCATACATATCGAAGTGGGCATAACTATTACAAGATCGTGTCAGATATGTGTGCTTTTTGTTTAAAACATTAACGTTTGCGGTGTTCACCAGTTGACCAAATGGCTCAAAACAGGCCAACTTATAGAGTGAAATGTATAGACAGACTCTGAAGTTGGCCAAAAAAGACGACAAATCGGGAAATTCTGACCGCAATTCCCATGCCGGCGATGCCGTCAGATTTTATATCTTCATCACAAATTGACGGTGGAGGATATCAATGCACTTGGAAATCGGTAAATCTGACTCCCGCTTCGCCAACGGCGCGGTTTCTCGTGCCAGTCGCGAGCGTCAGATTTGCGATGCGGCCAAATTGGCCGAAGCTGCCTTTTCCGAACTGACCGCTGTTGCGGACCGCGCGCCGGATATGGCGGCGTCCAACGGTCAGGTTTTTCAGGTGTTCCGTTGGTATTTCTTGTCGGCTTATTGCACGCGACTGCTGACCAACGCTGCCCATCGGCTAGAACGTCAGACTTTACAGGTCTCGATGGACGTGTTCAGCGCAGTTCGAATGGCCCTGCCGGAGTCCGAGGTTGAGGTTTCCATGGCCTTGGCTCGCGACAAGGCGACAACTCTGGCCGCTGCGCGCACGAACAAAATAGGATGCCGCGGACATTCTGCGGGCTGGATCGCCGCAAAGATAAAACAGCAAGGCCGGAACATCCCGTCTGAGATCAAAAGCTCACTAGCTGGTGCATTGTCGGCGTCGGAACGGCGCATTTGACGCATTCAACGGTACTGTCGCAAACTGGGTGATTTCTAATACGGGCTTTCGGGCGTGAACCGCACAGCCCTGGTTCCGGGCATTTGTGGCGCAACTGGCGCGACAACCAGATTCCGCATTCATAACAAAGCAGCGCTTGCGTTTAGCAGTGGAGATTAGATGGTGCTGCTGGAGAGAATTGAACTCTCGACCTCTCCCTTACCAAGGGAGTGCTCTACCTCTGAGCTACAGCAGCGCTGTGGGCGGGTGATTAGACTCAAACGAAACGCGGCGCAAGGGTGTCTGGACGGTTTTTTTCGTCTCCTGTAGAGAAAGACAATGGCAGATAAAAATTCACCTAAAAAAGACGGTAAATCCGGGGACGCGCGCGAAGAACGGCTTAAGGCCGCGCTTAAGGCGAATATGGCGCGGCGCAAGGCGCAAGCCAAAGCGCGGGCGGCATCCGAGGACAAGACCGGCAAGGACGAGGGATAAGAGCAGATGGATTCGATTTTGGTAACGGGCAACGGGCCGCTGAACGGTCAGATACCGATTGCGGGGGCCAAGAACGCATGCCTGACGCTGATGCCCGCAACGTTGCTCAGCGAAGAACCGCTGACGCTGACCAATGCGCCGCGGCTGAGTGACATCAAGACAATGACTGCGCTGTTGCAATCGCTGGGGGCAGAAGTGTCTTCGCTGCAGGACGGGCAGGTGCTGGCGATGTCCAGCCATGATCTGCTCAGTCAGACGGCGGATTATGAGATCGTGCGCAAGATGCGGGCGTCCAATCTGGTATTGGGTCCTTTGCTGGCGCGTTTTGGACAGGCTGTTGTGTCGTTGCCGGGGGGGTGTGCCATCGGTGCACGACCGATGGACCTGCATGTCGAAGGTCTTGAGGCGCTGGGCGCCGAGATCGAGCTTAAAGACGGTTACTTGCACGCCAAAGCCCCGGGTGGGCTGAAAGGCGCAGTGCATGAGATGCGCTTTGCCTCGGTGGGCGCAACTGAGAACATCGTTATGGCCGCCACGCTGGCCAAAGGCACGACCGTTCTGAAGAACGCCGCACGTGAGCCGGAGATTGTTGACCTGGTTGAGTGCCTACGCAAGATGGGTGCGCAAATTTCGGGTGAGGGGACCTCGACCATCGAGATTCAGGGCGTTGATCGCCTGCATGGTGCAACGCATCAGGTGGTGACCGACCGGATCGAACTGGGCACATATATGTTGGCCCCGGCCATGTGCGGCGGTGAAGTTGAGTTGTTGGGTGGTCGGATGGCTTTGGTCGAATCTTTTGCGGCCAAGCTGGATGCGGCAGGAGTGCATGTCGAAGAAACCCCAAAAGGCCTGAAGGTTGCCCGTAAGAACGGCCGTGTTAACGCTGTGGACGTTGTGACCGAGCCGTTTCCCGGTTTCCCGACGGATTTGCAGGCGCAGATGATGGCGCTGATGTGCACGGCCGAAGGTACCTCAGTTCTGGAAGAACGTATCTTTGAGAACCGCTTTATGCATGCCCCGGAATTGGTGCGCATGGGCGCGAATATTGAAGTGCACGGTGGCACGGCGACCGTGACCGGAGTTGAACGCCTAAAAGGCGCGCCCGTAATGGCGACGGATTTGCGGGCCTCGGTGTCGTTGATTCTGGCCGGTATGGCGGCCGAAGGGGAAACGACAGTCAGTCGGGTCTATCATCTGGACCGCGGATATGAACATGTGGTGCGTAAGCTGGAAGGCGTGGGCGCAAAGATTGAACGGATCAAAGGCCAATGACAGATGCAAGTTTTGAAGACGGACGCGAAGCCCCACTGAATCTGGGGGCCGAGGACGCCGATGACCTTCAGGTGATTTCGACCCTGGCGCAGGATGCGGTTTTCCCAATCACCGAGATGACGTGGCGGCCCTCTGAACGTCGTTTTGGCCTGTTGCTGAACCGGTTCCGCTGGGAAGACAAAGATGCCGCCGCCCGCCGCGACCGCCCGTTTGAACGGGTGCAGTCGGTTCTGGTTTTCGATTCAGTGCTGTCTGTGGCGAGCCAGGGGGTCGAACGCGGCGACAAGGAAATGGTGATGTCCTTGCTGTCGATTGATTTCGAAGCGGGCGAAGACGGTGCCGGGCAGATCATGCTAACACTTGCGGGAGACGGTACGATCCGCTTGTCGGTCGAGGCGCTGGATGTCACCCTCAAGGACGTGACCCGGCCGTATCAGGCCCCTTCCGGTCAGGCACCGCACCATCCGGAATAAGCGCGGCATAGCGCAGGCATTCACCGGACCCCCACAGGGTCTGGTGCTGCGCCGTGCGACCGTTTTCGACGTGTTCGATCTGAGCCGTGTTCTGGTCCGGTCAATTACCGAGCTTTGCACGGCGGACCATCAGGGTGATCCTAAGGTGATCGCACAATGGGTCGCAAACAAAGATCCGGAGACGATCAGAGGCTGGATCAGGAACGGGGCACAAATCTGGCTCGCCGAGAATAACGGGCAGCCTGCGGCAGTCGGTGGGCTGACCGAAGCCGGAGAAGTCACGCTTTTGTATATCGATCCAGGTCACATTGGTTGCGGTATTGGCGGTGCTTTGTTGAAGACGCTTGAGCGGGACCTAATCGCTCTTGGCTGTACCGAGGGGCAGCTTGAAGCCACCCAAACGGCACAGGGTTTCTATGCGCGGCACGGCTGGGAAGCCACCGGAGGATGCAGTCAGCGCAATGACGTGCCCTGTCTGAGTATGCGCAAATCGCTGCACCTACAGGACTGAGGGTTGAGGCCGGCCCATCTGGGCGGTATGTCCCGATCAAACGCTCCGGAGTGCCAGAACATGCCTGTCTTCCTCGACACGAAGTCGTCCGAATTCGAGACCGCCTTCACAACGCTGTTGTCCGCCAAGCGCGAGGACAGCCCGGATGTGGATGCCGTTGTCGCCGGGATTATCGAAGACGTGCGGACACGTGGCGATGCGGCGGTGATCGAGCTGACCGCCAAGTTTGACCGGTTGGAGCTGACGCCCGAAACAATAGCCTTCAGCGCCGAACAGATAGCCGAGGCCGTGGATCAGGTCTCATCCGAAGATCGGGCTGCTTTGGAATTGGCCGCTGAGCGCATCAGATCCTATCACGAAAAGCAGTTGCCAGAGGATCACGAGTGGATAGATTCGACGGGCGCAATGCTGGGTTGGCGTTGGTCTGCTGTGTCGGCTGCCGGTCTCTACGTGCCCGGCGGGCTGGCATCGTACCCGTCCTCCGTGCTGATGAACGCAATCCCCGCGAAGGTCGCTGGGGTTGAGCGTCTGGCCATTGCCGTGCCGACACCGGATGGGCAAGTGAACCCGTTGGTCCTGCTGGCGGCGCAGCTTTCCGGTGTGAACACGATCTATCGTATTGGCGGGGCACAGGCGATTGCCGCACTGGCCTATGGCACCGACACAATTGCAGCGGTCGACAAGATCACGGGTCCGGGCAACGCATTTGTAGCCGCCGCCAAGCGCCGCGTATTCGGGAAGGTTGGCATCGACATGATTGCTGGTCCGTCCGAGATTCTGGTGATTGCCGACAAGGATAATGATCCCGACTGGATCGCGTTGGATCTGCTTAGCCAAGCAGAACATGACGAAAGCGCGCAATCGATTCTGATTACAGATGACGCCGGGTTTGGACAGGCCGTTGCCAAAGCCGTCGATAAACGCCTTGAAACCCTGCAACGCCGCGCAATCGCGGGGGCCAGCTGGCGTGATTTCGGCGCGATCATCACCGTGCGTGATTTTGACGAGGCGGCGGCATTGTCGAACCGCATCGCGCCCGAACACCTTGAGTTATGCGTGGCCGACCCGGTCGCGCTGAGCGCCAAGACTGTCCACGCTGGCGCTATCTTCTTGGGCCAGTACACGCCCGAGGCCATTGGCGATTATGTCGGTGGCCCCAATCACGTGCTGCCAACAGCGCGTTCGGCCCGCTTCTCCTCTGGTCTCAGTGTGATGGATTTCCTCAAGCGCACGACACTCAGCCAAATGACACCAGAAGCCCTGCGTGCGATTGGACCCGCAGCCGAGCAGCTGGCCCATTCCGAAAGCCTTGAGGCGCATGGACTTTCAGTAACGGCGCGGTTGAAGCGACTGAACGGCTAAATCCTTATGGCCTAAGGGTCACACCCGCCGCGAACCTGCACGGATTATGTAGGTAGGGACTTGAAACAACCGGTTGTTCAACGGCGCCTTGACCGAAGGACCTGACACATAGGAGCCAGACTTGGAACGCGTGGCAACACTCTGGATCGGCAATCGGTTTAGTTTTCTAGAGCATTTGTGCCTGAAATCCTTCGCGGATGTGGACCAGAAGCCGATCGTCTACCACTATGGCGACCTAGAGGATATTCCGGATTACATCGAGGCGCGTGACGCACGTGAAGTATTTGATACGTCCGAGATTTACCGCGACCCGATCACCCGATCCGTTGCCGTTCATGCGGATCTGTTCCGCCTGAAGCTTATGCAGGATACCGACTATATCTGGGTGGATGCCGATGCCTACGCGAACAGACCGTTCGAGACCAAACAGGGGTACTTGTTTCCTAAGGCGAATATGAAACGTCGACGTATGATGAATGGTGTTGTTGCCTTGCCAAGCGACAGCCCGGCATTGAAAAAAATGTGTGATTTTGCTTTTGACAGTGACCTTGTTCCGCCCTGGTGGGCAGAGGATCGGCGAAAGAGCTACATCGACATATTCGGCAGATCAACTGTCTGGAGTTTGCCGCTTTCGACCTTTGGGCCACCTTTGTTCTTTCACTACATTTATGACACGCCGGAACATGATATGTGTTCTGCCCGCGCCGAGCTTTACGCGATTCCTCTTAGGTACAGAAAGCACTGGAACGATCCGGATATGTCGGCGCTCGAGTTTCTGGACTGGCAGAACAAAATGTCCGTGCATTTCTTTGGATCTTGGTTTCGGAAGATTTTTCAGGGTCGTGAAATCGCCAAGGGCTCGCTTGTCGACACCCTGCTGCGGAAGCACGGAATCGACCCTTCGGATCACCCGTTGTAGCGAGTTTGTCAGGAAATGGTCTGTGTGCGTTGCCCATTTAATTTTGTTGCTATAAGTCTGTCCCGACCTGAACGGACCACGCCTTATGACTCGTATCTCGCACATCGAACTTGACGACCGAAACCTGCCTCCGCCGACCCCCGAGATTGAGCAGGAGCGTAAGGTTGCGATCTATGATTTGCTGGAAGAAAACAGCTTTGCGCTGCCGGTGCGCGATGACCGTGTCACGCCTGATGGACCATACCGTGTGCAGCTGTCGATCCGCGATAAGCGGCTGGTCTTTGACATAGCCACCGAGGCCGAGGAAAAGGCAGCTGAGTTTCACCTGTCGCTGGGGCCGTTCCGGCAAGTGGTCAAAGATTATTTTCAGATCTGCGAAAGCTATTTCAACGCGGTAAAAACCCTGCCGCCCAGCCAGATCGAAACCATCGACATGGCCCGTCGCGGCATCCACAACGAAGGCAGCCGCGTCTTGCAGGAGCGACTTGAAGGTAAGGCCGACATAGATACCGATACCGCGCGTCGCCTTTTCACGCTGATCTGCGTGCTGCATTTCGGGGGCTGACGCGTGAAGCCTTTACCGCAGTCGGTCCTGTTTTGTTGCGACCATAACGCGGTTCGGTCCCCTATGGCCGAAGGGCTCATGAAAAAGTTCTATGGTACGGGCACTTATGTGCAGTCCGCCGGTGTGCGAAATGACCTTGAGATTGACGGATTTTGCATTGCTGTCTGTCAGGAAGTCGGCGTTGAACTGTCCCGCCATCGGTCCCGCTCGTTTGATGAGATGCAGGAATGGGGTGACGACCTCAGCTCGTTCGACTTGATCGTTGCGTTGTCTCCAGCCAGTCAGCGCCAGGCTCTGGAATTGACGCGCATTTTTCACTTGGATGTCGATTATTGGCCAATAATGGACCCTACCGGACTGGGCGAAAGCCGCGCAGACAAGTTAATTCACTACCGACAGACCCGCGACCAGATCATTCAGCATCTCAAAGGTCGCTGGGGCGAACCTACGGAGTGACCATGAACCAGACCGTCAAAACCTATTTCGACGCTTTCAATGCCGGTGACGTCGACGGCATGCTGGCTTGCCTGTCAGATGACGTGGCGCATCACGTGAACGAAGGCCAGATCCGCACTGGCAAGGAAAAATTTGCAGCCTTCTGCGCCCATATGAACCGCTGCTACAAGGAACACCTGACGGACATCGTGGTGTTTGAGGCCGAAGGCGGCACCCGCGCTTCGGCCGAGTTCACTGTGAACGGCACCTATCTGCAAACGGATGAGGGTTTGCCCGAAGCCCACGGCCAGACCTATCGCTTGCCCGCTGGGTCGTTCTTTGACTTGAAAGACGGCAAGATCACCCGCGTTACCACGTTCTACAACCTCGCTGACTGGACAAAGCAGGTTTCGAATGGCTGAGGTTACAGCTGTCCGCCCCCTGACTGGCGCGGCGCTGACAAATGCTTTGGACGATGTGGCGCGTTTGCGGATTCTAGTGTTTCGGGCATGGCCGTATCTGTATGACGGCGACATCGATTACGAGCGGAAGTACCTGCAATCTTACCGTGACAGCGACAAAGCGGTCGTTGTTGGAGCGTTCGATGGTGACCGCCTGATAGGCACTTCAACCGGTGCCCCTCTGACCGATCACGCTGATGATTTCGCCGCCGCCTTTGAAGGCTCGGGCCTGGACCTGACCGACATCTTCTACTGCGCCGAATCTGTCCTTTTGCCGGACTATCGGGGGCAGGGGGTTGGTCATAAGTTCTTTGACCTTCGCGAGACACACGCGCGCAAGCTGGGCTACAGAAAATGCGCGTTTTGCAGTGTACAGCGCGCCCCCGACCACCCTATGCGGCCCAATAATTATCGCCCCTTGGATACCTTCTGGCGCGCGCGGGGATATGAGCCGCTGCCCGGTGTGATCGCGCAGTTTTCGTGGAAGGATGTTGGCGAAGAGGGCGAGACAGCAAAGCGACTGCAGTTTTGGATGCGGGATTTGTAGATAGTTTTCGTCTGCTCTGCGGACAAATCGGTCTTTTGCTGTTCTTGTGCCTTGTCTTAGTCGAGCCTGAACCCGATTTTCATAGCGACCTGGAAGTGACCAACTTCGCCATCCGTTATGTGACCTCGGATATCCGAAACTTCGAACCAATCAAGGTTTTTAACTGTCTCAGCCGCCTTTGAGATACCCGACCTGATAGCTGCATCAACAGATTCCGTTGACGTGCCGACGACATCGATTTTCTTGTAGGTTGCATTCGCCACTTTCATTCTCCCTAAGCTGAACTGGATTATTGGGTGCGTGTTTGATGGCCCCTCGGAACCTACCCTCAGGCTCTCTCATCATTGCCAAGACATCAACTGAATCTGTCTCTTGCAGACTGACAGATGGTTGCATGCTGACATACCAGCACTTCAAAAATGAATTGTGTGCTGGTTCACCGGTCAACAATGACGGTTTCGTTGGCCGCTCATTTCCGACAAGAGCAAGGTTTGGCAGTCATTCATGCATCCTGCGGCATTTGACAGTTCGGGGTCATAGCGGAAATGGTCACTCAAAACCCAAGGTGTCAGGATGGGGCTATACAGCCCGCGAACTCACACATAAATTCGCCCGAGTTTGGACCGCAAGGAAAGCCCATGAAAGTCGCCACCGCCGCCTATAACCTCGATTGGCTCGACAGTTGGGCGCAATATGAGGACAAGCTGGACCGCTGGGTCTCAGATGCCGCGAGGCAGGGGGCGGAACTGCTGGTTTTCCCCGAATACGGCGCGATGGAACTGTCGACGCTCGATGGGACCGAGGTGGCGGGTGATCTGGAGCGTTCGATCCACGCAGTCTCGGATCGGATGGAGGATGTGCAAAACCTGCACCAGCGCCTCGCACAGGAGTACAAGTCGTACATTCTGGGCGCATCGGCCCCGGTTGTGGACGGCCCCGGTCGACCTGTGAACCGGGCAGCACTTTATGCCCCAGATGGCAAACAGGACCACCAGGACAAACAGATCATGACCCGGTTCGAACGCGAGTCGTGGGATATCGCCCCTGGCGGCCCATTGAAACTGTTCGATACGGCGCTGGGCAAGATCGGGGTGTTGATCTGTTATGATAGCGAGTTTCCGTTGCTGGGCCGTGCGCTCAGCGACGCCGACCTAATCCTTGTCCCCTCGTGTACCGAAGCGCTTTCAGGTTACTGGCGCGTTCGGATTGGTGCAATGTCAAGAGCGTTGGAAAATCAGTGCGTTACGGTTATGGCGTCATTGGTCGGGAACAACGACTGGTCCGAGGCTGTAGATATGAATACCGGAACGGGTGGCATTTTCGGCCCGCCAGACAAGGGCTTTCCGGCCACCGGCGTACCGGCCGAAGGCACACTTAACCACCCCGGTTGGACCTATGCAGACATCGATCTGTCCGCCATCGCGGAAGTGCGTGCCGACGGCCAGGTGCTGAACCGAACGCACTGGGAAGAACAAGCCCCCCGAGTCGAATCGGTCACATTATCCGCCCTTTAGGTGATTCCGCCCTTGAAATAAGCCCAAAATGGGCTCATTTAAGCGCACATCCTCGCAGATTCTGCGAGTGCAACTTAAATGTGGAGACAACATGGCCAAGGAAGATACGCTCGAATTTCCCGGTGTCGTGAAGGAACTCCTGCCTAATGCGACGTTTCGGGTCGAGCTGGAAAACGGCCATGAGATCATCGCACATACGGCAGGCAAGATGCGCAAGAACCGCATCCGTGTTCTGGCCGGCGACAAAGTTCAGGTCGAGATGACCCCCTATGATCTGACCAAGGGTCGGATCAACTACCGCTTCAAGTAACGCCTGCCGCAATGGCGTTTATCTTAGGATCGGGCAGCCCAAGGCGGCTGGACCTGTTGGCCCAGCTTGGCGTGCAGCCCGATGCCATCCGTGCACCCGACATTGATGAAACGCCGCTGAAAGGTGAGCTGCCGGTGCCCTATTGCAATCGCATTACGCGGGCAAAAGTACAGGCGGTACAGGCCGATGGCGACGATGTAACTCTTTGCGCGGACACCACGGTCGCACTGGGGCGCCGTATTCTGGGAAAACCGGAAGACGCGGGCCAGGCGGCTGAGTTTCTGCATGCTTTGTCCGGTCGACGGCACCGCGTAATCACCTCGATCGCCGTACGGTGCGGGGACCGCGTTCTGCAACGTGATGTTGTGTCTCAGGTCAAGTTCAAACGTCTGTCAGACGTTGAAATCAACGCCTACCTGGCGACTGGAGACTGGCAGGGCAAAGCAGGCGCTTACGCCATTCAAGGCCCCGCCGGGGCTTTCATCCCGTGGATTTCTGGTTCGTTTACCGGCATCGTGGGGCTCCCGCTGTCCGAGACCGCCGCGCTTTTGCAAGGCATCGGCTATCCCCTGTATCGTGAGGTGTCATGAAGGGTCGAACCATCGTTCTGGATCACATTGAAAGCCGCGAAGCTGCCGCCCTTATGGTCGACGGTCAGCTGGACGATTTCCTGATTGCAGCTGACGCGCCAGCGCCGGGTACGATTTACCGTGCCCGTGCCGACCGACCGGTCAAAGGGCAGGGTGGCATGTTCCTGACCACACCTGACGGTCCGGCTTTCTTGCGGCAGGTCAAAGGGCTCGCACCCGGTGCACTGATGTTGGTGCAGGTGACGGGCTATGCCGAACCCGGTAAGGCACTGCCGGTGACCGATCGGGTTCTGTTCAAAAGCCGCTATGCGATCGTCACGCCTGATGCGCCCGGTTTGAATATCTCACGTTCCATCCACGACGAAGATGAGCGTGACCGCCTTCTTGAGATCGCTCATGAGAGCATGGAGGACAGCAGCCATGGCCTGATCCTGCGGTCGTGTTGTGAGGGCGAAGACGCGGCTGAAATCGCCGAGGATATCGGCGCGATGCTGGCCCATGCGGATCAGGTTTTGAACGATCCGGGAACTGAGCCCGAGCTGCTGCTTGAAGGTGACGGACCCCATGTTCTGGCCTGGCGCGACTGGACCGACCCGGCTGAGGTAGTGACACAGCCGGGTAGTTTCGAAACGCATGGCGTATTGGATGCATTGGACGTGGCGCGTGGTATTTCCGAGCCACTACCCGGAGGCGGCCATCTTTATATTCAACCCACCCGGGCCTTGGTTGCTGTGGATGTCAACACTGGGTCCGACACGTCGATGGCGGCCGGAACCAAGGTCAATTTCGCCTGCGCCAAGGGGCTTGCCCGTGCCTTGCGCGTCCGCGGTTTAGGCGGGCAAATCACTCTGGATCTGGCGCCAATGCCTAAAAAGGATCGCCGAGGGTTCGAGGCCTCTCTGCGCGCTGCGTTGAAGGCAGATTCGATCGAAACCACGCTGGCAGGCTGGACCCCGCTTGGCCACTACGAACTACAGCGCAAACGCGGCCGTATCCCGTTGGCGGAAGTGCTGAAATGAGCTGCCCGATCTGCGCAGAAAAATCTGTAACCAAGTTTCGGCCATTCTGTTCGAAACGGTGTGCTGATATTGATCTGGCCAAGTGGCTGAATGGGTCCTACGCGGTTCCATCGCAGCGGGAAGAGGATGTTGAAACCGAAGTTTCCGATCCCGAAGCAGAGCAACAACGTCCACATTGAAAAAATGTGAAAAAGCCTCTGGACACTGCCTGTAGCAAGTCATAGAAGGCCTCCACCCAACGGTAAACGCCGTTCCCGTGCCCGGGTAGCTCAGGGGTAGAGCAGTGGATTGAAAATCCTCGTGTCGGTGGTTCGATTCCGCCCCCGGGCACCATAAAAAAATCATAATTCTATGATTATAATACATAAATCATATATCGGGTTTAGCATATCCACCCAAATATCCACCTTTTGGACTTAGGTAGGTTAGCGACAGTGGAGCCTTGCAACCTGATGCACGGTGAAAGCTAGCGCTCTGACGATACGACTACAACAACGTTAGGCCGCACTCATCGCTCGGCAACCAAACACCCGTAGAAGCGGGTCGAACGCTTGAGCAATTTGAAGGCTCTGCGCCCAACGCGCTTGCCCAAAACGACGACCAGGAATATGAAAATCAGACCCGCAGACTCTCGTAATAAACGAGGGAGCCTCGGGGGCAGGTCACTTCCCAAGCCGGAATGACGATTCGACGAATGAATAATCGCAGCGCCAGGGCGGACTTCGCTACCTTTCAAGGCGTCCTCACAAGGAATGCGTAGTTTCTAAGCTTACCGATTCTTTTCATTTCTACTGTTTACAATCTTGCCCCCTCAGAAGGAGCATTCTTGAAGTGCCCAATGAAGAAATTTTTGAACGAGAAAGAACTTGCTGAGTATCTCAAAATGGCTGAAAAAAACGCCTATCTGTTCGCATCACAGGGAAAGGTTCCTGGTTTCAGGGTGGGAAGCGCATGGCGGTCTCGCAAAGGTGAGGTCAACCGTTGGATTGCCGAGCAGAAACAAAAACAAGAAGGGGAGCAGAAATGACAGGCCAGCAACAGGTTGAAGCACTACATCGACAAATCTGGCAAATTGCCAACAAGGTGCGGGGCGCGGTTGACGGTTGGGATTTCAAACAGTTTGTCTTGGGCGCGTTGTTCTATCGCTTCATCAGCGAGAACTTCACCAACTACATCGAAGGTGGTGACGACAGCATCAACTATGCCGGAATGGCCGATTCAGACATCCCCGATGAAGCCAGAGTCGATGCGATCAAGACCAAGGGATACTTCATCTATCCAAGTCAACTCTTTCAAAATGTGGTCAAAACCGCGAGCAAGAACGACAGTCTGAACACCGACCTTGCGGAGATTTTTTCGGCGATCGAGGCTTCGGCCAGTGGCTACCCGTCCGAGCAGGACATTACTGGTCTCTTTGCCGATTTCGACACCACCAGCAACCGCCTGGGCAGCACGGTTAAGCAGAAGAATGAACGGCTAGCTGAGGTTCTCAAAGGGGTGGCGGGCTTGCCGCTGAAATTCGACGAAAACGAAGGCGACCTCTTCGGCGACGCCTATGAGTTTCTGATTTCAAACTATGCGGCCAACGCGGGCAAATCCGGTGGTGAGTTCTTCACGCCGACCCATGTGTCCAAACTTATCGCCAAACTGGCCATGCACAAGCAGACCAGCGTCAACAAGATCTACGATCCTGCGGCCGGGTCTGGGTCGCTGCTTTTGCAGGCCAAGGACGAGTTTGAGAAGCACATCATCGAAGACGGCTTCTTTGGGCAGGAAATCAACTACACCACCTACAACCTCGCCCGCATGAACATGTTCCTGCACAACATCAACTACGACAAGTTCAACATCCAGTACGGCAACACGCTTGAGGACCCGCACTTCCAAGATGACAAGCCGTTTGACGCTATCGTGTCGAATCCTCCGTACTCTGTGAAATGGAAGGGCGCGGATGACCCGACACTGATCAATGACGACCGCTTTGCCCCAGCGGGCGTCCTGGCACCAAAGTCCAAGGCCGACTTTGCCTTTGTCCTTCATGCGCTGCACTATCTGTCTGCCAAGGGGCGGGCCGCGATCGTTTGTTTCCCTGGTATCTTCTATCGTGGCGGGGCAGAGCAGAAGATCCGAAAGTACCTGGTCGACAACAACTTCGTCGAAACGGTGATTTCCCTCGCGCCGAACCTGTTTTTTGGTACGACCATTGCTGTGAACATTCTGGTGCTGGCCAAGAACAAGACCGACACAGCTGTTCAGTTCATCGACGCAACGGGAGAGGAGTTCTTCCGCAAGGGTGCGAACAACAACTTCATGGAAGACCGGCACATTGCCGAAATCATGAAGATGTTCGACAGCAAGAAAAACGAGTCCCACGTGGCCGAAACCGTCCCCTACGACACGATTGTCGGGAAAGACTACAACTTGTCGGTCAGCGCCTACGTCGAGCCAAAGGATAACCGCGAAGTAGTCGACATTGCCAAGCTGAATGTCGATCTGGAAACCACAGTCGCCAAGATCGACAAGCTGCGTACAGACATCGACGCCATTGTCGCGGAGATTGAGGCATGAGCGATCTAAGCTTTCTGGAAACGCTGCTGGATGGGGCTTCTGTGGAATGGCTTCCGCTAGGCCAGGTTACGCAATATGAACAGCCCACAAAGTACTTAGTGACGTCGACGAACTACGATGAGAAGTTCAAAGTTCCAGTTTTGACCGCTGGCAAAACCTTTGTTCTCGGCTACACCGATGAATCTTATGGTATTTTCGAAGCATCGAAGTCCCCGACGATAATTTTTGATGACTTCACGACTGCGAATAAATGGGTCGATTTTGATTTCAAAGCCAAATCGTCGGCGATGAAAATGATCACTGCAAGTGACGACCGTAAATTTTCCATCAAGTACATCTACCACTGGCTAAATACTCTCCCCAGCGGGTTGGTCGATGGTGACCACAAAAGGCAATGGATAAGCAACTATTGCAACAAGTTGGTGCCAATTCCCTGCCCTGACGACCCAGTAAAATCGCTTGCGATCCAAACGGAGCTTGTTCGGATTTTGGACAACTTCATCGAGCTGACGGCCGAGCTGACAGCCGAGCTCAGGGCCCGTAAGCAACAATACAGCTACTATCTCGATCAGTTGCTAAGTTTTGAAAGTGGCAATGCTGAGTGGAAGGCCCTCGACGAGATTGGCGAGTTCATTCGTGGAAAACGGTTCACCAAAGCTGACTACGTCGATGAAGGCATCGATGTTATCCACTATGGAGAAATCTACACGAGATATGGCGTCTACGCGTCGGAGGCTTTTTCACAGGTCAGCGCAAGTCTTGCGGATTCTCTAAAGTACGCAGAGCCGGGGGATGTTGTTTTGACTGACGTTGGTGAGACAGTTGAAGAAGTGGGTAAACCTGTAGCATGGCTTGGTGAGGCAAAGGTCGCGATCCATGATCATTGCTATGCTTTTCGGCATGAATTGAATGCCAAGTACGTTGCCTATTGCATGCAGGCATCGTCATTCGTAGTGAAAAAGTCGCAATACGTAGCCAGAACAAAGGTGAATACTCTGCTGATAAAGGCATTCGGAAAGGCTCAAATTCCTGTGCCGTATCCAAATGACCCGGAAAAGTCCCAGGCCGAGCAGGCTCGCATCGTTGCCATCCTCGACAAGTTCAACACTCTGACCACGTCGCTAAGTGAAGGCCTGCCGCGTGAAATTGAGCTGCGTCAGCAGCAGTATGAATACTACCGCGACTTGCTTTTGAGCTTCCCCACACCCGAGGAGAACGCATAAATGAGCCAGACCCTCGAAGAGCTCGCAAAGCAGCTGCGAAAAGCAGACAAAAAGGTGCAGTTAATCTATGCATTCAATGGCACCGGCAAAACCCGCCTGTCCCGCGCCATGAAGGAGCTGATTGCACCTAAATCCGAAGAAGGGGAGGAAGGCGCGCTCTCCCGCGAAAAAATCTTGTACTACAACGCCTTCACTGAGGACCTATTCTATTGGGATAATGACCTGGAGTCTGACACGATACCAAGGCTGAAGATCCAGCCGAACAGCTTTACAGACTGGATTTTGGCGGACCAGGGGAAAGGTGTAGACATCGTCAACAACTTTCAGCTGCACGCAACAGGTAAGGTCACCCCAGCATTCAACGCAGTGTATCAGGTCACTGACAAAGACGGCAAAAAGATCGATGTGCCTGCAAACTCGGAAGTGACTTTCCGAGTTAATCCGGCCAACCTTGTCACAGAAGCTAGTGAACCAATCGTTACCGAGGATGGCGATGCGGTTGTCACCGAACAATATGACGTTGTGAAAATCTCTAAAGGCGAAGAAAGCAATTTCGTCTGGAGCATCTTCTTCACGTTGCTCGAAGAAGTGGTTTCAGTTCTGAACATTGCCGAGGTCGGCGATCGACCAACAGATCAGTTCAATGGGCTGCAGTACGTTTTTATTGATGACCCAGTCAGCTCGCTTGATGAAAACCACTTGATCGAATTGGCGGTGAACCTGGCGAACCTGATCAAAGCTGCGCCGCAGCAACTTAAATTCGTCATCACAACCCATAGCCCTCTTTTCTACAATGTTTTGCACAACGAGCTTGACCTAAAAAAGCAGGGCAAAAAAGAAGGCTGCTATCTGCTTGAGCGCTTGGAAGATGGTACGTTTAATCTGAACGTCAAATACGGCGATGCGAACAAGAGTTTTTCCTATCATCTGCACCTGAAGAAGGTGTTGGAGGAAGCGATCTCTTCCAACACCGTCGAGCGATACCACTTTACTCTGCTTCGGAACCTTTACGAGAAAACGGCTGGGTTCCTGGGCTATGCAAGGTGGAGCGATCTGCTTGATACGGTGGAGGGCAGTAAAGATGCCTACGTGCGGGCAATCAATACTTTCACCCATTCAGCGCTTTCAAATGAGCAGGTCAGAGATCCTTCGCCTGCTGAGAAAAACACCGTAAAGCTCCTCCTCGAAAACCTGGTCAAGAACTACGCCTATTGGCAACAGGATGAACAAAATGGTTGAGCAGACGAAAACCATCGCGGAAACGAAGAATTTCATCGTTCTCGATAAGTACAACAAAGAATGGGACGCCGCTGACCGCTACCAGAGCGAAGACGACCTGGAACGTGAGCTTGTGCAGGACCTGGTCAACCAGGGCTACGATTTCCTGCCCACCCTGACGAACCCAGACGCGATGCTTTCCAACGTTCAGGTGCTGCTGGAACAGCTCAACAACGTCTCGTTTTCAGATGATGAATGGAGGCGCTTTGTCGAGACCTACCTCGACAAGCCGAGCGACAACATCGTCGACAAAACCCGTAAGATCCATGACGACTACATCCATGATTTCGTTTTTGACGACGGGCGTATTCAGAACATTTACCTCTTCGACAAGAAGAACATGTCCCGCAACAAGCTGCAGGTGATCAAGCAGTTCGAGCAGGTCGGCACGCACGCCAATCGCTATGACGTGACGATCCTGGTAAACGGTTTGCCATTGGTTCAGATCGAGTTGAAGAAACGCGGTGTTGCGATCCGCGAGGCGTTCAACCAAATCCACCGTTATAGCAAGGAAAGCTTCAACAGCGAGCATTCCCTGTTCAAGTTTCTGCAGCTTTTCGTGATTTCGAATGGCACTGATGCCCGGTATTTCGCCAACACGACCAAGCGCAACAAGAACAGCTTCGACTTCACCATGAACTGGGCAAAGTCCGACAATGAGCTGATCAAAGATCTCAAGGACTTCACCGCGACCTTCCTTCAAAAGCGCACGCTGCTGAACGTTCTGCTGCAGTATTCGGTTTTCGATGTCAGCGACACGTTGCTGATCATGCGCCCGTACCAGATTGCAGCGACTGAACGCATCCTATGGAAGATCAAAAGCTCATACGAAGCCAAAAACTGGAGGAAGTCGGAGAGCGGTGGTTTCATCTGGCACACCACAGGCTCCGGTAAAACGCTGACGAGTTTCAAGGCGGCACGGTTGGCAACCGAGCTGGATTTCATTGACAAAGTCTTCTTCGTCGTGGACCGCAAGGATCTCGACTACCAGACCATGAAGGAGTACCAGAGGTTTTCCCCTGACAGCGTCAACGGCTCCGACAGCACGGCTGGGTTGAAGCGCAACTTGGGTAAGGATGATAACAAAATCATCGTCACGACGATCCAAAAATTGAATAACCTAATGAAATCGGAGGCTGACCTGCCGGTGTATGAACAGCAGGTGGTCTTCATTTTCGATGAATGCCATCGCAGTCAGTTTGGTGAGTCACAGAAGAATCTGAAGAAGAAGTTCAAACGATTTTACCAGTTCGGCTTCACAGGAACGCCAATTTTCGGAGATGACATCGTTGATGGCAAACTCATCCGGAAGGGTAATGCTCTAGGGGCGGAGACAACGGCCAGTGTTTTCGGCCGTGAACTGCATTCCTATGTGATCACTGATGCTATTCGTGATGAAAAGGTTTTGAAGTTCAAAGTCGACTACAACGATGTGCGCCCCCGGTTCAAAGCCATCGAGACAGAGCAAGACGAAAAGAAGCTCAGCGCTGCTGAAAACAAGCAAGCGCTACTTCATCCAGAACGTATTCGGGAAGTCTCTCAGTATATACTGAACAACTTCCGTCAAAAAACTCACCGGATGCAAGCGGGCAGCAGTGGGTTTAATGCCATGTTCGCTGTCAGTAGTGTGGATGCCGCAAAGCTCTACTATGAAACTTTAAGCGCTCAGCAGGTGGACAGTGAAAAGCCGCTGAAGATCGCGACGATCTTCTCCTTTGCGGCCAACGAACAGCAAGATGCGATCGGTGACATTCAGGACGAGAGCTTCGATGTGTCTGCGATGAATAGCAGCGCCAAGGAGTTTCTGAGCGCCGCGGTCAAAGACTACAATGCCTTTTTCAAAACGAATTTTAGTGTCGATAGCAGTGGTTTTCAAAACTACTACCGTGACCTTGCCAGCCGGGTTCGCTCGAAGGAAATCGACTTGCTTATTGTCGTCGGTATGTTCCTTACAGGCTTTGACGCGCCGACGCTCAACACCTTGTTTGTCGACAAAAACCTTCGCTTTCACGGCCTGATGCAAGCGTTCTCCAGAACCAATCGGATCTACGATGCGACCAAGACATTCGGCAATATCGTAGCGTTTAGGGACCTTGAGCAAGCGACAGTTGATGCGATCACGCTGTTCGGTGACAAGAACACAAAGAACGTCGTGCTTGAGAAGAGCTACGACGAGTACATGAATGGTTTCGTTGATCAGGAAACCGGCGCGGCGCGACGCGGGTTCATTGATGTTGTGAAGGAGCTGACCGAGCGCTTTCCAAAGCCGGACGAGATTGTCAAAGAAGCAGATAAAAAGGAGTTTGCGAAGCTCTTTGGTGAGTATCTGAGAGTTGAGAATGTGCTCAGGAACTACGACGAGTTTTCAGCATTGAAAGTCTATCAGGGGCTGGATTTAACAGATCCCGCTGCCGTTGAGGAGTTCAAGCAAAAGCACTATTTGAGCGACGAGGACCTACGCGACCTGGAGGCGATAGAACTGCCTTCAGACCGAGCAGTTCAAGACTATAGGTCAACATACAACGATATTCGCGATTGGCTGCGCCGGGAAAAGTCTTCGGCTGAGCAAGAACAAAGCGGTATCGAGTGGGACGATGTCGTTTTCGAAGTGGATCTTCTGAAATCGCAGGAAATCAACCTCGACTACATCCTTGAGCTCATCTTTGAGAAAAACAAAAAAGTGAAGAGCAAAGGGGATCTGATTAAGGATGCTCGCCGCGTTATTCGCGGTAGTCTTGGGAACCGAGCCAAAGAGAGCCTGATTGTGGACTTTATCAACCAGACTGATCTTGATCAGATAGATGATAAGGCAGGCGTGATCGATGCATTTTTCTCTTTCGCTCAGGAGGAGCAACGTAAAGAGGTAGACGAGCTTATTAGGTCGGAAGATCTAAATTCTGACGCGGCACAGCGCTATATTTCTGCTTCCATAAAGCGCGAATTTGCAAGTGAAAACGGTGCCGACCTCAATGCCATACTCCCCAAAATGAGCCCGCTAAATCCGCAATTTCGGACCAAGAAGACGACCGTCTTCGAGAAGATTGCAGCCTTTGTCGAAAAGTTCAAAGGTGTTGGCGGGCAGGTCTAGCCAAAGCGTTGGCGCACCCTAGGGAGCCGGTTTTGCTTCAGCTTGTTGCCAGTCGTGGTGGGTTTGCTTGGATCCTTTGACCTTCCACTTCAGGCGGCCGTTGCTGTTTCGGTCTAAGAGGACAGCTGCGGCGGCTGACCGCCTCGAGCAGTTCCTGGATCGCGCTGAACGTGCCTGCCGACAGTATTTCATATCGTTGTGTGAATTACTGTCTGTGATGAGCGTTGTTTCCAGTAGGGCTCGATCGGGATCATTCCATCAATACCAGGCGGCATCCCATTGCCAAAAGCGAGCTCTCGAACATCTACCGCGATGACCTCAAGCTTTGGACGCTCTTCAGTTATGAGCACGAACTCGCTGATCTTTCCCGGTGGACAGTCCCCAGAAGCGGGGTAGACGAGCGCCAATTGTTTGCACCGGTAGCGGGCGGCGTAGGCGTTCATCTGATACGCGTCGCCGCTCGAGACGCCGGAGTTCGCGTCGCCGAGATTTAGGCGCTTCCATTTGGCATCGAGAATGGCGACAGTCTCAACTTCGCTCTGAATGGTGATGTCGGGGCGCAGTTGGAAGCCCGCCGTCGCGAGGTTCTTCACGGGGCTCTGCAGCCCCACAGAAAGGCGACCACTATCCCGCGTCTGACAGGCATGCCGGATGCGCAGTCCGAGAACTGCCTCGAAGAGCTTCTCCATGTTGAACAGCAGCGCCGAACCAGCAGCGTCTCCGGTGCGAACATCCGGATAGAGGCCTGACAGTAGCCATCGGGCCTGCGCAAATACTGGCTCCCAGTGCCGGATGGTCCGGTCAAGGCGGAGACCGTCGATGTCGCGAGCCCTGACTCTAATATCGCCAACCTCGTCAAAGCGGTGAAGGAACGCCGTCACCATCGCGCGGGTCCGCGGGCTCAGCGCGAATCCGAGAAGGATCCGAAGTACGCCCTTCAGCGCTTGATTGTATGGGTTGTCGATGCTGCGTTCGTCGAAGCGACAAAGCAGATGAGAACGGTCGAACGCGTTCGCGCGGAGATGCTCGGTCAGCTCAAGCCGTCCCCGGATGGCATTGAGGTTCTCTATACTTTCCGAATAACGGGCAATGGCCCCACCTCGGAGCGCGGATTTAACCTGGCTGCAGAAATCCTCGATGAAGACGTCCAGCAGGTGGCTGTGCTGTTGCCCGAGGCCGGCATCGCCCACGCGCTTCGATCCGAGCTCTCCAGCACGCGCAAGCATGGCCACCAGAAGGCCCCGCATGTCTTCGCTGCTATCGCTGCCATAGTCGATTTTGGGCAGTACCTCGATCGCCAGTTGCTCGGTTTGCAGGACCCCGCAGAACGGCCCGAACTTCAGCATGCGGTGGCCCCACGCGAGGGCGCCCGCTGGCAGACGTCCGGCGAGTTTCGCTATGCCTTCTGCCTCGAGCTCGCTTATCTCGCCGGCCGGGCCGATGCTGACGCCCTCCCTCTCTCGGAAGGTCAGGCGCCTCATTCTGGTGGCTCGTAGATTTTGCGGATCGCGTCCGGAGTGATCTCGTCTTCCCGAATTACCTCGAACGCCTCACCGTCCCCGATTTCGGCAGGGTCGGCCTTGGGAAAGAGAATGGCAGCGCTCTGGGTGCGCGCCCGGATCAATTGTAGCTCCTCCTCTACGGCCTGGTCGGCGAGGACGTATCGGATTTGCCGCCAGTCGTCGTAGAAGGCCTCCTGCAGGAAGGGCAGAATCTCTCGGGCTAAGACACGGCGCAGTTCGTCGAACGACTTCACATGGTAGAAGTAGCTGTGGCCCAGGGTCTGGTCGCGATGCAGAAGGCGGGACAGGCGGGCATTCATGGCTTGCAGAAGCTGGCGCAGATCGATCGCGCTGCCCTCGCCGTCGTCGATCGATTCAAGGAGTTCGGGCTTCGCCGTAAGCTCTTCGAACCGGAAACGGCGCCGCAGGGCGCTGTCGAGAAGAGCGATGGACCGGTCTGCGGTATTCATGGTGCCAATCACGTCGACATTCGCGGGAACCCCAAAACGCTGACCCGAGTAAGGTAAAGTCACTTCTAGGCCCCGGCAGTTCGCCAATCGGTTTCCCGAGGCATCAGTGCCGATCCGCTTGTCCACCTCGAGAAGCGTGATCAGCTCTCCGAAAACCTTGGCGACGTTCCCGCGATTGATTTCGTCGATGAAGAGCGCGAACCGCTTGTCCGGCGAGCGCCGAGCCCGATCGCAAAGCCGCTTCAACACCCCTGGCCGTACCTCATAGGTGACCGTGCCGTTCTCCGTGACTGGTCGAATGCCCTCAACGAAGTCCTCGTACGCATAGCTCTGATGGAAAGTCACGAACTCGAAGCGATCTGCAGCGCCGTCCTGGTATCGCGGCAGATGTTCGTTTTTCAGGCGATGCGTTTTGCCAGTACCCGGAGGGCCGTATAGAATAAGGTTTAGGGGCGGCGTGACTTTTTTTGAGGATGCGCCTCCAGTTCCGGCTTCATCCCCTAACGTGGTAGCGCCGGATAAGATCGGTGGCAGCGCTTTCCATAGGCGCTCCAGAGTCCGGGCTGCCTTTGCCTTGACCTCGATCCCGGAAGACTGTGGGCTCCATTCCTGGCCGGGTTCACAGCTCCGCAACTCTTCCAGAGGGACGATCTGGTCCGTTGTTGCATCGCGGACGGAGTCGAACGCCACGTCAACGAAGCGCGTCGTCTCGCAAGCGTCGGCGCGGGCTTGTTCCCAGTGTTCGGCTTCGTAGGGCGCGCGCGTGACCTTTCCTACTGCCACGATGCCTTTCGGGGGCTTTCCGGTACGAACAAGGAAGACGCGGTCGCCCTCACGCGGCTTGCTCGAGTTGCAGCGCCAACGGTTGTCAGCTTTATCTCCATTGATGGTTCTAGCGCGATCGATCGCGAGCGTTTCCCAGTTCCATCTGGAAGGGTTCCAGCTGAGGAGCCAGTTATTTGTCTGGTTCTTCCACTGGGCCTCGAACTCATCCTGGTAGAAATCGATGTTCGTGTCATGCTCGTTTTCAAGCCGACGGCGCAGTTCGAGTAAGGCACGGTCGATCTCGACAGTGTTCCACTTCCGTATCTCCTTTTCTGGCGTGTCTCCGAAGCCGGCGAGGATCTGGCGCTTGTCTCCCTCGGAGCTGATCCGCTCGAAAGTGTCGGGAAACAGCAAGTGTGGCAGGATGTGGATTAATTGTCGTTTCCTTGCTTCGGGAAGGCTGCTCAACCAGCTTGAAAACGCCCATGGGTCCTTAAGAAGAGATCTACGCTCCAACTCTTCTCGCCGCGTAAAATCTCGCAAAGCACCGATCAAAAAGCTGATCTCGAGCCAACGATAGGTATTGAAGGCGACCCCGCCCGAGCCAATTCCCTCGAGCACTTGATCCGAAAGCATTGCTTTGTCCGCACTGAGGTCTTCGCCAGACCATGACCAAATCGCACGTACATTCTCCCGTTTTTTTGCGGCCCCTACGTTGGAAGGGAAAAGAAGCATAATCCATAGGAGCTCAGCCATCAGTTGACGGCACCCGTTGGTGCCTTCGGATAGCTGTGCTTTCAACTTCGAAAGGAAGTCTCCTTCCCCGACGTCGGGGTTGTTTACAAAGCGTTGGTCCAGCTCGTCTAGAAAGGCGCGGGTCCACAACTCTTCTTTATCGGAAAGAACTGACAACCCGCTCGCAAGGGATCTTTCGCTCCACTTACGGGCCGCGTCATAGATTGGGTCGACATAGTGGTTGGGATTGTACTTCGACAAATTCGACGTTTCCTCTGCAGATTAGGCCTAGGACTCATAGCCAGTAAATGAAGAGTAGGGCAATGGTGATGGCAGAAAGGAAGACCATTGGTGGCACTTATGACGAGTATTGCTGGACCGACTAAGACGCCGTTGTGGGGTGAGCATTTTCGAGATGAAAAATAGTTTCGGTATCTTACAATAATGCCGCTTTCTCGTACGCTTGGCACGAGAGTGCTCACGCCTTGGATGTGCGGGCAACACGATATGCCGTTGGCTGAAGGCTCCAATCATCTATGTTCCAGCCGATCAGCGGCTCAAGTATGCCGCCTGATGCCTTTGGGCTCGTTCCATCCTTCTCAAGGCGTATGCCCGTCACGATTATTAGCGCTGTCTGGCCTTTCTTGTCTCGGTGAAGGGCAACTTCTCCGTGTGTCATGGCGATCGCCTCGGCAGCATCGCTCGTCGTACCTTTGACTTCAACAAAGATCACGTCTTCGCCCTTCTTGGCTTCGAAGTCGTAAGGTTTTTTGTCTGAGGTGTCTTTGGGTTTGTAGCCGTGCTCTCGAAGCCAGTCTTCGGCCATCGCCATTGCCTGAAGCTCTACGGCCTTGCGTTCCTTGGCTGTCAATCCAAAGCCCTGGCTCTTGGCGATAGTGGATGTCGGCCTAGTGATGCTCAGAATCTCAAGCTCGGTCTGATCGGCAGGGGATAGCTCGCGGCCTTGGCGTTGGGCAGAATATATAGTCCTGAGCATTTGAGTGGCTTAGACAAGGTGCTCCGTCACCACCCGGTCGTTGATTTCATTGTAGTCGATTTTCTTCACGAGTGCGCTTGCGTCCTGAAATGATTTTGGAAGTCGCAGACGCGCGCCAAAATCGTTGGAATCTGTGAACGGTTCCAATGAGCCACGATCTTCCAGGACCATGCGTCTAGCCCACTCGGTGCGCTTGGCGAGGTCTTCCGGCGGCAAGACAATCGAATAACCGTTATGAAACTTCGAAGAACTGCACCCTACTGCGATATTTACGCCCGAGCCATCCGTCGAAAAATGCAGAACGACATAGAAGCCATCGGTCGGCTTCGGGGACATCTCTTTGGAGCAAAACCGTACCCATGGGAGCTCTGTTTTGTTGCCGATCCCATCCGAGGCATCCACGTGGAAATCGCTGCCGAATGGGCCAAGGGCTTCGCTCAGCGTATTCTGAAGCTCTCGAAGCTCGCCGGTTAGGACCTGGCGTACAAGGTTTCCACGCTCCTGCATTTCCGGAGTATTCTTAGAAGAATAATAGGTTTGTAGTTCGCATATCCGGCGTAAGATCTCACGCATTGTTAAATTGACTCCAAAAGATCACCGTTAGAGAAATATCCTGGTCCAGCTTCTTCAATAAAACGTTTCTGAAAGAACGAACGCCTACACCGTAGCAGATAACCGCGCGAGTACCATTAATCTCCAGAGGTATCGCAACGCATCTCTTCAGGCGCCCTCTGGTTCAAGATTGGCTTTAACTCTTCGCTTCCCCTTCGGGCCTGTACTGAGACCGCCATGCAACCTGCAACGCCGCTTTCCAGGTACTACCCGGGCCTGACATTGGCCTCCTGCTCGGGTTTTTGCGCCGCATGTTGGGCGCTCTGACTTAGGCAGTGGTTCACCGGAATCATTCAAGCCCAGCTCCGCCATCTGTTTGCAGTTTGCACCGCGACACTGTGAGCAATCCCTCCGATAGTTTGGGTGCTTATGCGCCTCTGCTGGGCACGGCCGCCAACGTGACTGTAGTGCCTGCCAATCAATGGGGTCACCTTGAAAGCGCGCACGGAATTTCTTCTCAAAGTTGGTCGGTCGTCCCATCAAAAAACCCCAACAATTGTTAACATAGTCTACAAACCCCATGATGCGCGTAGTGTTTGGCCTTCGGCTCTCACAAATTTCATTGAGTACTGCAGCTTACACGCTCAATGGAAGTTCGGTACGCCACACCACCACCGCCCCCTTTAGGGGGGCGGTGGTGTGGCAACTGTTTTGTGCATGTTTGCCACACCCCGCCACACCTCTGCTTTTGGGGTGGGTGTGGCACTTATGTGTTTGCCCATTCACCTACCTCCAAACACGGGCGTTCCATACGTTTTGCATCCAATAATTTGACCTTCTTCAAGGCACCAGATTTCAACCATGCCTCGATCAATTTTTTGATGCGTATGCGGTCTGAACAGGCATCAAGTCCCAAAACTTCCGCAATAGTTACGCCTACCCAATCGTCACGAGCCTGTTCCGAATACCGTAGTCCTTTTCCATTCAAAGCTTTCTGCACAGCAAGAAGGTCGGCCAATGTAATTCCATCAAAGGTATCGGGCCAATTCCAGACTTCGACCACGCCTACGCTGTCACCGTTTGACAAGTGGACTGAAGCCAAGCGCCGCCAGACACGACCTGCGGTGGGGGCAAGATTTGCCTTGTCGCGGGTCACAGCAAAATACGTAGACGGATCCTCTTTCACACCCGCTTCAGCCTTCATGCTCTCACTCATCTTGTTAAGTACCCGACCGGAACGCGCCGCCGCCAAAAGCGCGGTTGCGCCGCGCCCGCTTTCGGTCGTTGCTTCTTCGCCGTTGGTTTTGCGAGTGTGGTGCACGAGTTCAATTGCGCAGTTGCACTGATCCGCCAACCGCGCCCACTCCTTTGCCACGATGTCAATTGCACCGTTATCGTTTTCACCAACCTGGTGCGACGAAACAAACGGGTCGATGATCAGAACATCGATCTCGCGTGCCTCAATTTCATGCGCTAGGGCTGCCATTTCCGGTTTGATGATCTGGACGCCTTCACGGGTTTGGATCGCAGTGCTAAGTTCACGTTCCCGACCAGAGTCCACAAACAACCGCCCCGCGATTTCCTGAGAGGTGACTTGGTGATGCTGCATGGTTGCTATAATACGCCGATCCAATTCGTCGCGCGTGTCTTCAAGGTTGTAGATCCAGACCTTGAGATCTTTGGCGGTCCAGTCGCCCAGAAGCTCCCGCCCAGAGACCATTGCCAGCGCCTCACAGATCGTCAGAGATGATTTCCCGACTCCGCCGGGTGCAACTGTCACTGATACCTGTTTGCGGATCAGATGCTGCCCATAGAGCCAAGGTCGGGGCGGAATGGTGGACGGGTCGCGCCAAGAAAATTCCGTTGGCAACAGATCCGATCGCCGGCGAGAAAATTCGGCTTGGTGTGCTTTAAGCTGCATAGCCATGTCTACAAAATTATGCGCCATGTTTATTTGCCACCCTGCACCTGTTCTAGGAAAGCCGCCTGCCTAGCCGGATCCATCTGTCCGAAGCTCGCAAGGCAATAGGCATCAAGCTCTTCAGGAAGTGCCATGTCAGCCCAGAACAAGGCCTCGTCCATGTAGTTTAGAAGGGGCGCAATAGGCTGTCCTGCACCATTGTCCAGCACGCCCTCCGCGATCGATTTGGCAGCGTCGTAGCTGAGAGATTTCAGCGCCATGTAGGCAAGCGCTTCACGTTTCTGCTGATCCAGGTGTGCCCGTAAGATTAATTCGAGGCCAAGCCACTGATTTTCGCCGTTCAGCCAAAGGGTGTACCCAATTGAACGCGACACCTTTTTAATGTGCTCAGGAATGTGATCAGCGATACTTACACCCACCTTGTGCGACGGATTGCTGCACTGGCGGTAAGCACCAAGTTCTGCACAGCCAGCAAGTGGTACATTTGTGACGTTAGTGGCATCCGAGTCCAACTGCCCATGTTCACAAAGGGGCAGGGAGGAGCGACGCAAACACTTGTCGGTGGTGTTTTTCCAGCTTTGTTTGCTCATTTTTACCTCACCACTGAGGCGCGCGCGTACCTTAAAGTCCAGGATTGGGCTGCGATTGGTTTATCTCAACCCTGCTCCCGGTGGTCGTTCAGCGCCGGGGGCTATTGTTACTGGGCTTTTTCGTCGCGAAGGGCACGGACATGAGTGTCCACTTCGTCTTCAGGCCAATAAAGTTTCCCGCCGAGTTTAACCGGTTGCGGCAAACGCCCGGCCTGGAGATCGAGATAAATTGCAGAGCGTGACCGCCCGCCTAGCTTTTTACGCAATTCTGCGAAGTTGAGGTATTTCATAGTCACCATCCTTTTTGGTTCGGGATGGTGCAACCGTGACCAAAGGAGCCTGTCTTTGGGATTGTGAAAAGAAATCAGAAATTAAAACACAAGGCACTCGCTTGCTCCCAAATGTCGCGAGCTGATTGCTCTGTTTGCGCGGTTGCGGGATGCAAAGCAGCGATTTCTGACCAGGAGGCACCAGCTTCACGTGCGTCCAAGGTGCGCAGGTAGCCCAGCCATTTTTTGGGATGTCGTCGGTTTACCACTAGTTTTCCCTTGAGGCGTACCTGAAGTTGTCGAGCTAGCTCACGCGCTTCTTCGATCTGAGGTTCTAACGGTCTATTCAGATCGAATTTTATCGCCACTTCATGCGGTTCGAGTTGCACTGAAAAGCAGTCGAAATGAGCGACCCCTTGAGTTTTAAAATGCTCATCCGTACTCGAAAGGCTGACTGATTTTTGGCGACTAGCGATTTGTGGATGGGACTCGATTGTGCGATCACGCTTCGAGCCGTCTGTTACACGTAGTTTTGAGTATCCCCGGAATGGTCTGATTGCCCCTTCCGGCTGTTGGCCAATTCGCGGGTTGGGAATGCTGATGTAACCAAACTCTTGCTTGGTGTGTTCACTGCCTCGCGCACAAAAGCCAGGCTCTGTGGGTGACCGCGTATCAATTCCTATTGCTTGCTGGCTAAGTGCAAGGTTCTCCAGATAGGTGGATTGCCCAAGCTTATCGAAATACTCACGCAGATCCTGTCTTCGCCGAAAAAACTCCCATCGCCACCGATCCAAGGTCCACGCTGTAACGTCGCCATACGCTTCGGCATCCAACCAGTTGGGGATACCCCATTCGTTCAAATCAGAAGTAGGCTCAACAGTCTCTTTCGAGGTGTTGGCATTGTCGTTCCGCTCAGTCATTGATTGGTCGCAAGCTTTACGACATGACCTGCACCAACCATGACAAATTCTGCCCAGCGTTCAGCCAAAACGCGTCTCTGCTCAAGAAAATCTGTGCGTCTGTAAGCTCGAACGACACCAGAGTCGGTTGTATGTCCCAGCATTGCTTCCGCTACTTCGTGAGGTGCGTCGGTGGCTTCAGCCAGCCAGTCGCGAAGACTACTGCGGAAGCCGTGCGGGCGGGCGTCCAATTTACGCCGTTCCATCATACGTGAGAGTGTCATATCAGAGATCACGCCCTGCCGACTATTCGGAAAAAGGAAACCATTTCTGGAATGCGGTAGCGCAAGGCCGATAATGCGGTGCGCTTCCTGCGAAAGCGGCACACGGAAATCACTTGTTGCCCCTTTTCGACCTTTCATGGCCTCACCTGGTATGGTCCAAACGTCTCCCTCAATCTGTTCGAGCCTGATAAAGCGCAAAGGTTTAGAGCGAACACCGGTTAGGATGAGCAACCTCATAGCTAGGTTCGTAAGCGAGGGTTCCTCTATGCTTGAGTAGAAAGCGGGGACATCGCTCCACAGCATTGCCGGGATATGTTTCGGCTTGTGACGTGACTTTCCCAACAACGCTTTGGCTTTTTCTGTCGCCTGAAGGTCAACGTCCAATCCAAGCGCGGCCGCATGGCGAAAGACTATGTTTAGCCGGTTCATTGCTTTGCGCGCTGTGTCGGCTTTTGTGTGCCAGATTGGGGTTAGGGTGTCGCGAATGTCGCGCTGGTCAATGTCTGTTATTGGAACCTTTCCAAGCTTGGGCAGTACATGCCCGTTCAGTGGTGAGAGCCAACGCCCAGCTTTTCCATCACCTTTGAGTTCAGCCTTTCGCGCTTCGAATGCATCTGCAGTCAGAACCGCAAGTGAAACATCTTCCCGCCGCGCCGCACGTGCCTCTGCTTCACGCTCCTTAACCGGATCGCGGCCTTCCGCAGAAACGGAGCGCCATCGCTGTGCAACACTACGGGCGTTTGCAAGAGAAAGAGTAGGATAGCCACCCAGTCCCATTTCGCGCCTTCGGCCATGCACAGTCACACGAAGCATCCACTGCGCGCCACCATCGTCTCGTTTAATAAACCAAAGCCCAGCGCCATCGCAGTGTTTACCCACCGGTGCTGATTTTATAAAGGAAGCCGAAAGTCTGTTTGTTGCCCGCATTTTTATCCACCCTAATATCCACCTTACCGTATTGGATGGTGCCAAACACGGTAAGACAAGCCCGGACAGTTAAACCAGTTAGAACGTTGTAACTGAATGGTAAACTGCACAAGAACGAACAATCTCAAACAGGTTGCATGTGCCGCCCCCGGGCACCACTTTATCTGGTAAAGTATTGGTTTCGCATCGGCTTTTGACAGTTGGCTGAAACTGCAGACAAGTTCATCAAAAGATACCTACGTGACCGGCGGTTTTTTACTTCGGTCACCACAAAAGACACGGCTATACATTGCCAGCGACTCCCGTTAAGAGGCGGTCTTTAACCTTGGAAGATGCGCTGATTGCAATACCGCAAGGCACGTATCCCCCGGCTGATACAAAGAACACCACCGTGAAACAGACCATCGCAGATGCGCTTGCCCGCAAGGGTTACGATACTTTGACACAAGTCCAACAGGCCGTGACACAGCCTGAGCTGGAAGGGCGCGATATGTTGGTGTCGGCGCAAACCGGATCGGGAAAAACCATCGGGTTCGGGTTGGCGATTGCACCACAGTTGCTGGGCGAAGATGAGACGTTCGGGGCGTCCGGTGCGCCGTTGGCTTTGGTGGTTGCGCCTACGCGGGAACTGGCCATGCAGGTCAAGCGTGAACTGAGCTGGCTTTTCTCTGATGCCGGCGCGTTTCTGGCCTCGTGCGTCGGTGGCATGGATATGCGTGATGAACGCCGGGCTTTGGCGCGGGGGGCGCATATTGTTGTCGCAACGCCGGGGCGACTGCGCGATCATATCATGCGTGGTTCCATTGATCTGACCGCGATCCGGGCCGTGGTTCTGGACGAAGCAGATGAAATGCTGGACCTTGGATTTCGCGAGGATCTTGAGTTCATCCTGGATGAAACCCCGGCCGAGCGGCAAACGTTGCTGTTCTCAGCTACGGTCCCACGCGCCATTGCTAGCCTGGCAACCAGCTATCAGCGCGATGCCGAACGGGTGAGCACTGTCAGCGAGAAAACCCAACATGCCGATATCGAATATCGTGCAATGATGGTGGCGCCGCGGGACGGGGATAACGCGATCATCAATGCGTTGCGGTACTACGAAGCCCCCAACGCCATCGTTTTTTGTAACACGCGTGCGATGGTGTCACGATTGACCACGCGGCTTTCCAACCGCGGGTTTTCTGTGGTGGCACTGTCTGGTGAGCTGACGCAGAGTGAACGCTCTAACGCGTTGCAGTCGATGCGTGATGGGCGTGCGAGGGTATGTGTGGCGACAGATGTCGCGGCGCGCGGGATTGATTTGCCGAACCTCGACCTGGTGATCCACGCCGAGCTGCCCAACAGTCACGAGACGCTTTTGCATCGCTCTGGGCGCACGGGCCGGGCAGGGCGAAAGGGCGTCAGCGCCCTGGTGGTCGAACCGTCATCGCGGAAAAAGGCCGAGCGCATTCTGAAATTCGCAAAGCTCACGGCGGATTGGGGCGTCGCCCCGTCTTCGGATGAGGTGAACGAACGGGATCAGGCGCGGATGCTTGCCTCGGATGACTGGCAGGTTGAGGTTACCGAAAGCGAACAGGACGCGGTTCGGCACCTGGTTGAAAAATTTACCCCTGCGCAAATAGCGGCAGCGTATCTACGTCAGTATAAATTGCGCCACTCAGCGCCGGAAGAGTTGGCCCCGGTGACGGCCGACCGCCCGAAACCCCGGGCCGCCTTTGGTCCGAGCGTTTGGTTTTCTTTGTCTGAAGGTCGCAACCAAAATGCTTCGCCGCGCCATTTGCTGCCGATGATCTGCAAGGCCGGTGATCTGACCAAAGACGATATCGGTGCGATCCGGATTGCCGATGATGTGTCTTACGTCGAGATCCGCGAAGCCAGTGTTGCGGGCTTTCTGGCGGCTGTTGGACCGGGTATGAAAATCGAAGGTTCGAAAGACGTTGTGCGCTTGGATGGCGCGCCTGACGTGCCAGCGTTTGAGCGTCCAAGGTCCAACCGCCCACCCAAGGGTAAACCGCGTCCGCGCAAAGGGGACACCACCCCGGTTGATTGGAACGATGCCCCGACGCCCCGTAACCGCAAACCTAAGCCCGAAGATCGCAAGCCCAGTAAAGCATCGGAACGCGGTTTCAAACAGACCCGATCAAAAGAACATGGTTCGACACCGCACCGCGACTCGTTACTGAGCGAGCCGGATGTTAAATTCACGGCAACGAGCGCAAAGAAGAAAACCCACAAAACGACCGCTAACAATAGCAAAGACGGAAGCGTAAAGCCCGGCGGTAAACCCACCAAAGGCCCGCCGCCGCCCAAGGGAAAACCCAGCAGCAAGAAGAATCGCGCCCGCGTTTCAGTCGCGAAAGCGGGCAAGGGCGGAGAGGCTGTGCCGAAACGGCGCAAGACTTAGCGCCGCTCAATGCGGCCGCAGCAACGCGCCAGCGGTCATATTCCCGTCGACACTCTGGTCCGAGCGTCGACGATTTCGAGTATCCGGTTGCGCTGAATTTTACCCGATGGCCCCTTTGGCAGATCGTGCAGAATGTGAACCTCGTCAGGGGATTTGAACCGACCCAGCTTGGTCTCACAAATTGCTAAAAGGGTCAGCGAGGTCAGTTCGGACCCGTCGCGGATTTTGACAGCGGCCTCGACGGTTTCGCCATAGCTACGGCAGGGGCGTGCAAAGGCTGCGGCTTCGACAACGTCGGGGTGGGAATAAAGCGCCTCGTCGATCTCACGCGGGGCGATGTTCTCGCCGCCCTTGATGATCAGCTCTTTCAAGCGGCCCGTGACATAGACGTATCCATCCTCATCCATCCGCGCCAGATCGCCGGTGCGAAGCCATCCATCGGCCGTAAATGTGCCCGCAGTCGCATCCGGGTCCTTGAGGTATTCAAGCATCACGTTCGGGCCGCGTATGACCAGCTCTCCCTCGGTTCCGTGCGGGACGGGCTGTTGGTTCGCATCCCGGATCGCGGCGTCGTTTCCATAGGCAACGCCCGGTGAGCCGATTTTGCGCACACCCGGCGGAAGTGGGTTCGACAGGATCTGCGCGGCGGTTTCGGTAAGCCCCATGGTTTCGACGATAGGAACGTCGAATCGTTCTTCGAAAGCCCGTTGTACGTCCGGTGCCAGCGCGGACGAGGCAGAGCGCCCGAACCGCAACCGCTGGCGGGTTTGGATGTCCGGATTGGTGTCGGATTGCAGCAGATGAGAGATGATGGTCGGGACTACCGAAAACCAAGTTGCCTCAGTTTTTCCAAGATTGTCCCAGAACCGGCTGGCCGAAAACCGTTCGCACATAGCCAGGGACCCGCCCGAAACGAGGGTTCCCATCACAGTCACGCACAGACCGTTGATGTGATAGATCGGCAGGACGCAGAAACCGCGATCCGTGTCGGTCAGCTCATGTGCGACAGCGGTGGTCCAGCCGCCTGCCAAAAGGCTGGAATGGGTATGAACAACGCCCTTTGGTCTGCCGGTTGTGCCTGAGGTGTACATGAGAAGGGCATGATCATCGGGCGTCAGGTCGTAAAGCTGGGTATCTGCGTCACCAGCACCGGCGACCTGCAAAGGCTTGGTCACGGCAGGGTCGGCTGTTCGGCCAAACAACTCTGCTTGATCCGGGTGCACGAAGGCAAAGCGCGCGCCGCTGTGTTCAAGTGCGTAGGCTACGGCACTGTCGCCAGCGACGAGATTGATCATGGTTGCCCGGAATCCGCCATAGAGTACGCCGAACAAGGCGATAAGAGCCTCGCGGCAATTGGGATAGACAAGGGCGACGCTTTCGCCTTTTTGCGCCCCAAGGCTGGTCAACATGCTTGCGACGTTTTTGGCCGAGCCGCGCAATTCAGCCCAGCTCAGATCCTGTGCGCCATCGGGAAACACAAACCCGGTTCCGCCCTGATCGGCTCTTAGGTCCAGCCAATCGCGGACCGTTCCTTTGGGCGGTTCCATCATTGGCCAGCCTCCCTCCAATACGCGCCGAATACGTCCTCGAGCGCGGGTTCGCGTGGGGCTATTTCACGCACAATTTTGGTGGTCTGGACGAAGTGCCGCCAATGCAGGTTGGTATCGATAGAGTTTCCGCCCCAACTGCCGCATCCCATAGACAGAGAGAAAGGCATTCCGTTGGTGAAGCTGCCGCCCGTGGCAAAGGTATGGGCCTGGTTCACGATAACCCGGCAGGTGGGTAACTCTCGGCCCAGCTCAATGGCGCGTGCGTCGTCGCTGGTGTGAATTCCGACCGAATGTCCGGCTCCCTGATAGGCCAGGACGCGCGCTGCTGTGGCCTTGGCAGCCGCATAGTCCGACGTCCGGTACAGCGCCAGAACGCGGCTCAGCTTTTCTCCGGACAGGGGATGATCGGGACCGATCCCATCGGTCTCTACCGCCAGAAACTTTGTGCCTTCGGGTGCTTTGTCTGCCATCCCCAACGCATCAAGCATCTTGTCGGCGTCCTGAGCGATCGCGGATCGGTTGAGGTGCCCGTCCGGCCAGAGACGCGCAATGATACCTGCGGCATCGGATGCGGGGACCAGCGCGCCACCTTCGGCGGCCATTGCTGCGACAAAGTCATCATAGACCGCGTCTACCACCACAACTGCGTTTTCGGACGAGCACGAAGTCGCATTATCAAAACACTTTGACGCCGTGATCTTGGCTGCCGCCGCCGACAGATCGGCGGTTTCATCGACAATCACGATGACATTGCCTGCACCAACCGCGACAGCCGGTGTGCCGCAGGACTGAGCGCGGTGAACGTTGTTCTGACTGCCGGTGCAGATCACCCGATCCGAGGTCTCCATCAGCCGTTGGGTTTTGGATTTTGATCCCGGTGCGGGGATCATCTGAACCAGATCCCGATCCAGACCCAGCGTGTCAAACTCCGCGTGGATGAAGCTTAGCAGCTTCTCACAGGATGCCACGCCCTTGGGCGAGGGGGCGACGACGATAGCATTGCCACCTTTGAGAGCATTAATGATGTTGTTGGCCGGTGTTGCGGCCGGATTGGTCGAAGGAACCACCGCGCCTACGACGCCGATCGCACGGGCGATTTCTGTGATCCCTGTTTCAGGATCGTCGCTGATGATGCCATATGTCTTTGCCTCGGCAATGTCGCGCAGAAGACCCAGAGTTTTGCGATGGTTCTTGGTAATCTTGTCGGGGACATTGCCCAGTCCGGTGGTTTCAACCGCCAGTTCTGCCAGTGCCTGATTGCGTGCGGGTTCCATGATCGCCCAACCTGCCGCCAGCGCCGCCTTGTCATAGAGCGCCTGACTGCCAGTTGCCTCATAGGCAGCCTGAGCCTTGCGTGCCTGTGCCACGATCCGGTCCACTTCGGCGATTTCGGGGGCTATGTCGTTTGGAGCGTTCATTTTGGTCCTCGATTGGTTGTCCGGGGCGGGTTCTGCCCGCCCCGATTGGGGTCGGTTAAAGACCAGCCAGCAATTCGTTCAGCGTTTGCTGGCGCTGCGCCCACATCTCGATCACTTCGTCACGTGTCATGATGTGCATGGGCGAGCCACCCGCCTCCATCTTCTTGGAAACGCGAGAATTGGCGAACATCTCGGGCACGGTTGCGGCCAATTTTTCAATCACCTCAGGAGGTGTTCCCTTGGGCACCATTACACCCCGGAAATTGACCGAGGAGTTGTCCACGTCCAACCCCTGTTCCATCATCGTCGGAACATCCGGCAGAAACGCATTGCGCTCAAGATCAGCAACGCCGAGGATCTTCACATTGCCCGCCTCTTGCGCGCGGAACGCATCGGACAGGTTGTTGATGCCGCCCATGACTTCACCAGCGATGACGGCCTTCATGGCTGCTGCTCCGCCACCTTTGGTCGGGATGTAGGCCATCTTGGTCCCGGCTGCCTTGTCGATCTGCAGTGCCGCGATGTGGTGGCCCACAAAAAGGCCCGCGCCGGATACCGTCAGCTTGCCCGGGTTTTCCTTGGCATAGGCGACAACGTCATCCATCGAGTTGAACTCACTGTCGGCACCAACCACGAACACGGCCGGGTCTGCGCCCCAGTTCGCGATGGGTTCAAAGCTGTCGGTCGAATATTCGACGCCACCCTTGATCGACTGGGCGATGAAATGAGGAACGTTGTACGCACCCAGCGTATAGCCATCTGGATCGGCCTGAGTTGCGAACCAGTTCCAGCCAACGCGCCCACCGGCACCAGGCTTGTTGATGATGGCGATGGGCATTCCCAGCGCATCCTCGTTTCCAGATGTCATCGTGACGATCCGGGCCTGAAAATCGGTCGCGCCTCCGGCCCCGTAACTGACCATCATCATGATCGGCCGTTCGGGATATTCCTCGGCCATTGCCGCGCCCGTCAGGCCCGTCAGAGCCATTGCTGCCCCTGCAATCAATCGTTTCATTTTGCGTTTCCTCCCTGATTTAGTTCATCCGCGCATTTGCGTGTTCAGAACAGAATTTCTCTTGGTGTGTAGACGTTCAAAAGCATGGCAAAGAGCCCGTACATCACCGCCACAAAGACCGCCGTGATGATCCCGCGTTTGATCCAGGTTTTGACCTCGGAATGGGGGGCGGGGTCGTAGATCGACAGCAGGGTAAAAAAGGCGATGGTTGTTGCGGTGTAGAACCCCAGCGTCTTCGCCGCCCAGAAAACATAGATCAGCGTGATGATCAGACCCGGCAGCATGTTCACGAACATCGTCCGCGTCACGCCGTTTCCGACCTTGGACAGACCCATGACCGCTTTGCCAAATGTCCATCCGGCCAGAACCACAAAGACCGTCGCTATGAGGCGTGGGAACAGGAACGCTTCGGCGGGTTGTTGCGTGTAACTGACCCATGCGACCCACAGACCAACGGCAAAGACCAGACCTGACCCGAATACGTGCTGTGAGCGGTTCATGCCTGTGCCTCCTCTTTGGTGGTGTAGCGGCGGCTGCGCAGTTCCATCCAGACCGAATAGGCGATCGAGGCCAGTACGACGGCAATCAGGAACAGGTTCAGCCCTCCGGTCATGAAGTACGACGCCTTGCCCACGGTCGCGTCAGCGATCATTCCACCCTGGATGAAGTTGGCCTCGGCGATTGGCCCGAGGATCAGACCCAGTACCAGCGGCGCAGCCGAGAAACCGAAGCGTTCCAAAAAGAACATCCCGATTCCGAGGCACGCCATCACGTAGACGTCGCCCATCGAACCTTGAACCGAGTATGCGCCAAAGACCGACAAGGCCAGAACGATGGCGGCCATGACGGATTGCGGAACCTGAGCAACACGGGCCGCAAGCCCTGCAATATAGAGTCCGAAGATACACATCAGCACCTGGCCAATCAGCATCGAGTTGATGAAGGTCCAAGCGACATCGGGGTGATTGTCAAACAGGTCCGAGCCCGGGAAAATTCCGTGGATCAGCAACCCGCCCAACAACACAGCCGCGGTCGGGCTGCCGGGGATGGACAGCGTCAGCAGCGGGACAAGCGAAGGGCCAACCATTGCGTTGTTGGCGGATTCCGCGGCGATGACGCCCTCGGAATGGCCGGTGCCGAACTTTTCTTTTTCCGACGAGAACTTCTTGGTCTGGTCATAGGCGACAAGGCCCGCGATCTGCCCACCGACACCGGGGATCAGGCCGATGATCGAGCCCGTCAGCGTGCCGATGCTTAGCGCACGGGCGCGGCTGAACAGTTCCTTGAACGCCGCCATGATTGAATGGCGCTGCACTTCGATCACTTCGGCACCTGTGTTGTGGCGCCCCTTGGCAAACATGGTCAGCACCTGTGGGATCGCAAACAGGCCAATCAACGCGGCAATAATGTTTATGCCGCCGCCCAGTGCAGGGTGAAAGATAAAGCGTTGTGCACCCATGATGTCGTCGAACCCGATGGTCGCCAGCCACAACCCGATGCAACCGGACAGCAGCCCCTTGACCACTGAGGCGGAATCAAGTGTTCCGATGACCGTCACCCCCAGAATGGCCAGCCAGAACAGATGCGATGGTCCAAAGGCAAGCGCCCATTGCGCCAAAACGGGCGTCAGGAAGATCAGCAGCAGAACACCAAAAATTCCGCCCACGGCCGATGCCAGAAAAGACAGCTGCAAGGCGCGGGCACCTTCGCCTTTTTGGGCCATCGTGTGGCCATCCAGAGTGGTGGCGATATTCGCCGGAGCGCCAGGGATCTTCAGCAAGATGGCACTGACGGCTCCGCCAGCCACAGTTGAAGTATAGGCCGCCCCCAGCAGGATCAGGCCTTGCGCGGCCTCAAGTTGGAAGGTGAACGGGATCAACAGGGCCACCGCCATCGTTGGTGAAAGGCCGGGGGTCGCGCCCAGGATCAGCCCTCCGATCGTGCCGCCCAAAAGCAGCAGGAACGACATCGGCGTGAACACATCTCCGAAGTAGTAAATGAATTCCATCCTGGGCCTCCCAACCCGTCCGTTCGCACTTTTACCTTTGTTGACAAATCAGGTTAGGGGATGAAAATAGTATTGCAAATGTTTTCATAAATTTGACCGGATAGGGTAAAATTATGACTATCTTTCAAAAGGGTAAGGTGGATATTGTGGCCGTTGCAAAGGCTGCAAAGGTGTCGCCATCTACGGTTTCACGTACTTTCAATCACCCCGATCTGGTCAACCCGGCGACTCGCAAAAAGATCAACAAAGCGGTGCAGCGCTTGGGATACATCCGCAACCGCGCCGCCCAAACGATGCATGGAAAACGGTCGGGAACAATTGGCCTTGTGGTGCCCACAATCAACCATGCCATTTTTTCCGAGGTTATTCAGGCCTTTTCGGATTCGATCGACCAGGCAGGATTCAGCCTGTTGCTGGCGTCGCATGGGTATGACCTGGATCGGGAATACGCGATGGTTCGCAAGTTTCTTGAACATCGCGTGGACGGTGTGGCGCTGGTCGGGTTGGAACATTCCGACGCCACCAACCGCTTGATCACACAGCAAAAGATTCCCGCGCTGGCAATCTGGAATTACTCAGAAGAATCACCCCTGCCTTGCGTTGGTGCGGACAACCATCTGGCCGGACGATTGGCGGCCGAACACCTGCTAGATTTGGGGCACCGTGACATCGGGTTGATCTTTCCCGAAACTCAGGGGAACGACCGCGCGCAGCACCGCCTTTCCGCAGTGCATGACGCATTGGGCGAACAGGGGGTTTCCGTACCTGATGAGCATGAAACCCAAGCGCCGTACAGTGTTTCTCAGGCCAAGCAGGCAGCCATGGCCCTTTTGACGACGCCGAAACGTCCGACGGCATTGCTGTGCGGCAATGACGTCATTGCGCAGGGGGCGCTGTTTGCTGCCCAAAAGCTTGGTTTAAGCGTTCCCGATGATCTGTCGATAATTGGTATCGGAGATTTCAAGGGCTCAGCTGACGTCGAGCCGGGCCTTACAACCATCCGCATTCCCGCAGAAACCATCGGAGCACTGGCCGGTGAGAAATTCACCGACTTTATTACGTCGGATGACCCCAAGCATTTCAGCATCCGCTGTGATTTGGAATGTGTCGCCAGAAAAACGACCCGTTCGCTGGCGACCTGACAGGCCTCGGCAGAATAGTTAGGCTATGATTGCCTCAATCTTATCCAGCGTGGCCGCATTGACTGCAACGCCGTCGGTATGTGCCTGCCTGCGCTTGCCGCCGCGCCCATCGCCGGGCAGATGCGCTCCGTTCTGTGCACGGATTGCGCCGACCAACTCGCTGATCCCCGAAGTAAACGCATCGCCAGAGGTGGCGGTCGGGTCGATCGCAATGAAGAACTGCCCGGTCTTGGGGGGGCCACCGGCGGTGCCGGAAAAAGGCGAGGCGTTAATGCCAAGGGTCGCGCCGGTCAGGGCTGCGGCCAGTACCTCGGTCAGCAGGGCAACACCGACGCCTTTGTAACCGCCTGACGGTGCCATCGACCCCTTAAGGCCGACATTCGGGTCCGTGGTCGGGTTGCCATCTGCGTCCAAAGCCCAGCCAACCGGGATCGGTTTGCCTTCGCGGGCGTGTTTCATGACCTCGCTTTTGGCAATCGTGCTGGCGCTTTGGTCGATCAGCAGGGCGGGCTGGCCGTCCGCGCCCGGCGCCGCGATCGAGAAAGGGTTGGTTCCGACGACGGGTTTTGCGCCGCCCGAAGGCGCGATCGAGGCCGGAGCGTTGGTGAACCCCAATCCCACCAATCCGGCCTGCGCCAACCGGTATGTATGGTAGCCAAGGACACCGCAGTTATAGCTGTTGCGGATCGACAGTGCCGCGATCCCTTGTTCACGTGCAGCTGGGATAAGGGCCTCGAAACCCATATCAATTGCGGAATGGGCAAAGCCGGTTGCTGCGTCCACGTTCACTGCGCCGGGGCGTGGGCGCGACAGTTCCGGTTGGGCTGTTCCGTCCACTTTCCCACATTGCACGTGCTCGCAATAGATCGGGATGTAAGCCAGGCCGTGGCTGGCGACCCCATCCGCCTCGGTTGCCGCGGTGGCAACGGCCAATGGCCGGGCGTTGGCTTCGGATGTTCCTGCGGCGACAAGCGCGCGGAAGGCCAGATCTTCGATCTGCTCAAGGGTCAGGGTACGGGTTTTGATCATCGGGGCCTCTTTAATCGTTGTCGGATAAGCCCGCGCCGGCCCCGCGCAAGCGGGATTCCTCGGTGGCGGGGGCGTATGTGCGGTGGGCGAACCGGTTCAGAATGTCCCAATCAGTTGGATCAGGTTCCGCCCGTGTTCGACGGGGGACTGGTGCGGTCAGTTGGCCACCGATTTGCACCGAAACCTGTTGTGCCCTATCCGAAAGTGGGGCGTTCAGGGACAGGTCAAATCCGTCGGTTTCTACCTGTGCACGGTCACAGTCAACACTCACGCAGGTCTGTAACACGCGCGCCGCATTGGCCGCGAATGGAAGCAGCAAGACAGGTACAGCTACATTCTTTATCTCAATCGAGGATGAATTCAGTTGCTGCGCACAATCTGACAGCAATGCGCCAGTTACCAAAGGGCAAAGCTCGCTATCACTCTGCCATTCTCTGCTCAGATCGGCCGGGGTGTGTTGTTTAGGTGCGCGCGTCAATTCCAGTTGCAGCAGCTGAGCCAAAGCACCGGTGCCGTTTTGCCCCCGCGCGCACAGCCAGCGTGTTGCTTTCGCGGCTTCCTCGGCCAGTCCCCAGCTATATTCGGCACCACGCGCCGCGCGCTTTGCGGTGGCTTCGATCTCATTTAGCGAGACGTTCATGAAGATAGCTCCGGATAGACCCACAGATCTGCGGTGCTGGGATTCAGGTCTTCAGGGTAGGGCGCGCCAGCGTACATGCAGATACGGACCCAGCGGTCCGAGCGCGGATCAAAATGCGTGGCACCGAAAAACGACAGCTTGGCCCGGAGCATATCGATGGGCATGACGTCTGCGCTTATCGTGTTGTCGCGAAGCTCGCCATACGGGGCTACAACGCCGATCTGCGCGCGCCGCACCGTGTGGCGGTGCTCGGGATGGCGCAGAAGGAACTCGGCTATCGGCCTGTCGTCCTGCCAATTCTCAAGGTCCGTGAAAGCCAGCGCGGCGTCTCTGGCCGGGGAAAGGGGCTGTTCGTATTCGGCAATTGGTTCCTCGAACCGTTCACCCAAGCGAGGTTCCAGTTTTTCTTCAGACACGTACCAGGCGCGCGCGCAGTTCGCCTCGGCCGACCAATCCATATCCAGTGCCCAGCCAAAGCGGTCGCGGATCGCGGTGCGGACCTGATCGACGGTCATGCCCCCATCAATAACCTGTGCCTGAGCATTCCCGTCAGCCATACAACCGGTCAGGCCATCAACCAGCTCGCCATAGGGTTCCAGAATAAGCGACGCGAGCAGTTCCTGCCCTTCTTCGCCAAGTGTGGTTTCCGACCAGCGGATGAGCCGATCCCACGGGCGGTCCTGCTTCAGGTCATTTTCGTCCAGATAGCCGGAAATGGCTGTTAGATCGGCATTCAGTGAGGCAATCTTCTCAATCTGGACCGGATGCTCGGATCGCCACCACGACATCGATAACTTGCTGCGATCATAGATGTCCCGAAAGTGTCGGGCTTCGTCCTCTGACGCTGATTGCAGAGACCGAACACGTGCCAACGCCTCTTCGCGCGCCATGATCCAGTTGTTGAACAATACCGGGTGATTGACGATGAACGGAGCCATCCCCAATCCGGTTGAGTTTCCGATGCCCAGCCACTGTGCAATCTCGGGGTTCAGTTTAGCCGACTGCATGCCGCCCTTGGCGAGGGCCATATGTTGCACCAGATCGCGGACAAATGTTCGCGTCAGGTAGACCGACAGCATTTCCGCCTGAAAGGGTGCGTGCAGTTCTGGCCGGTTCGCAATCTTCTCGCGATCCGCGGCGCCGAACTTGCCCGATCCGTAAACGGCTGTCGTCCGCATCAGGTAGCCGACTTTATGGATTTGTTCCAAGTCGGGCTGTTGTCCGGCGGCCAACTTGTCGACAACGTGCTTCCACAAACGCACGGACCGGTTGGCACGAGACAGGGACAACTCGCTTTCGCTTACGCGCCCTGCCTCTTGCAAAGGAACGTTTTCTGACAGGCGTTGGATGTCCTGCTTCGTTGGGATGCCATCGAATAATGCGAAAGTGGCGTCCCACGCCTCGGCGATCACCCGGTCCGACCGTTGTTCGGGCGGCAGGTCGTGGGCGAACGCAACCAGCGAATAGGCGCGATCCGGACCTTGCGCCGTGTAGACAGCGTGGCCGACGCCGTTTTCGTCGATCTCAAAAACAGGGCGCGTAAAGGCCCAGTTCTCGCGCGCCATACGTCGGGTCAGTTGCCGCATGAAGCTAAGTCTGCACTGATGCAGCGAGCCCAGCCGCGACAGGCGCATAACCTGCTCAGGATCGCGTCGCGGGATATCAGTACTGACGTGGCTCATGCGGTTCGTAGTCCAAAGTTCTGATCGAAAAAGCGGTACCAGTTGCCGCCCATGATGCCCGAGACTTCTTCGGCGTTCATGCCAACGTTGCGCAGCCCGGTTTCGATATTGCCGAAGTCGCGATTGTCCTCGAACCAGCTCGGCATTGGCGGAAAGCCGGGATTGCTGGCGGAACCTTCGCCATAGTCAATTTCCTTGGTCCAGCGACCAACGCGCATCCATTCGACGATGCTGTCGGGCTGATCCTGACACAGGTCAGTTCCAATCCCTAGATGTTGTGCACCGTATTTGTCGGCCGTACGGGCAATCATTTCGCAAAAGCTCTCCAGCGTGCAGTCGGACTTGTCTTTCAAGTGATGAGGGTAGACCGAAAAGCCCAACATCCCACCGTTTTCGGTCACAGCCCGGATCACCGCATCGCGCTTGTTGCGCAGGGCAGGGGACCATTCGTGCGGGTTGGCATGCGTAATGGCGATGGGACGTTCGGAGATCTCGGCCGCTTCTATGGTCGAACGATCCGCCGAATGGCTCATGTCGACTACCAGCCCCACACGGTTCATCTCTTTGATGACCTGTTTGCCCATGCGGGTGATGCCGGTGTCCTCGGCCTCGTAACAGCCGGTCGCCAGCAGGGACTGGTTGTTATAGGTCAACTGCATGAACCGCGCGCCCAGATCGTGCAGGATTTCAACCAGCCCGATATCGTCTTCGATGGGTGAGGGGTTCTGGAACCCAAAGAACACGGCCGTCCGCCCGGTTTCCCGGGCGATGTCGATGTCGCTGGCCCAACGGCCTTTCATGATCAGGTCTGGAAATTGCTCAAACCAGCGGTTCCACTTTTCAAAGTTCAGAACCGTTTCGCGAAAGTTCTCGTGATATGAGATGGTGACGTGGATCGCATCCACGCCCCCTTCGCGCAGTTGGCGGAAGATTTTCTCCGACCAGTTGGCGTATTGCAGCCCGTCGATGCGCATCAGACCGGGGTCCCGGCGCTGATGTATGCAGTTTTGACCGTGGTGTAGAACTCCGCCGCTGCCTTGCCCTGCTCACGTGGACCGTAAGAGCTGTCACCGCGTCCGCCGAAGGGCACGTGATAGTCGGTGCCCGCTGTCGGAAGGTTCACGGTCACAACACCAGTGCGCGCGTTGCGGCGGAAGTGGGTCGCGCGAGCGAGGCTTTGCGTCACGATGCCCGAAGTCAGTCCAAAGTTGGTTGCGTTCACCACGCTCAGCGCTTCGTCATAGCTGCCGACCTTGATGACGCTGGTCAACGGCGCGAACATCTCTTCGCGGTTGATCCGCATATCGTTGTTGGTGTTCAGGAACACGCCGGGGGACATGTAGAAACCGTCATGCGGCATCTCAAGTCGCTGACCACCGCAGGCCAGCTCGGCACCTTCGGATTTACCCAGATCGACATAGGCCAAATTTTCGTTCAGTTGCTGTTCACTGACGACCGGCCCCATTTGAACGCCGTCTTCCAGCGCGTGGCCGACTTTCATGGCCTGCGCACCCGCGACAAGTTTTTCGACAAATGCATCGTGCACACCGGCATGAACGACCAGACGCGAGGATGCGGTACATTTTTGACCTGTACCGCCAAAAGCTCCGCCCAATGCCAGCGTCACCGCCAGATCCAGATCGGCGTCATCCATCACGGCCAGCGCGTTTTTCGATCCCATCTCCATCTGAACTTTGGTCAGGTTCTGAATCGCAGCGGCGGCGATGCCTTTGCCAACCGGAACGGAACCGGTGAAGGAAATCGCGTTGACCTTGGGGCTTTCAACCAGCCGCTGACCGATCGAGCGGCCCGACCCCATGACAAGGCTGAATAGACCCTTGGGGATGTCCTGACGTTCGATGATCTCGGTCAGGGCTACGGCAGAAGCCGGCGTGATGTTGGCGGGTTTCCAGACAACTGCGTTGCCATAGCACAGCGCCGGAGCAATCTTCCAAGAGGCCGTCGCGGTCGGGAAGTTCCAAGGGCTAATGATGGCTACGACGCCCACGGCCTCGCGGCGAACGTCAATTTCAACACCGGGGCGGACGCTGTCGGCGTTTTCACCGATCTGGCGCAGGCATTCGGCTGCGTAATAGGTAAAGAACTGACCGGCGCGGTAAACCTCGCCCTTGCCTTCGGCCAGCGGCTTGCCTTCTTCGCGGGCCAGCAGGGTTCCCAGCTCTTCGGCGCGCGACATTAGCTCGTTGCCGATGTTCATCAGAACCGCTTGCTTGCGTTCGGGACCGTAGGCTTCCCATTCTGCCTGTGCAATACGCGCCTGATCCAATGTGGCCTCAAGCTGATCGGCGCTGGCCTGAGCAAACATGCCAACCAGATCGCTCAGATCCGAAGGGTTGCGGTTTTCAATTTCGGTCTCGCCCGCCAGCCATTCGCCAGCAATCAGGTTCAGTTTTGTCACGATGCGCCCCAGAGTCATGAAAATTGGTCTGGCGCAGAATGGCTTTTTGAGTAGATATCAGTCAAACTCAAATAAATTGAGCAAACTTCAAAAAAGGTGAAGCTTGGCGATCAAGATCGAGACCTTACGGTGTTTTTGCACCGTTGCCCAAACAGGCAACCTGATCGAGGCGGCCGACCGGTTGGGCCGCACGCAGTCGGCGGTCTCGATGACCCTCAAGCAATTTGAGGATCATCTGGGTAAAAAGCTCTTTGAAGGAGAGCGCAAAAACCAGTTGTCCCCGTTGGGGTTACAGGTTTTCGAAGTGGCATTGAAACAAGTCCGCCAATTCGATCAGGCCGTCTTGGATATTATGGCCGCAGCAAAAGCAGAGCACGGGTTGCTGCGCATCGCGTCCGTTCCATCGGTTGCGGCGCTGATTTTCCCTAAGGTTCTGGCCTATGTCACAAAGCGCTTTCCCGGCGTAAAAGTCGAATTGCGCGACACAGATACTCAGCAGGTTTTGGACGCGCTGGTTGAGGGTAAAGCGGATATTGGCATCGCCTCAGGTCAGCACGCGCTGAACGGAGTTCGGTCGCTTCCGTTGTTCGAAGACAGGTTTGGGCTGGTATGCACCTCTGATCACCGTTTGATACGACAGCCAAATACGCCAACAATTGACGAAGTCCTGACACTTCCGTTTATACGGAACGCGCTGTGCGATCTGATTCAATCGCCCAAGTTCCGGGCATCCGAAGCGCAGGCGGATGTTACTGTTCACAACACCCATTCCCTTATCACAATGGTCAAGACCGGGGATTGGGTAACGGTGTTGCCGCAATCGGTCGCCAGTTTCATGCCCGAGGCGACGGCGTTTCGCGAAATTGCGGATTTGCCCGATCAGCGCCAGGTCTGCCTCTATGTCAGTGAACATGCGCGGTTCAAACATCTGACTGAAGAGGCGGTCGCTTACATTCTGGAACTGGGCGCTGCCTGATGGCAGAGTACGAGTTCACGGCCAATTTTCGACAAAGCCGAAACATTTCTATGATAATATCGAATTTGAGAGCTTCTTGGACGTAACGCTTGATGGGTGACGCGTCACCATGTTTCAGTTTTTCTTGCCGGGTCGGCGCATCGTGCGGCTGACCCAAAAATGGGAAAGCATCGGCTTTCCGACATTGTTTGCAAGGTGCACCACGGCCCTCGGGCATAGAAAAACAGCGCCGCAGACATCCAACATGGAGACACAAATGAAAAAATTAGCCACGTTACTGGGAGGCGCATCCGCTGTGATCGCTGGACCCGCCCTTGCTGCTGATATCGTGATCGGCGTGCCGAACTGGCCTTCGGTAAATGCGACGGCACATATTTTGAAAGTTGCGATCGAACAGAACCTCGGTCTTGAGGTTGAACTTCAGAATGGCACCAACCCGATTGTGTTCGAGGCGATGGACTCCGGTGCCATGCACGTACATCCTGAAGTTTGGATGCCCAACCAGCAAAACCTGCATGATACCTACGTAAAAGATAAGGGAACGGTTACGTTCAACGCAAACGGAGTTGAAGCCTTCCAAGGTATGTGCGTCGACAAGGCAACAGCAGAAGCACATGGCATTACGTCCATTGAAGACCTGACAAACCCCGACAATGCTGCGCTGTTTGACAGCAACGGTGATGGCCAGGGCGAACTTTGGATCGGCGCGCCAGGATGGGCGTCGACCAACGTCGAAAAAATTCGGGCCAAATCCTATGGTTATGACCAGGTTTTTGAACTGACAGAAATTGACGAGACAGTGGCTTACGCGAATCTCGACAATGCTATCAAGGCAGGCGAGCCGTGGGTTGGGTTCTGCTACACGCCGCACTACGTGTTCGCCCTGCATGACATGCAGATTCTGGAAGAACCGGCTTACGACGCGGCCAAGTGGAACGTGCTGCAGCCCACAGATGATCCGGATTGGCTGGAAAAATCCGAGGCCGGTGTTGCCTGGGATCTTGCCTACCTGCATTTGCACTTCGCAAAGTCGCTTGAGGAAGAATACCCGGAAGTGGCGACCATGCTGTCCAACATGAAACTGGATACGGACACGGTTTCGGCGATGACCTTTGCGTTGGTGATCGAAGGCCAAGAGCCTTTGGCTTATGCCGAGGAGTGGGTCGGTGCGAACGAAGATGCCGTTCTGGGTTGGATGTCAAATTGATTGACGCCCACCGGAATTGAAACTCTGGCAGGCCGTCGGGATAGACCCGGCGGCCTGTTTTGCACCAAAGGGACAAAAATGACCGAAACAGTCGTTAAACTGACGGATGTCTGGAAAATCTTTGGCGCAAAAGCCGAAGAAGCCATGGAAGCCGTTCGGAATGAAGGCATCGGAAAGCCTGAAGTTCTGGAAAGATTCAATTGTGTCGTTGGCGTGCAGGGCGCGTCTTTCGAAGTACCCAGGGGCGAGATTTTCTGCATCATGGGCTTGTCAGGCTCTGGCAAATCTACGCTGGTACGACACGTTAACCGCCTGATCGAACCGACCGCCGGGAAGATCGAAATTCTGGGGCAGGATGTCTCCAAGATTTCCGAGGCCGAGCTGCGTCGCATTCGGGCCATGCAAATTGGGATGGTGTTCCAACACATGGCACTGATGCCACACCGATCGGTTCGCGATAACGTCGCCTACCCGCTGGAAATCCGCAAAGTCTCGAAATCGAAACGCTGGGCGGTTTCGGATCACGCATTAGGCTTGGTAGACCTGACAGGCTACGAAGACCGCCTGCCCAAAGAATTGTCGGGCGGCATGCAGCAACGTGTTGGGATTGCCCGCGCGCTGGCCTCGGACCCCGAGATCCTGCTGATGGATGAGCCGTTTTCAGCCCTTGATCCGCTGATCCGCCTGCAATTGCAGGACCAGTTCAAAGCACTGGTGGCGCAATTGAAAAAGACGACGCTGTTCATCACGCACGATCTGGACGAGGCCATTCGCATAGGCCATCGCATCGCCATCATGAAAGACGGTGTCATTGTGCAGATAGGTACGCCGGAAGACATCGTCATGAACCCGGCAGACGATTACGTGCGAGAGTTCGTGCAGGGCATTTCCAAGCTGAAACTGGTCAAGGCGCATTCGATCATGGAGCCGATCGAAAGTTACTCTGGCCCGACCGATGGCGCACCACGCGCGGATGAAGGGGCGGATTTGGACCAGTTGATCGACCTTGCCGTCAATACGGACCTTCCGGTCATCATTACCGATGCTGGCGCTGATGTAGGCGTGGTCACTAAACCGCGTTTGCTGCGCGGAATTCAGGGGGGCAAAAATGACTGATGCAACCACGGAAGTAAAAGTCACGGCCGCCTCGGATATCGAAGTCGACCGCGAGGCGCTGGACCGCTCGATCCACGAATTTACCGGGCCAAACGGCGACTACTACGTCAACGCGTTTCACAAAATTCATGACGCGACCAGCGGTATTCCCAATACCTTCAACATCTGGGCGGCTGTTTTGGGACCATTCTGGTCTGCGTCCCGCGCGATCTGGGGGATGTTCTGGACTTTCCTGATCCTGGAAATCATCGCCTGGGTTCAGATCGGCCGCGGTGCCTGGGGCAACCCCGGCGCTGATCTGGCCGAACGGGCTGAACGTCAGCAGACCCGCGCGAACGAGCTATTGGAACGTGCGACTGCGGCCACCGAAAAGGCGGACATTGACCGGTTCAACAAGTTGGCAGCGAATATCCAGAAGGCCGCAGATGCCAGTTTTGAGAAAGCGGCGTCCGCCCAGTCTGAGGCGTTTGGCATCATGGTTACAGGCCTGTTGATGTTGTTGGTTTTCAAGCTTGCGCAAGGTTTTTATGCGGACCGCGTGTACGAAAAGCAGTACTCGAATTGGCGGACAGATCCTGCCAGCACCGAAAGCGGCCGCTCGACCCGCAACACTGTTCTGGGTGCTGTTTTGGTGGCCGCAATTGGCCCACTGATCGTGTACAAATTCACCGTCAACGCCTCACTCCCATTGTTGGATGCATTCCCCGAGCAGGAAGTCTCCGCGATGATATTGGGCGAAGGCAACGGAACGTTGTTCTCAAATCTGGCAAGCTGGATGGAGGCGCAGATAGATGCAGCCGCCGCAGCCGGCGGGGATGTATTCGACGGTATCGTGGCGGGTGTGCGATCTGTTCTGGATGCGTTGACGGTGGCATTGATCGGTTCCCCGTGGCCGGTTGTGATGTTGGTGATCTGTGTGACCGCGTGGCGCGCGGCAGGGCCAAGGGTGGCAATCTTCACCGCGTCTTCGTTGGCCTATATCGCGCTTCTGGGGTATTGGGATGTGGCGATGGAAACCGTGGCCTTGGTGGGCGCGGCGGTGCTGTTGTGCGTTGTGTTCGGCATTCCGCTGGGAATTTGGTTTGGTAAATCCAAACGCGCCTATCGCGCGGCGGAACCAGTGTTGGACCTGATGCAGACATTGCCGGCGTTTGTCTACCTGATCCCAATCATCGCTTTCTTTGGCACCGGTAACCCCCCGGGCATTCTGGCGACGATCATCTTTGGTATGCCGCCGGTCATTCGTCTGACCGCGCTGGGGATGCGCGGGGTTCCGGAAAGCATCAAGGAGGCTGCGGTGGCCTTTGGCGCATCGAAATGGCAGTTGCTCAAGGATGTTGAGATCCCGCTTGCCCTGCCGTCGATCATGACTGGCGTGAACCAGACCATTCTGATGTGCTTGTCGATGGTGGTGATTATCTCGCTGATCGGCGGTGGAGGTCTGGGCAAGGAAATCCTTGAGGCGCTGCAATACGCTGCCAAAGGTCCGGGTCTGCTGGGTGGGTTCGCCATCCTGTTCCTGGCCATGGTCATGGACCGTATCGTTCAAGGTGCCTTCCGCCGAGAAGACGAGAAACTCTGAACGCAAACGCCCCCGGTTCACATCGGGGGTGTTTTTCTTTCACCGGAGACGCAGATGACCGACCGTTACGAACAGTCTATGATGGACAATCTATATTGGTGGGGGATACCGACCCTATTTCGGTGCCCCAATCAAGGTCCCGAAGGGCAGGACATCGCTTTGGTCGGAGTGCCGCATTCGGCAGGCAACGGCACAACCGAGCGGGATCAGCATCTGGGCCCGCGTGCTTTGCGGCATGTCTCGGCGGTACAGCGGCGGGTACATTCGGTGTTTGAAATTGATCCGTGGAACTGTGCGAAGATTGCAGATGTGGGCGACGTTCCATTTCCGCGGGCAAATGATAACGAAGACTGCATCGAACGGATTACGGCTTTTTACAAAGACATCGATGCAGCCGGTGCGCGCCCGGTGTCGATTGGCGGCGACCACTCCATCACTGGCGGGATCGTGCAAGCGCTGGGTCGCGGTAAACTGGCTGGTGGAGAGCCTGTCAGCTTTCTGCATTTGGACGCGCATACTGACGTCTTCACCAAGGTCGATCATTTCCTGGGGGCGAAGAAATCAGCGGCCCATTGGGGCGCGTATCTGGCGGATCAGGGGCAGGTCGACCCCACGCGATCCATGCAAATCGGACTTAGGGGCCATCCACGAAGCTTGGACTGGCTGCAGCCGTCCTACGACTATGGCTACAACATCGTCACCATGCGTGAATTTCGCCAGCGCGGGCTGGCGGATGTCGTGGCTCAGACCAAAGAAATTCTGGGCGACCGCCCGGTCTATATCACGTTCGATCTGGATTGCCTTGATCCCACTGTCGCGCCTGCCGTGTCCAATCTGGAACCGGGCGAGAAGGGTTTCGATATTGACGAGGCTGTCGGCATTCTGCGTGCCGCGCGCGGGTTGAACATTGTGGGCGGGGACGTCGTTTGCATGATGCCAACCAAGGACAGCCCGAACAACATCACCGCGCTAACGGCAGCTGCGGTGATGTTCGAAATGATCTCGATGATCGCCGAAAACGCCAGCTAGCGCCGTGCGTCCACAGCCTGCGCCAAAACGCAGAGCAGTTCGAACATCAGCGAAATGCCCAGCCACGCGGTGCCTCCATTCGGATCGAATGGGGGCGATACTTCGACCAGATCAGCGCCAATCAGGTTCACACCAGACATCCGGCGGATGACCTGCTGCGCCTGAAAACTGTTTGGTCCCCCGATCTCGGGCGTTCCGGTGCCAGGGGCGTAGGTTGGGTCAACAAAATCAATGTCATAGGTGCAATAGGTTGGTGCTTGCCCAACGATACCGCGCACCTCGGCCATCACGTCGTCGATGCCCCGATCGAACAGTTCCTCGATACGGATGATGCGGATACCCTGGGCCTCACCCCACTCGATGTCCTCGGTGTTGTACGCAGTGCCCCGGATGCCAACCTGAACAAAGCGTTTGGGGTCGACCAGTCCTTCTTCTACCGCGCGGCGAAACGGAGTGCCGTGGGTGAACTTATGGCCCCCAAAATAGCTGTCGAACAGGTCTGTGTGACTATCGAACTGGATCAGGCCGACGGGGCCTGCGGCGGCAAGCGCACGCAAAACGGGCAGGGTGGTCAGGTGGTCCCCGCCAGCGGTGAGCGGAACAATGCCTTTTGCCTGTAGGTTTGAGTAGAAATCCGTAACCCGGTTCAGAGTATCTTCGATATCAACCGGATTGGGCGCAACGTCGCCAAGATCGGCGCAATTGACCATTGAGAACGGCGCGACGCCTGTGACTGGGTTCATCGCGCGGATCATCGTGGAATAGTCCCGCAATTGTCGCGGACCATGCCGCGCGCCGGGGCGATTGGTGGTGCCGCCGTCCCATGGGATGCCGATGAGGCCGACCTGAACATCCAAAATCCGTTCGTGATCCAGGTCCAGGCTGGGCAAACGCATGAACGAGGGGATGCCGGCAAACCGGGCCAGCTCCATCGCCGATACCGGCTGAAAAAATGAATCGGTCATGGCCTTATCCTTCACGCAATTCCCATTGGACCCTAGCGGCCCAATGAAGTGTTGGGAATGCTCTGTGGTTTTTATATCAGAATGCGGAAACGTTTCCGGATTTCGGCATCCTGTTCGGCGCTCAAATATTCTGGGTGGTGGCTGGCCAGAACTTCTTTGGCGTGATGTCGGGCAGATGACCATGCGTCTTTCGCACCATCGTTTTGCCACGTGCGGGGCTCCTGTCGATCGGCGAGTTCAGGGTAAAAGTAATCCCGCTCCATGGCTGCGTAGGTCTGTTCACTTCCCAAAAAATGCCCGTCACCCAGAATAGAATGGCAGATGGCGTCAAAACCCAGGTTTTCCTCGCTCACCTCAATCCCGCGCAGCGCCCGATAAGTGTGTGAGTGCATTTCGTTGTCCAACACAAACCCCTCGAAGCTTGCGCCTAATAAGGATGCGGTCATGCCCGAGCTCTCATAGATCAAGTTGCCCCCGGCCAAGGCCGCAGCAAGCGACGTCATGCCTTTTTCAACGCCGTATTGCGCGTCGATGGCCTTTGCGTCAGTCATCGATGCGGCTATGCCCGAGGGCAGACCTAACCAGTTCGTGAGCTGCGCCGAGGCCGCGTTCAAAACGGCCGTCTCTCCGCTGCCGCCGGCGAAGGAACCGGTTCTCAGGTCCACGATGAAGGGCCAGTTGGAAAATACCATCGGAAATCCGGGTCTGATAGCGTAGACCATGACAAGGCTGGCCAATGTCTCGGCCAGCGATTGCGCCAAAAACCCGGCCAAAGTCGCCGGGGCCGTGGCACCGGCCTGCGCGGCCGTGATGCACGACATGGGAATGCTGTGGGCGACGCATTCATAGACGACATCAACCGCATCCTCCCCATACCGCAGTGGCGAAATCACTGGGCTGATATGAGCTTTCAGAAAGGGGCGTTTGGCGAATTCACCCGGCCCTCCGGCGACGATATCCAGCAACTCGACAATGGGGCCGACATGTTCGGCCAGAGTAAACGATGTTGCCACTGGTTTGGTCGTATTGCGCACCAGCGCATAGGCGGTGTTGACGTCCAGATCGAATACATCAGGTACATCTGTGGCCACGCAGCATCGGGTGAACCAGCTGACATTGGCCAGCGTGTCCTGCAATCGGGTGAAGTCGTGCAAATCCGCCAAGGTAGAGGGGCGATAAAGGCCGCTATCGATGTCCAGCGTTTGAACGGCGGCGCCACCCGTGCCGAAATACACGCGGTCGCCGCCAACCTCGATCGAGCGGTTTTCGTCCCGGCCATGAAACACGAAACTCTTGGGGGCTGTATCGATTGCGCGCTGAACCATTTCACGCGGGAACAGCACCCGGTCTTGCTGACCCGCCTGCGCACCTGCGGCTTTGAGGTCTGCCGCTAATCTGTCTGGCACGTTTCCCATGCCCAAACGTTCCAACAGCTGCAGTGCTGTATCGAATATCTGTTCGATCTCGCGTTGGCTCAGAGGTTTATAAGCGCCGCCCTTCTGGCCGGGTGGGCAGGGGTCTACGACCGGTTTGGCTGCTCGCTGGGCATGCCGCGCATTTCGGCCGCTGCGTTTAGAACCCTCTGATGACATCCGGTCCAATTCCTTTTTTTCACTTTCCTGCACCGTAATGGGCGGAACATCCCGGCATCAAAGGCGAATTGCCTTTTTCAGAATCCGAAATCGCAGTTTCGATTTTCCTGCACCCGCATTTGCGCAGTTGTCGCCCCAGCCTTTTCTTCCGCAAGACTTGGACGAAATCTTACGGAGCAAAGCCAATGAAGTCGCGTACCAAAGTCGTTGTGATCGGCGGCGGCATCGCCGGATGCTCGACCCTTTATCATTTGACGCAAGAGGGGTGGACCGATGTGGTGCTGGTCGAACGGAACGAATTGACCTCGGGCACGACGTGGCATTCGGCCGCGCAAGTGACGAACTTTGGCATGAACCAGACGATGGTGGGCCTGAAAACGCACTCGATCCAATTGTACAAGGAGTTAGCCGACGATCCGGATTATCCGATCAACTACCACTACGGGGATGGCGGAATACGCCTGGCCAATACCGAGGGCCAGATGCAGGGCTATCGCCACTTTGCATCCATGGCACGGGGTATGGATGTGCATTTCGAGGTGATTGACGCGGACGAATGTGCCCGCCGCCACCCTTTGATTTCGACCGACAACCTGATTGGCGGGCTGTGGGACCCGCTGGACGGGGATATTGATCCTGCTCAGTTGTGTCAGGCCTTGGCGCGCCGGGCACGCAAGGCAGGCGCAGAAGTTTATCGAAATACGCCGGTGACGGGTCTGGTGCAGCACGCCGACGACACCTGGACTGTGCAGACAGAGCATGGCGACATCGATTGCGACATCGTGGTCAACGCCTGCGGATATCGCGTCAACGAAGTCGGTGCCATGATGGGCGTTCATCATCCTGTTTCGTCGATGGAGCACCAGTACTTCCTGACCGAAGAGATACAGGCGATCCGCGACGCGGGGCATCGGATGCCTCTGCTGCGTTGTCCGATCAGTGACTATTATTGCCGGCAAGAAAAGAACGGCCTGTTGCTCGGGTTTTACGAACAGGACTGCAAGACCTGGGGTATGGACGGGATTGATCCGAATTTTGTGAATGCCCTTTGCCCCGATGATCTGGACCGTGTGACGGACGTGTTGGAGGGCGCATTCGCGCGGATGCCCGCGCTAATGGAGGTTGGTATTCACACCGTGGTCAATGGGCCGATTACTTATACGATCGACGGGGCTCCGCTGGTGGGACCAATCCCTGGCAAACGCAACGCCTTTTGTATCATCGGTCTGCGCGCAGGGCTGGGTGAAGGTGGCGGGCATGGGTGGTTGCTGGCCCAGCAGATCGTGCATGGTGAGGCGTGTTACGATACTTGGTGCCTCGACCCCCGGCGGTTCACGGGTCATGCAAACGTCGAATTGACCGCGCTCAAGGCCATTGAGGACTATCAGAACGAATTCCGGTTCCACTTTCCGCATGAACATCGCCCAGCAGGGCGTCCGGCCAAAACCACACCTCTGACGCCGGCGCTGGCGGCGGAAGGGGCCGAGTTCACTGTGGTCAACGGGTGGGAGAGGGTGGATTACATCAAACCTTCGCCGGAATTCACGCCGATGCATAGTTTCGGTTTTGACGAAACATTTGACGTGGTCGCCGCCGAGGTTCGGAATGTGCAATCGGGTGTTGGACTGGCCGAGGTGAACGGGTTCAATCGGATCGAAATCACTGGAAACGACCGGCATGCTTTTCTGGACCGGATGTTGTGCGGGCTTGTGACCCGGCGCGAGGGGCGTGTTGGGCTAGGATACCTGCTGAACCATCATGGTATGATCAAAGCAGAGGCTACTGTCGCCAATATACCGGCCAGCGATAGGGGGGAGGCGCGCGTCTGGTATGGTTCAGCCGCAGCAAGCGAATTTCATGACATGGATTGGCTACGCCAGCACATGCGACGCGATGAAGACGTTCATCTGCGCAGTTTGACAAATGACCAAACCATATTGGTGCTCGCTGGCCCAAAGGCGCGAGACGTCTTGTCGGTCTGCGCCCGAGGGGATTGGTCGGCTGAGGCTTTCCCGTGGCTCAATGTGCGCGAGTGCTTCGTTGGCATCGCTCCGGCTACGGTCATGAACCTCAGCTTTTCGGGTGAATTGGCCTATGAAATCCACGTACCCAACGCCTCGCTTTACGCGGCCTATTTGGCGTTACGGCAAGCAGGTGAGGCACACGGGTTGAAGGTGTTCGGGGCACGGGCTGTTGAATCGATGCGGATGGAGAAGAGCTTTCTTCATTGGAAAGCAGACCTGATCACCGAGTTCGATCCCTATGAAACAGGATTGGACAGGTTCGTCCGATTGAATAAGGGAGATTTTGTCGGGCGGAACGCTTTGTTAAATCGACAATCAGAGGGGCTTCGTAAGAAGCTTGTCGTGCTCCAGGTTTCCTCGACCTTCGGTCCTGCACATCCTGGAGCGTCATTGATGCAGGGGGATAAGGTGGTTGGAACCGTCACATCGGGTGATTGGGGACATCGCACCGGGTTGAATCTGGCGCATGCATTTGTCGATCCCGCCTACGCGGATATCGGATGTGAAATGGATCTGGACAGTTGCGGTCAGGGTGCGCGCGCAACGGTCATTCCGTCGTGCCCATATGACCCGGGCTTTGACCGGATGAAGGCGTAACTGGAACTTTGGCATTGCCGCAAGAGTAAATCTTTGCTTGGCTAGTTTCGAGCAAATCGAAACAATGATTGGCACCCATGTCCAAATCGCTGAGCCTGAGATGGTTGGAAATCTTCCAATTGATCGCCAAATCCGGATCGATCCAACAGGTCGCGTCCGAAACGGGTTTGTCGATCAGCACGGTCTCGAACCACCTGCGCAGCTTGGAAAACACGCTTGGTATCGAGCTGGTCGATCATGGGCGCAGACCCATGGGCCTGACGCCCGCGGGCGAAGTCTTTGCGCGATATGTCCGCGACGGTTTGACTGTTCTGAAACGCGGCGAGGCCGAAATCCGAACGGGCAATTGGCAACATGCGACAGACCTGCGATTGGCGCTTATTGACGATTTCGACAACCAGATCGCGCCTGATATGGTCCGGTTTCTGGCGCAGGCATTGCCGCGTTGCAATTTTCGTCACTATACGCGTCCCAGCCACGAAATCCTCTCCAAGCTACAGGAACATAAATTGGATGTGGGTGTTGCCACCCGACCACCGGGACGTACCGAAGGGTTGATCGAGTACCCGTTGATGCGCGACCCGTTTTTGGTCGTGCTTCCCAACAGTTTTGAAGGGTCGCCCGAAGAGTTGTTTCACCCGGACGCGGATCTACCCCTGTTGCGATATTCTCGGGACTACGTGATCGGGAAGCAAATCGAGATCCAGCTGGCGCGTAGCAAGTTCAGCTTGCCGAACAGGTTCGAACTGGAATGCAACCAGTCGATCATCGGTTTGGTGGCCCAGGGTAGCGGTTGGGCGATCACGACGGCCGCCTGTTTTCATCGGACCCAGCGGTTCCATAACAGTGTCAAAGCCATGCCGTTTCCCGGTAGAAACTTCGTGCGAACCGTGTCGCTGTTCACGACCGAAGTGTATCCCGTGACGACCTCGGAACTGATCCAGAAAGTTATGGTGAAACTGATCCGGCAACATTTCACGCGCCCAATGTGCGCCAAGCATCCTTGGCTAAAAAACGACTTCCGCACGATGGAGGGGGAGGCGGCTTAGCCCGGCGCAGGCTTACCAAGCGACGGTCGATTTACAATTCTCGTCGCCAGTTGTTCGCCAGTCCCGGCGGTTTGGTTCTCGACCATCTCCACCAGTTGCAGGGCCGCTTTGCGCCCCATTTCACGATGTGGCACATGCACGGTCGTCAGGGCCGGGGAAACAATTCTGGCCAGTTCGATATCGTCAAAACCCGTGATCGATACATCGCCAGGTACGTCCAACCCCATCTCTTGGGCCTGTCGCAAGGCACCTGCGGCCAACACATCGTTTCCACACAAGATTGCAGTCGGCGGCGGGTCAGCGTTCATCAGGTCGCGGAAGGCTTTGGCACCGTTTTCGATCTCATAGGATGTTTCGACAAGAGTCAGATTGTTGGCCGCGAGCCCGCTATCAGATATCGCATCCCGGATGCCCTGAACCCTGAGCCGGGCGCGATCATTCCCGTCTACGAGACCCGAGATCACGCCGATCTGTGTATGCCCCAATTCAATAACATGGCTGGCGAGGTCGAACATGGCCGCGCGATTGTCAAATCCGACGGAAGGCAACTTGGAGTCCGGCAAATAGGACCATGCGACCAATGCCGGAATTTTCCGCTGGCTCAGAAAGTCGTAGATCTTGGGATCGCGGTCATGTCCGATCAGCAGCAGCCCGTCGGCCCCTCGTGCAATCAGGGTCCTGATTTGCTCTTCTTCGATTTCAGGTTTGTAAGCTGAACTTGAGACCAGCAGCGTATAACCGCGCTGGTGCAACTCTTCCTGAAAGGATTGAAGTCCACGCGCGAAGATCGCGTTTTCCATGGTCGGTATGATCGCCCCGATGGTGAACGACCGCTTGGCGGCCATTACGCGCGCCGCAAAGTTTGGCGTGTACCCCAGCGCATCAACTGCCGAAAGGACGCGTTTGCGGGTCGCTTCGACCACTCGGTCCGGGCTGTTGAGGCAACGCGACACAGTAGCCGTCGAAACGTCGGCCATTTTTGCCACATCATCCAGTGTCGGCGCCGACCGAGGTTTCTCCATTTCCAAACTCACAATTTGCTTTTGCCAATAACTCTAAACTCAACTGCCGCCAGAGGGAAGTGGACATGTAAGCGCTTGCATTTTGAATGTAAGCGCTTACAAATGGCGTTGGGCCGAATCTGAAAAGGGAGTCCAAGAGATGTTTCTTGCTGCGTCCGCACTCGTGTTTGCCATCTATTTTGCGAACGTGGCGCTGGGGGCTTTTGCAAACAGCGCCTTTCTTGGTGACGTCGGAGAGATGTTGGTTCTGTTCGCGGCATCGATCCTGTTCGTTGTCGCAATTCTAAAAAGGGAAGCTGTCCGCGATGCAAAAAAGGGTGGCTGAATTTTTTGCTTGGGAGGGCACTAAATGAAAAACGACAGAAATGAACTGGCGTCCGTCGAACGCCGTAATTTCCTAAAGCTGAGCGCCAGTGGGTCATTCACTGCAGCGCTGGTCGCAGGTGCAGGCGGCGTCCTTTGGTCGTCCGAGGCTGTGGCGCAGACAGCCAAAGAAGAAAGTGAGCGTGAAAAGGCAGCGGACCATGTCATGACGGTCGCGACCGCATATGTACTGGGCGCGTCACGCAGCTATCCTATCATGCAGCTTGATCTGAAAGAAAACATCCAGAACGCGACGAACGGCAAGGTGTACGTCAAGCTTGCGCCTGGTGGTCAGCTGGGTGCCGGTGGTGCATTGGTGCAGAAAGTGCAGGGCGGAACCATTCAGGCGGCGCAGCATTCGCTGTCCAACTTCGCACCTTTCGCATCGACCGTTGATCTTATCAACATGCCGTATCTGTGCGGTTCGAACCAACGGTTCACCAACCTTGTGCATTCCGACACATGGCAGAACGAAGTTCACCCGAAAGTCGAGGCCGCTGGCTTCAAGGCCCTGTTCTATGTGGTGATCGACCCGCGCGTTGTTGCCGTGCGTCAGGGCGGTAATGCAATCATCACGCCGGGTGACATGAGCGGCGTGAAGTTCCGCGTACCCGGCTCGAAAATGCTGCAGCAGTACTACCGCATGGTCGGTGCAAACCCGACACCTGTTGCTTGGGGTGAAACCCCCTCGGCGATCAAACAGGGTGTCGCGGATGCGCTCGATCCATCGGTCGGAGCGCTGTATGTGTTTGGCTTCAAGGACATCCTCAGCCACGTGACCTTTACGCAGGCCGTTCCGGACAGCCAAGTTTATTCGTGTAACCTCGAATGGTTCAATTCGATGCCGCCGGACGTTCAGGAAGGCATCATGTGGGGTTCGGAAATGACCAGTCATCAGAACCTTTCCAAAGTTCCCTCGGCCCGTGCCTTTGCCATGGCCGAACTGAACAAGGCCGGAGTGGAGTTCCATTCGCTTAACGTGGATCAACTGGCCGAGTGGGAAAGCGTTGGGGGCTACCAAAACGCCGATTGGGATCCGTTCAAGACAGAGCTGGCCGGGTCGATGGACGCCTTTGAGAAACTGGTCGAGGCGGCCGGGACACAAGGAAAATACTACGTCCACGACGCATGACCTAAACCGGCGGACGTCTTTTTGGCGTCCGCAATCACTCAACAGCAGTCAGGCCTGAAAGGGCCCAAAACAGAAGGCCGCGCCTGACTGTTCTGTCGCCGAGGGAACCGATGACCTTACTCCAAAACATAGATCGCAACGCCGAGCGCTGGCTGCTGCTGGTGTTCTACGTGATGCTGGTCATCACCATGGCCATCGAGGTTCTGCGACGCGAGATATTCGCCTATTCCTCGATCTGGGGGGAAGAAATCGTCCGGTATTCCTTCATCTATTTGGCCTGGATCGGCGCTGCGGCGGCGGTCAAAGAGCGGGCGCATATCCGGATTGATGTCGTCATGCACTACCTCGGGCCGCGTCCCAAGGCCCTACTGTACATCTTCGGCGATCTGGTGATGTTCGCAGTCGCTGTGATCGCGCTTTACTGGTCGTACGAGGCGGTTCACGTCTCGGCCAAGTTTGGATCAGTGACTGACGGCCTCCGGGTGTCGAAGGTCTGGTTCCTGATGGCAGTGCCGACCGGATTCGCGCTGATGATCTGGCGCCTGATCCAATCGTTTATGCGTGACTTCAAATCCCTTCGCGACGGCACGCCCGTCTTCGAAGGTGACAAGCTGTTTGACTGAGGGGATTTGAGATGCTCTGGAATACTCTCAATCAAACCGTAGAACTGGGCTGGGATTTCTACCTGCCCGTCATTCTGTTCGTTGTTCTGATCGCCATGGCTGTTCCGGTTTGGGCAGCGATTGGTTCTGCCGCGATCGTAATGTTAGTCATGTCGGGCGATCTACCGCTGAGTCTGGTGGGCGAGAGCCTGTTTACCGGGATCGACGCCTTTGCCCTGACCGCCGTGCCGCTGTTTATCCTGACAGGTGACGTGCTGGTCCGTACAGGTTTGTCACGTAAATTTCTGGATGTGGCTGAGGCGCTGACTTGCTTCGCCAAAGGCGGGTTTGGCTCGGCCACCGTTCTGGTTTGCGGCATGTTCGCCGCCATTTCGGGTTCGGATGCCGCTGGCGCGGCCGCTGTCGGTCGCATGACCATCAACCGGCTGGTCGAAAGTGGATATCCGCGCCCCTACGCCTGCGCCTTGGTCGCGGCCGGGGCCTGTACCGGCATCCTGATCCCACCGTCGATTGCCTACATCATCATCGGTCTGGTGCTGGGGATTTCCGCGTCGACCCTATTCCTGGCTGCCCTGATTCCCGGTCTGGCCATTCTGGTTTCGATCCTGATCACCAACATCATCATGAACCGTCTTTACGCCTATGAGGGTGGCGGCATGATGACGATGGGCGAGTGGCTGGCCAATTTGGGCAAAGCCCTGAAATCCGGCTGGTACGCCTTTATTGTGCCCGGGATTATCTTCTATGGCATCTTCTCGGGTCGCCTGACCCCGACCGAGGCGGGTGCCACCGCCGTGGTTGTCACCATCATCATGGGTTTCATCCTGCGCACGCTGACACTGGCCGACTTTCCGTCAATGCTGGTCAGCTCAGCCAAGGTGAACGGGGTGATCCTGCCGATCATTGCCTTTTCGGCCCCCTTGGCCGAGGCGCTGGCGATCATGGGCGTGCCGCAAGGGTTCGTCGCCTCGATCACTTCGCTGACCGACGATCCGTACCTGCTGATCCTGCTGATGATCGGTATCCTGATTGCTGCGGGCTGCGTTATGGAAACGACGCCCAATATCGTAATCCTTGCTCCTATCCTGAAACCGCTGGCCGACAATATCGGCATGAACGAAATCCAGTTCTGCATCATGATGATCACCGCACTGGGAGTCGGTTTTATCACACCGCCGCTTGGCCTGAACCTGTTCGTCGTATCTGGCATTACGGGTGAGTCCATTCTGAAGATTGCGGCCCGTGCTATACCATTTGTATTAACAATGCTGATCGTAGTTCTTCTGATTGCTTACGTTCCGGCGGTTTCGACCACTTTGCTTCCTGAAATCTACCAATAGGACCTGTTGAATATGCCTCGCGACTATCTGAAAAAGGCGACCCTGACGGCTCAATCTCATGCCACGGAAGTGCATGACACCGTGAAGACAATTCTTGCCGACATTGAGGCTGGCGGGGATGCCAAAGCGCTGGAATATGCGGTCAAGTTCGACAAGTTTGACGGCAACGTGTTGATGACCGCCGATGAGATCGAGGCCGCCTGCGCGCTTGTTCCCGAAAGGTTGAAGGCCGATATTCGGTTTGCACACGACAACGTTCGCCGGTTTGCCGAAACGCAGAAATCCACGGTGTCTGACGTTGAGATGGAAATTGTCCCGGGCTTTATCGCCGGCCAAAAGGCCATCCCTGTGGACGCGGCTGGCTGCTATGTGCCCGGCGGGCGCTATAGCCATATTGCCAGCGCGATCATGACGGTCACCACCGCCAAGGTTGCTGGGTGCCGCCACATTACAGCCTGTTCGCCGCCGCGCCCGGGTGAAGGCGTGGCGCCTGCGATTGTCTATGCGGCGCATATCTGCGGTGCAGACAGCATTCTGGCCATGGGTGGCGTTCAGGGTGTGGCCGCGATGACCTATGGTTTGTTTGGCCTGCCGCGCGCCAATATTCTTGTGGGTCCAGGCAATCAGTTTGTGGCCGAGGCAAAGCGCATTCTTTATGGCAAAGTTGGCATCGACATGATTGCCGGGCCAACGGACAGCCTGATCCTTGCGGACGGTTCCGCAGATGCGCATGTGGTGGCCACCGACTTGGTGAGCCAGGCGGAACACGGCTATAACTCTCCGGTTTGGCTGGTGACGGATGACCGGGACCTTGCGCAAAAAGTCATGGAGCTGGTGCCAGCGCTGATCGAGGATCTGCCCGAACTCAACCGGGAAAACGCCTTTGCTGCGTGGCGCGACTATGCCGAGGTCATCTTCTGTTCAGATCGTGAAGAAATGGCGGCCTGTTCGGACGATTACGCGCCCGAACACCTGACCGTTCAGGCCGAGGACCTGGATTGGTGGCTGGGTCGGTTGACCTGCTATGGATCGCTGTTTCTGGGTGAAGAAACCACAGTGTCCTACGGTGACAAGGCGACCGGTACGAACCACGTTCTGCCGACATCCGGCGCGGCCAGCTATACTGGCGGCTTGAGCGTCCATAAGTACATGAAGATCGTCACATGGCAGCGCGCTACACGCGAAGGCTCGAAATCCATTGCCGAGGCGACCGCTCGCATTTCCAGGTTGGAGGGTATGGAAGGGCATGCGCGGGCTGCGGACGTGCGCCTTGCCAAATACTTCCCTGACGAACAGTTCAACCTGACCGCCGATGAATGATCCGCGCGCGTTGTTCGATCTGACCGGGCGTGTCGCTTGCGTGACCGGCGCAAGCTCGGGCCTTGGGCGTCGTGCAGCGCTTGTGTTGGCCTCAGCGGGTGCGTGCGTCGTCGGCGTCGCCCGTCGACCGGAAGCATTGGCAGAATTGCAAGCTGAAGGGGGCGACAACGTGGCCACAGTTGTTGCCGACGTGGCCGATCGGTCGCGCGTGGCATCGCTCGCCGAGGAAGTCGCAGCCAGTTTTGGCGCGCCGGACATCATCGTGCATGCGGCGGGTATCAACACGCGCGAAGTGGCAGATGACGTGACCACCGAAGGCTGGGACAAGACGCTTGAGCTGAACCTGAGCGCGCCGTTCTTCCTAAGCCAGGCAATGGTTCCTGCGATGAAAGCTCGGGGGTGGGGGCGGATCGTGAATTTCGCCTCGCTTCAGACCACGCGTGCTTTTCCGGGCGGTATTGCTTATGGGGCCAGCAAGGCCGGGGTCGGGCAACTGACGCGGGCCATGGCCGAGGCTTGGTCCGCTGACGGCATCACTGCAAATGCCATCGGGCCGGGGTTTTTCCCGACCGAACTGACGCAGGCTGTGTTCAATGACCTCGACCGGGCAACCCGTAACGCGGCGCAAACCTGCATGAACCGAAACGGGCAGATGGAGGATATCGATGGGCCGATCCTGTTCTTGTGCTCACCGGCGTCCAACTACGTCACAGGGCAAGTTTTGATGGTCGACGGAGGGTTTACAGCGAAATGAAAGCGCTTGTTTATCAGGGTGTTGAGCATTTGACCTATGAGGACGTACCAGATGCTGCGCCCGACATAGGTGAGCAATTGATCCGGGTCGAGGCTGTCGGGATTTGCGGCTCGGATATGCACGCCTATTTGGGTCACGACGCGCGCCGACCTGCACCACTTATTCTGGGCCACGAGGCCGCAGGGACGATTGTTGGAGGTCCACGCGACGGTACGCGCGTCACGATCAATCCTTTGGTCAACTGCGGTGTCTGCCCGGCGTGTGAGGCAGGGCGGGAAAACCTGTGTCCCAGCCGGCAGATCATCTCGATGCCACCGCGTGAAGGGGCTTTTGCTCAATATATTGCAATGCCGGATGCAAATCTGGTTGAGGTGCCGGACCACGTATCCTTTCAGCAGGCCGCCCTGGCAGAGCCATTGGCCGTTAGCTGGCACGCGGTTCGGTTGGGGCTTGAGGCGCTGCATCAGGGAATGGCGCGTGATGCGTTGGTGATAGGCGGCGGCGCGATTGGTGTGGCCGCAGCTTTGGCACTGGCGGCAGCTGACTTCGATGATGTTGTCATCGTTGAGCCGAATGACGTGCGGCGCGCCTATCTGCAAAGTTTGAACTCTTTTAATGTGGTCGAAGCCACGGATGATACGTTCTCATTGGTTGTTGACGCAGTGGGGTATTCTGCAACCCGCGCGGCCGCTTCCGAAAAGGTTCAACCGGGCGGCGTTATCGTGCATGTTGGGTTGGGTGAGGATACGGGCGGTTTGGATATACGTCGTATGACGTTGCAGGAGATCACGTTTATCGGCACCTATACTTATACTGCCGATGATTTCCGAAAGACCGCGCAGGCGATATTCAATGGCCGTTTGGGTTCGTTGGACTGGATAGAGGAACGGACCTTGTCTGAAGCTGCCGACGCCTTTCGCGATTTGCGGAAAGGTGCCGTGGCCGCACCCAAAATCATCCTCGCACCCTGGATCTAGTCCAGGCAGAAACGGAGGTATTCATGTACAAAAAAATTCTCGTCCCAATGGCGTTGGATCATGGGATTTCACCGCACACTTTGGAAATCGCCAAGGCCTTATCGGCTGAAAGGGCCGAGATTGTGGCCCTGCATGTCTACGAGATGCCTCAGGGTTCTGTCAGTGCCTATCTCGACAAGGATGTCGTCGCCGAAGGCTTTCGCGCGGCACGCACCTTGTTGCGGGAAAAAGTTTCGGGGCTTGAGGGCGTTCAGGCCGAGATTGTCAAAGGTCACACGGCCCGCACGGTGATCGACTTTGCGACACAAAACAAATTTGACTGCATCGTCATCGGTTCGCATGAACCGGGTGTCAGCGATTATTTTCTGGGATCGACCGCCTCACGCGTCGTCCGTCATGCGCCTTGCGCCGTGCACGTGCACCGCGGGCTGTAACCCGTCAATCGCGCTAACTGCGCCCCATACAGGACTAACATATCGGACATGAACATAGACAAAAAGATCACCGACGATTTGGTGGCCAACGACATCTCATTCGTCACCACGGTTCCATGCAAGCAATTGGCCGGAGTCATCGACGAAATCGACGCGCGTGACGGCATCTATCATATCCCATCGAACAAAGAGGATGAAGGCATGGGCCTGTGTGCCGGTGCCTGGATGGGTGGCAAACGCCCCGCGATAATCATGCAGAACACTGCCATCGGCGTAACCATCAACACGTTGGCGACGCTGATCCAGTATTACCGGATGCCTTTGCCCATGCTGATCTCATATCGTGGAGAGCTGCGCGAACCCGTCGCCTGCCAAGTCGAAATGGCAGTGCATACCAAGGCGCTTCTGGCACAGATGAACATCCCGACCTACCACTTCCATCATCAATCGGATGTCGAGGAGCTGGATGCGATCCTGAAATACACCTTTATGTGCAACAAGCCGGTTGCGATCCTGACCGACGCCAATTTCTGGGGAGGCTATGGCGACCAATGATCCGTTCTGAAATCCTGAAAGAAATTGCACCAATCCTGCGGGATCAATTGGTTGTCTGCAACATCGGCATCCCCAGTCAGGAGATGCATGCAATCGACGACCAACCTACCAATTTCTACATGCTGGGCACTATGGGTCTGGCCTCAAGTATTGGTCTGGGTCTGGCCTTGTCGCAACCAAAGCCGGTCATCGTAATCGATGGCGACGGGTCTATCCTGACCAACCTCGGAACCTTGCCGACCATCGCCAATAACGTGGCTGACAACTACATTCTGCTGATCGTCGATAACGGATCTTATGGGTCGACCGGGGATCAGCCGACTTATGCAGGTAAGAAGACGTCGCTGGCAGCCGTGGCGCAGGCATGTGGCTGCGAGAATGTGGTCGAGTGCCAGGCTGAAGACACTGGAGCCGCATTGCAGGCAGCGCTCGACAGCGGCCAAATGACAATCATCGTCAGCAAGTGCGAAAGCGGCAATGCCAAGATGCCGGTAATCACGATGGACCCAGTTGTGATCCGCGACCGCTTTATGAAGGCCGTCCAAGCGTCATAAAGAAGTCGACCTGCAGGTATTCAGCTTGCGCCGTCCCGTTCGGGGCGGCGTTTCTTTGGTCGATTGCACCCCAATTTGATGCAGTTTCCTGAATGTGATATGACGCTACGTAAAGTGAATTTCAAAAACATTTTTAGAAGTTTCATCGCAAGGGGGGAAATTATGAAATTCAAATTGCTTGCGCAAAGCGTACTTTTCGGTGCGGGGCTGTTGATGGTTGGCCTAACGCCGGCGCAGTCTCAGACCCGCGAGGAAAGTCAGGGCATGGTTCTGCTGCGCGGTTTGCCGACGTTGGATACAAATCACAGCATCGCGATTGTTGAGCTGGATCCGGAATCCGACCAGTTCGGAGAGCTACTGAGCGAAGTTGAACAGCCGGATATTCAGCATCCATTGCATCACCTCTACTACAGCCCGAACGGGCGTCTCTATTCGACCGGGTTGGACCCGTCCTGCAGCCTGGCCGAGATCGGGCTGTCCCGCGATTCCAGCGGAACGCCTGTGATCGAAGGCTTTACCTGTCTGGATACCCAAGGGCAGATCGTTGGCGAGGACATTATGTGGGCCACGTCGAACGGGCAGGAGTATATGTTCGTAACCTTCATGGGTGGCACTGGGGGCGATGATGGCGGCTCGGTCGGTGTTTTCGACACTCAGACAAATGAGGTGGTCAAAATTATCGAAGCACGCAAAAGCCAAGTCGGCGAAGGTGAGCCATATATCATGTACCCACACGGGATATCTGCGTTCGACGACCGCATGGTGGTCACCTCGACGATACATCCCGATATGACGACTGGCGTTGGAAATGTGTTGACGATCATAGACCTCAACACGCTTGAACCCATCCAAAACATCGTTGTGGAAAACGAAAAGCCGTTGAATTTTCCGTCTTCACCGGTCGAGGTGCTGTTCGCGCGGCCTGACATGCACGCTGACATTGAACCGGCCATTCTGGCCAACACGATGTTCGGGTTCGAGACCTGGAAAATCCCCTATGACGCCGGTTCCAAAACCTTTGGTGAAGCCGAAGTCATATATAGTGGCGTGGCCAATGAAACCGCTGTTCCGCTCGAGTTCTATGGCACTGAAGATGAACTGTTCATCTCTCATGGATTACCGGGTGTTGTGAAGCGCTATGAAATGGCCGCACTGCCCGAGCTTGTGTCCAGCGGGCCGGACATAGTTGCTGATCCGGGTGCACATCACATGATCTTTTTCACGTCCGCTTCGGGCCGAGACCTGATCGCCGTTCAAAATAACCTGCTCAATCTGGGCAACGCCGCTGATGACGACCCAACGGATGTGGATTTTATTGCCGACCTGAACGCACACACGATCACGATCCATGATCTTGAGACCGGCGAACGTATCGCCGAGGTCAATTTCAAGGAGCGCTACAACAAAGGCGTGGACAACGTTGAAGGGCTGTTCGGTTCGGGTTTTGTGCACCACCACTAATGCTCTGGGGGCGCTATGCTTCGGGTGTTTTTGACAGCGGCCGTCGCTGTGGTGATCGCGGCGACGGCGTGGGTCTTCTGGGACCGTGCACGCGGGCCGACGGCAACGCCGATTGCTGGCTTCTCGGCGCCTTTTGTTTTCGGACGCTTTGCTGTGCCCCCGGACAACCCGCTGACGGAAGAGGCCTTTGCCCTTGGGCGGCACCTGTTCTACGACCCCATCCTGTCCGGCAACAATCAGGTCTCGTGCGCGACATGCCATATGCAGGCCCTTGCCTTCACTGATGGTCTGGCAAAGTCGCCCGCATTGTCGGGCGGAGAGCTGGAGTTCAGCTCCATGAGTTTGACCAACCTTCTTTGGGGGCAAGAGCGGTTCTTCTGGGACGGTCGCGCAACGTCGTTGGAAGCGCAGGCGTTGATGCCGATTCAACACCCGGACGAGATGGATCAGGACTTGGATGCGCTGATTACCGAACTGCAAGCATCCCGCGATTATCGACGGATGTTCCGCAAAGCATACGGGGAAGTCAGCGCCGAAAACGTGGCCCGGGCGTTGTCGACCTTCATGCGAATGCTGATTTCGTCGGATTCAAAATACGACAGGTTTCTGCGTGGCGAAGTGCGTTTGACCGCGCAGGAAGAACACGGCCGCAAACTATTCATGGCGCATCCGGACACCAAGGTTTCGTTACGTGGTGGGAACTGCATCGACTGCCACAGCCAGTTTTTGACTTCCGGGTTTCGGGACGCATTGGATGGGTTTTCAAACAATGGGCTGGATTCCGATGACGACCTGCCGGATGGCCTGATGGCCGTGACCGGCAATCCGGCACACAAGGGCTTCTTCAAAGTGCCGACACTGCGCAACATCGCCGTAACCGCGCCTTACATGCATGATGGCCGGTTCGAGACATTGGAAGAGGTCATGGATCACTACAATGACGGGATTGTCGTCAGCGATACGCTCAGCCCTTTGATCCTTGAGGCCGACAATGCACCAGAGGCCGGGCAGGGCACTGTGGGCCTGCGTATGACGCCCGACGAAGTGCAGTCCATCATCGCGTTCCTGCACACGCTGACGGATGAGGGTTTTCTGACAAACACACAGTTATCCAATCCTTTCGGAGGAGATGGCTAATGCGTATTTGGATGACGGGGCTTGCGATGCTGTTGGTCGTTGGTGGAGCGCTGTTCTTTGCTCTTGGTCCGCAGCGCACCACGTCGATCACTTTGACCTTTCACGCGAAGATGGGTGACGATCCGTTGGTATTTGATGAGTTCTTGTACGAAAACCCCGGCGGGCCTGGCACGTTCAGGGTTCGTGACTTTCGGCTCTACCTCAGCAACCTGACCCTTTCGCAAGATGGGGCACTGTTTGCTGAGCCCGACAGCTATCATCTGCTCCGGTTCGACAACCCGGAAACAACCCATTCGCTCAGGCTGAACGACATTCCCGTGAGCAGCATTGAGCAGGTCCGTTTCATGATCGGCGTAGACCCAGAAGCCAATGGCTCGATCCAAGCGCGCGGGGACCTGGACCCGAACAGCCAAATGGCCTGGAACTGGGAGGTCGGCTACAAATTCGTCGTGATGGAAGGAACGTTGCGGATCGGGGAAGAGGTCGCTCCGCTGGTCTACCACGTTGGGTTTTCGGAAAACGCGCGCGAGGTCGATATTCAGTTGCCACCGGATTTCGGTTCTGATGGCAATGTTGACCTGCACGTGAACGTAGATGTTGCAAAGCTTTTTGACGGGCCTTCGCAAATTGACCTGCAAAAGCTCTCATCGGTCAAGTTCAACCGCGAAGACTCCGCCATGCTGGCCGACAATTACGCAACCATGATGACCCCGATGTTTCGGTGAATTCGGATCGTGCAAGCCCCTTAGAATCGATAGGTCGCGCCGATCAACGGGCCGGACTGGTCAAACGTGAAATCGTTGCCATCAATCTCGTGATCGAAAGAGATATAGCGATAACCGCCGCGGATCACCCATCTGTCATTGATTTCATAATCCGCAGTCAGCAAGACCTGCCATGTTTCGCTGTCGCTGCTGAAGCCGCCGTAGTCAAAAAAGCCTGTGCCGGACCACCTGTCGTTGAATGCGACGCGGGCTCGGACACCGATGACCGGGTCTGTCCAGCTTTCATCGACACTGACAGACCGGCCCGGGGCTGCTCCGGGAAGGACGGTGAAATCCGTCTGTGTGCGAAACCAGCGGAAACCGCCGACCAAGTCCACATAGGACGTATCTGTAGTATAAGCCCGGTACCCGACATAGCCGCTGAAAAATTGCGTTGTGAGAGAGGTTTCAAGACCAGAACTTGCCGGACCAGGCGTACCATTGCTGAAAGAGACGTCCACATAGTTGTAGTCGGCCAATAGTGACCATCGCCCGTTCGATGCACCAAAGACGCCCATGAAGGCCAGATCGAGATTTTCTAGCGCGTCAGAGAAGCTGAGCGTTCCATCAACGGTGCCGCGGGCTGTTTCCTGCGTAACCTCCGTTTCAGGCATGAACAGGTATATTGTTGCCTCATAGGACCAATCGGACTGCTGCGCCACAGCGGCAGTTGTCATTGGTATCCAGACCGCCACGGCCCACGCAGCGGTTGTTATTTCCCTCTTAAAGACCATTTTGATCCTCCGTTTGTTCCAATTTGGCAATCTGATCTGATTGCTCACTCATTCAGCGGCTTCGCCAGACTGTTGAACGCGCGGTCCGACACGGTTGATATCGGTTTCCGGAAAGAACTCGGACCAGACATGCCAGAAAACACCGGCACGCAGGGTCTCGACGCGTTGCAATTTTCCCTGATCCGACATTCCCCAGAAATCGCAGCGGGTGATGGGCTGACCTCTGTCATTGTACCAAACGCCGAGGCTTTCGTACTTTGGGTCCAGACTGACAACCACGTCACGCCCACCGACATTTGCGTTTACGATCCAGTCATTCTCGACCACGAAATCATCGGTCCAGCAGGCAGCGTCGTTGCCGATCGTGATGCCCCAGACATAGGTCTTGTTCGGAAGCCGATTGTCCGAACTGTCCATGTTGTCCATGACGGGCGCATCTTCCTGATGCTGGCGCGCGATCCCCCAGCCAAATGTTATCTCCGTCACCATATCCAGCAGCCGCAAAAACGGGTTCGGCGAGGGCTTGTTCAGATACACCTCGCCATCGGGAAACGCTTTTTGAAATCCGCGGAACGTCATCCGATACGTGGGCCAGGGCTGCATCTTTGCGTCAGGGCGCACAGGGCAGGCAGGTCCGTCCGCGCCAGTATCGCGATCCGCCTCGCGAAATCCATAGATCTGCTGGATGGGTTCCCCGGTTTCGTTGTCCCGCAGGATCAGGTTGTTGCCATGTTGGGCCAGAACCTCAAGATTCAGGCGGTTACCCTCGATGCGTGGGGCATACCCTTGCCCAAGGTTGGCCATCGCGCAAAAGGTCATTACGATATCTTCGCCACCCAGCCCGTCGGCATTGCCGGCCAAATGGGGCCGCATGATTTGCGCATCGGGATGCGCCCGGGCATGGCCGTTGTTTTCAATAACGATGACTGGCGCGGTCGGGCCGATGAATTTTTGCGCCTCGGAAATGGGAAAGAAGGCCGCAGTGTTGAGTTGATTCCTCAGCCCCAGATGGACCCACACATAGGGAAAGCCATACAATACCAAAACCAGAAGCGCCGCAATCAGCCACAGCCAGAACGGGCCACCGCCCAGAATGAAATGCGCAAGTGTTGCGACGGCGAACCCGCCCAAACCGACAGCAATCAGGCGGTACTCGTGCCGGATAAACCGGATCATGTTTTTGCGTTTAACCTTAAGCACCATTTGCGAAATGTCGCCAAGATCGCGGAAATAGACGAACCCGATACCCAGCGAAACAATCAGGCCGAGTGCGAATGTTAGGGTTCCTGCCATGTGGACCACCTGATGTTGGAATTCGAGCAGCGCGCCCGAAGTTGCCTATTGCTGAGGCGAGGCACGTTTTGTCAAAAACGCGTCGACTGCGAGTTGAGTTTCGGGGCGGATGTTTTCGATCCCTTCGTAAGGTACGCCATAGGCGGGTGCGGTGTCAGGGAATTTCTCTTTGCGGGCCATGTGGCGGCCAAGGATGCGTGCGAATTCCTGCCCGCCCCAGGCACCAACCTCTGTCGAGACCGAGTATTCTTCACGCGTGTCCCGGTAGAGATCAAAGAATTTTGCCAGAATAGCGCTTTCCCCCGGTCCCGGCAATTTCAACTTTAGCTGGTCTTTCACGACCGCCTCGGGCTTGTTCACCGAATAGACGATGACGTGATCGCGGCGGGCCTTGGTTTCGTCGGCAAACAATAGGGCTGCAGACTGGTCCACCCCATCCACCAGCCTATCCCGCGGAATGTACTGATCTGCCCCGGCAAAGCGCGACAATGTTGTATAGAGGTCCGAGACATGGATGATGCTGTTGAGCAATCCGTCCGCCTCAATCATGCCCGGCCAGCGGATGAAAGCATCGACACGAATTCCGCCCTCGGTCGTGTCACCCTTGCCGCCAGCATAGATCAGCGGGGTGAACCCGGATTGCGGCGCGTATTTGGTGAAATGGCCATTGTCGCCCATGACCACAACCACAGTGTTTTCCGTCAGGCCCAGCTCATCCAGCCGTGCGAACAAGTCGCCCAGCCACTGATCGAGCAACTGCATTTTGTCCACATACAGACCGCCATTCACGCTCTCTGGTCCCGACCGTCCGGCGCGGGTGTTGTCCAACGGGATCATCGGCCAGTATTGCAGGAAAAACGGGTCTTCGCCGCTAGCGAGGCGATCCAACTCCTCTAGCGTCTTGTCCTGAAACGCTTGGTTCATCTCGTCGTATTTCGCGGCGTTCCAGCGTTCGCCGGTTTCCATGCGGATTTCACGGATTGGACCGCCAGTTTCGCCTTCGATGACTGTCATCATCGCGGCAGAGTCCGGGCGGAACCAACCGTCCAGCGTGTACTTGTCGTCATAGTCCTGGATCGCGACTGAGACCTGCTCTTTGATCGCGTCATCGTTGAAGATGGTCAACTGACCCTGCTGATGGATGGCGTGCTGGGCATAATCAAAACCCTGGTTCATCGCCCAGCTTTCAGCGATATCGCCCATGTGCCATTTGCCGACATGACTGGTAGCATAGCCCGCCTGTCTCAACACCTCAGCCAGCGTCACCTCATCGCCGGGCAAACCAAAGCCAGCGATATCTACAGTCGTATCGCCCATGCCCATTCGCACAGGCAAACGCCCGGTCATTTGCGCCACGCGGGTCGGCGTACACGAAGGCTCGGTGTACATCCGTACCATCCGCAGGGCCTGATCGGAAAAGTCATTGATGTTCGGAGTCTCGTATCCCCGAACGGCATTAAGCTCGGGAATTCCCATGTCGCCAAAGCCCATATCATCGATCAAGACACTGATGATATTCGGGGGGGTTCCCCCGTTGCTTTCCCGAAACGCAGCCAGTGCTTGGTCAACGGCCGCGTCATCCTGCGCCCATTGCGATCCAAGCTGTGCTTGAAGGATATAGAATTCCGCATCGTGTTGAATTGGGTTTTCCTGCGCTTCAGCTGATAAGGCTGCAAAGCCCATCAACAACACAAAAACACACTGCAATTTCATTCCAATCTCCCCTTCAGAATGCCGACTCCACAGCGCAGGCTGTTTGTCACATTGAAACATTATTATATTTGCTGTTGAAATGCTACGCCGCAAAAGTTGGGTGGAGGTAACCTCTCAATTTCTTAGGAAAGTCCGTCACACGCCGACCGTATGCGACGTGTCTTAGGGGCTAACAGGGGGGACCCCCGGAAGGTTGCGCAAAACCACACGAAATGTACGAGAGAAGCGGCGTGAGTGAACCGTGTGTTTCGGCAGTCAAACACTTGGCCCGAACACCGACCATCCGGTCGCGCGGACCAGTTCCTGAAATGCAATGCTTGCCAAATGAGAGTTGCCTTTTGCGTCCAGTCCCGGGCTCCATGCTGTGACCGCTGCGATGCCTGGTACAATACACAGGATACCGCCTCCGACACCGCTTTTGGCGGGAAGCCCAACGCGGAATGCAAACTCGCCCGAGGCGTCATAAGATCCGCACATCATCATCAATGCGGTTACTCTCCGTGCGCGCTGCGCGGACAGAACGGTTGAACCGTCTGCTGGGTTCTGGCCTGCGGCGGCCAAATAGCGGCCCGCAACCGCCAACTGACGACACGACATGGCGATGCTGCATTGGCGGAAATACAGCGACAGAACATCTTCGACTGGCGCTTTTAGGTTTCCCTCGGCTTTCATGAAATGCGCAAGTGCCCGGTTTCTGGACCCTGTCCGCATCTCAGATTCTGCAACGGCCTTGTCCACTTGAATGGACGCATCCTCGGCAAGCGTTCGGCACAGATTCAGTACGTCGTTGACCGCCTCATCAGAACTTCGGTCTTCAAGCAGAACGTCGGCCACGACAATGGCGCCGGGGTTAATAAACGGGTTTCTGGGAATTCCACGTTCATGTTCGAGCTGGACGATTGAATTAAACGGATCGCCCGAAGGTTCGCGCCCCACACGTTGCCAAAGGGTCGCGCCTACATGTTGCAGGGCCTCTGTCAGGGAAAAAACCTTGGAAATGCTTTGAATGGAAAACAGCGTGTCCGCATTTCCGGCCGAAACAGGCGCGCCGTCAATGGGCGCGACGGCGATGCCGAACTGGTTCAGGTCAACCGTGGCAAGCTCAGGAATGTACTGGGCAACCTTCCCGCGGTCAGACATACCTGCGACGCGGTCGGCAATGTCATCCAGAATGACCTGCAACTCACAGGTTTCAATCACGCTGGGTCTCGGCATATGCCTCCTCCGTCCAGACTGAGTGATCAACGCCTTTGTCAAATTCAGGGAATTTGCTTGCCACAAAGCGGGGCTCAAGGTTCTGTTTGCGCTGTGCGAAATAGTCCACGGTCAGTTTGTACACCGTGCCCGACAGCAGCACTATGGCGACGAGGTTGATGGTTGCCATTATACCCATGGCCGCGTCCGCAAAGTTGAACACGGTGCTGACCGCTTGCACAGCTCCCCAGACGACCATGGCAAGACAACCCAGGCGCAGAATGTAGATGGGCACTTTGCCTTCCAGCTTCAGAAACGTCATGGCGTTTTCTGCGTATGAGTAATTGCCCAATATCGACGTAAAGCCAAAAAACACGATTGCGATTGCGATAAAATGGCGGCCGATCTCACCCAGATGGACCGCTGCCGCATCCTGAGTTAACCGCATGCCGGTGGCTCCGTCCGGTTCGATGGCGCCAGACAGCAGGATCAGCAATGCGGTCGCGGTGGCGACCAGTATTGTATCCACGAAACAGCCAAACGCCTGAACCAATCCCTGGCTCGACGGGTGGTGCGGTTCCGGTGTGGCAACAGCTGCGATATTGGGGGCAGAACCCATGCCGGCCTCGTTTGAAAACAATCCGCGCTTGATACCATTGAGCGCTGCGGCCATTACGCCACCCGTGACGCCGCCTGCGGCCTCCTGAAGGCCAAAGGCCCCGGCAACGATGGACCACAGCATTGCAGGCACCTGCGGCAGGTTCAGGACAACGACGACACAGGCCAGCAACAGGTACAGCCCGGCCATGAGTGGGACGACGATTTCGGCAAATCGCGCAATGGTTCGGATGCCGCCAAAGATGACCACAGCAGCCGCTGCCGCCAGCGCCAGACCGGCAATCAATTTGTTCAGCCCAAACGCGCCTTGGAACGCCTCGGCGATTGAGTTGGATTGGACGGCGACAAAAACCAAACCGAAACTGACGATCAGGCAGATCGAAAAGATTACTCCTGCCCAGGGCGCGTTCAGGGCATTGGCCATATAAAAAGCAGGACCGCCACGGAACCGTCCGTTTGAAGACGTGACCTTGTAAAGCTGCGCCAGTGTGCTTTCGGAATAAGCCGTGGCCATACCGACCAGGGCCACGATCCACATCCAGAAGATTGCGCCAGGGCCACCCAGGGTTAAAGCCACCGCGACACCGGCCAGATTCCCAGTGCCAACGCGTGACGCCAGACTAACGGTCAGTGCCTGAAACGGTGTAATTCCGCGTTTGTCAGTAGATTTGGACGAGGTCAGAACACGGATCATCTCGCCGAAATGTAGAAACTGCAGCGCGCCCAGACGAATGGTAAAAAATATGCCGACGCCGAGCAACCCGTAGATCAGGACGTAGTTCCAAAGAATAGAGTTAATGCCGTTAACAATTGCTTCCACCGTCCGCCTCCTGAGAATTCAGACCGTTCGAAAAAGCAGCTAAAATACGATGCTTATTCTTCCATCATGCACGAAGGGAGGGTCGCCGAGTCAAGCTTCAAACCCGAAAATCGGCGAAACGCCCGGGCATATACAATTGATTTAGCGATAAGAATTCATTCGGGTGACGACGTCTTGCGCGAATTCGACAACAGACTGACCTGCATGTTCCGAAGGTTGCGAGCGCGCTGCGAAAAACGCATTCGGGGCGCAGACCGTCCCGAATGCCATAGTCATAAAAGCGTCCAGATGAAGTGTGCTTTGCCTATTCAGCGGCCATCTGTGCCGAAGGTGTCGACATCGAAATCACGCGCTCGTCTTCGGTCATGTCTTCTTCGATCCCGTCGAAAAGTGGTGTGGAAAGATAGCGCTCGCCCGTGTCTGGCAACATCACCAGCAGAACGGATCCCTGTGGCGCTTGCTCGGCCACCTTCATAGCAACAGCAAACGTCGAGCCACCAGATATTCCCGTGAAAATCCCTTCTTCCGACGCCAGCCTCCTGGACCATTCAATCCCCTCGGCACCAGGGACAGGGATCAATTCATCATAGTAATCCTTGTCGATCGCCTCTTGCAGAACCCATGGGATAAAGTCTGGGGTCCAGCCTTGAATCGGATGTGGCTCAAAATTCGGATGGCTTTCCGTGGGTTGGTGACCCTCGTTGCGGGTGTTTGTATAACCCGATGACACAATCGCCGCGTTGGCGGGTTCTGTCAGGATGATTTTCGTGCCGGGGCGCTCTGCCCGAAGAACGCGTGCGACACCGGAAACGGTCCCGCCGGTGCCATAGCCGGTGACCCAGTAATCCAGCCGCTCACCTTCGAAATCTGCCATGATTTCTCGGGCAGTGGTGTTCTCGTGGATGTCGGCATTTGCCGACGTCTCGAACTGGCTGGCCAGAAACCATCCATTCTGTTCGGCCAGTTCCTTGGCTTTGACATACATGCCAAAGCCCTTTTGCGCGCGCGGCGTCAGCACGACCTTTGCCCCCAGAAAGCGCATCAGTTTGCGACGCTCGACCGAGAAGCTGTCGGCCATGGTCAGGACCAGAGGATACCCTTTGGCAGCACACACCATCGCAAGGCCGATCCCAGTGTTGCCTGATGTTGCCTCGACCACGGTCTGGCCGGGTTTCAGCCGCCCGTCACGTTCCGCCGCCTCGATAATGTTCAACGCCAAACGATCTTTGACCGAAGAGGCAGGATTGAAAGCCTCGAATTTCACGTAGACCGTGACATGTGACGGCGCGATCTTGTTGATGCGTATGCAAGGCGTGTCACCTACGGTGTCGAGAACACTGTCATAAAGCCGTTTGCGTCCCTCAGTCTGCCGAATTCCCATGGCAATATCCCTCTCTTGGTTGGAAAAATTCGTGCCAGTTTATACCAAGTTCGCTGCTTCGGCGCTTTAAACATTTGTCTTGGGAATGACCGACGAAGTCCCGTGCTGAACCGCCAGTTCAGGATGCCCATAAGCTTTTGGGTACGTCATCGGCACGAATGGGCCTGCGGGAATGACACCGTTCCAGCTTCGGCCGAAATACCCTTGCCGACAGTGATCCAATGAACTGCTGTTCGCCACCCCGGGCAGGTCATGGACGCGACAAAGCCAGCGCCAGAGATACGGGTAGTCAAGGATCTTGGCACCATTCAGCTTCATGCGCAGGTAGTAAACCGGGTCGTGGCGGTAGAGCGTCGGGAAAAGACGCAGATCGGCTTCTGTAAATCGGTCCCCGGTCAGAAAAGGTCTGCCATCGCTGGCCAAGCGGTCTTCCAACTGCGCCAATGTTTTGAAGTAAGTCACGAATCTGGCGGCATAGACGTTTTGATCAGACGAGAACCCGGCCTTGTATGCCCCGTTGTTGATGGCGACGTAGATTTGCACGTTCAGTTCGTCAATTTCAGCCCGGATCGCAGGATCATCCGGGTAGAGGTTGGGCCGGTTGGCTTCATTGCAGTAGCTGCCCAGCAGCGCTGCATTGCCATTCAGCATTCGAATGATCTCGGCGCTTTCATTGTTCACGATACGGCCGGCTATTTTGTCATACAGGATTGGGACTGAACGTTCTTCTGAGCCTTCAGCCCGGTAAATTTCGCGAACCAACCTGAAACCTTGTCCCGTTGCGGTTTCCAAGGTGCATTCAGGCAACGTTGCCCCAGTTGCTGAAGCAACAAGCTCGGGGGCGAACTGCCAGTTGTTCGGACCCTCTGGGTCGTCTTCTGTGGTGCGATTGGGAAAGGCCACATCCATCGAAATGCTGTCCTGCAAACCCAACACATTGCGCGCCAGCGTCACCCGATGACACCATGGGCAATTCAGCGCAACAAACAGGTGATAGCGCCCTGGTTCAGCCGGGAACTCTGGATCGCCGATAGCATGTCGGAAGCCACTGACGCCGCGCACGAACTCTCCTTGTGCGCGGCGCTCTGCGGCATTGGCCTGATCTTCCTGTTTGGATTGATCGGTCATGCTTGGCTTTAACCTCTTAGCCGGTGGTGAAGGATGATTGGGACGGCAAGGTCTTCCTCATCGCTCAGGTGCCGTTTCAGAAAGGCCTCGATGGCCTCTGAGGTGTCGCGCAGAGATCCGACTTCGGATCGGGCCTGAGCCTCATCCAATTGAATGAGCTTGATCACACGATTGGCCGTCCTTGTGTATTGGTCAAGAACCAGATCGAGATCGGCATGGTCTTTTTCCAAAACCTCTAGCCCGGCGTCAAAACGGGCATCCGCAGCAGAAAGCTCGGGGAAGTAGCTATGATCTTCCCAACCGTGATGGCCGTGCAAGTTTCCAACAAGCGCGTCTCCGTAATAGGACAGGCGCGCGGCATACTCTTCGGGGGAAAGGTCCTTTTCAAGATAGCTTTCTGCATCGGAGCGAACCAGCCGGGCAAGGCGCCGAAACATCAGATGGGCACCCAGCCAGTGGCGGGTTTTCTCGGTGAAGCCAGGGTGTGCTTCCCAGCTGTCGCGTGGATATTGATCGAGCAAGATCTGCATCTCGCCTGGCATATCAGCGGTGCGAATGTTGTATGTATCAAGCATGCGCTTACTCCTTTCCGAAAACATGTGTGTGGAAAACTCGTACCGTTAGGCTCAAAGGTGCACAGTTGGTGTCTATCACTGCACATCGTTAGTTTTGTGTCGCTCAAATTCGCCAGTTTGGTGCGCATGCCAAGCTCTGGCGGAATAAACCAGAAGTTCAGGCGAGGAAATTGCGCTGCATAGCGAGAGTTTGGACCCTGCGGTAAAGCGGCATTTCGCCACCCTCGGTGGCAGGCGCATTTCTCCCTTTTTGAAATTATGGTCGGTACGGCGTTCTCGCTGATGTTGAGCCGTGATGCGGCTGTTCGAATGGTTTGAAAATCTCTCAGTAAATCAACGAGATCGCATGGATCGACAAACAATGAATGCGACCGCAAACCCTGAGTGTTCAGAGGTTTATGAAGTCGCGAAAAAAATCAGATATGATAGGCGTGAAAGTAATCGAGAGGGTACTCATCAACCACAGAACATTTCTTGGTATTTTCAACTTTGGCATAACAACAGTATGAGACAGGTTGCCGAACTCTACGGGGTCAACGTTGGTCTCTTCAGACGCCAGCAACCTGCGGCTACGCGTGTCCCCGGCTTAGACCCGACGGCAAAATGCTCAATTCCACCTTTGCTCGCTAGAGATGCACAGCGGCTAGCAGCGTCCGAATAGCGCAAGGCATCCCTCCGAGTAGCAGCATCGCCCGTTCCAGTGTCACGCCTGTCCGGTCCGGGAATCCAATCAGCACAGGCGGGTTATCGACGTGCGACGTACCTTGGGACTTAGGGAAGAGGGGCACAAGACGCACCATCTGCGCATCCGTTAGAGAGAAAAGATCAGACATGTTCACCGCTCGGTGTTCGAACCGGGACACACGAAGCCCAATGGAAATCAATGGGTCCTGCGCCTAATAGATAGTGTTCACTGCAGAATAGAGCCTGCGAAATCGCCTCAACCGCTGGAAGAGCGCGGCCATGTCAGCGGGCTCGAACCGATCCGTTGTTGGTGGCTGAAGCGCTAGATCGGCTTTGCCCAAAGCACCATTGCCACAGGCTGCCAGACGGGCAGCGCCATAGGCCGGACCGGAACTCGCGCCTTCCGAACGCAAAATGGGCTTGCCCGTCACTGTAGCGATCAGGCCCAGCAGGAGATCCGATTGACTGCCTCCTCCAATTGCTGCCAGTTCCGGGAGATTGTCTATCGTGTCTCCGAAGCTCTGGGCGGCGTCAGCAAAGCAAAAGGCAATTGCCTCGACCACGGAACGACAGAGGTCCGCGCGCGTTGTCGAATCCTCAAGACCAAAGAAACAGGCGCGAATATGCGGATCCCCGAGGGGACTGCGTTCACCTGTCAAATACGGCAGGAAAATCGGCCCGCGATCACCGCTGACCGTTTCAGCAAGCGCAACAACTTCGGCAGCGGACAGCCCCAGTTGGCCGCCAATCCAAGAAATTGGCCTTGCGCCGTTCAACATCGCCGCCATTTGATACCAACGGTCGGGCAAAGTGTGTGCGAACGCATGCACATAGCGTTCAGGATTAGGCTTGTACCGACGGTCCGCCACGAACAGCTGGCCGGACGTCCCGAGGGAAATAAAGCCACGTCCCGGTTCGGTCGCGCCCAGAGATATCGCCCCGGTTGCCGCGTCTCCGCCTCCCGCAACGACGGGCACGCCGGGTTTCAACCCGGTTTCAGCTGCGGCGTGCGCCGTCACGGTTCCGACGACGACGTGGCCGTCGAAAACCTGCGGCAGCCAATCGGGCGCTACATCAGTGGCTTCGGCAATTCCGACGTGCCATTTTCGCGATGCCTGATCGAGCCACATTGTACCGGCTGCATCGGAGGTGTCGGTTGCCAACTCACCATGCAGGCATAACCCGATGTAATCCTTGGGCAGCAGGATATGAGCAAGCTGGGCATAGTGTGCCGGCTCATGTTGTTTCAACCAGGCGATCTTGGGTGCCGTGAAACCCGGCAAAGGGAGGACGCCAGCGATGTGACCAATCTGCGGCTGGGCTGCGCGCAGTTCATCGCATTCACGTATCGCTCTACTGTCATTCCACAGGATCGCCGGGCGGATCGGGCGCAGATTGCGATCCAGCAAAACGGCCCCATGCATCTGACCGGACAACCCGATGCCTTGCACATCCGACAGCGGGACTTGTTTTGCAAGTTGGCTCAATGCATCGCGCGTCGCCTGCCACCAAATATCCGGGTGCTGCTCTGACCAACCAGGCTGCGGCGAGGAAGTCTTTATGTCTACTGAAGACGTTGCAAGAATTCGATCGGTATCTGCACAGACAAGTTTGACCGCAGACGTTCCGATATCAATCCCGAGAAACATTAAATCCCCTTGCCCGCAGAAACGCCGGGACCTTGCATGGCTATTGATTTTTTAGCGCGCGCAAAGAATATGTAAAAATATGATAAGATCAAGGCGGCTCAGATCCGCAGGCAGACTGACATGACCAAAATAAAAAATATGGAAGAGTTCGCAGCCCTCAGTGGCATCTCGCGGCCTACGGTATCCAAGTACTTTCACGATCCCGACAGCGTTCGCCCGACAACACGGGCCCGTATCGAAGAGGCGTTGGAGCGGTTCGACTATCGCCCCAATATTTATGCGGTGAACCAGAACCGGAAGCTGACCAAGAATATCGGCATCGTCGTGCCCTATCTGGCTGATCCGTTCTTTGCCGAAATCGCGCGCTATTTGGAACAAAGCTGTATCGCGGCGGGGTATCGTCCGTCCCTTTTCAGCTCTCATGGTGAGCAAAAACTGGAAAACGACATTCTGGACGGGCTGCAATCCATGAAGCCTGCCGGGGTTTTGTTGGCGCCATTGGGACGGACCTCAGATCAATCAGTGATCGAAAGGTTCTGCGCGAATGTGCCGACTGTATTGTTCGACAGTAACCTAGAAGGTCTGGGTGCCGCGTTTATCGGGTCGGACAATTTCAGCTTTGTGTCGCAAACCGTGGAATACATGATCCGGACGGGCGAGCCCCCGTCATTCTTCGAAATGCGAACACCTGCAAACCCGAACGCCAATAAACGCCGAAAAGCCTATATTGAAGTCATGGAGCGTCTCGGGTTCGAGCCGCATATCATCAAAGTCGACGGTAAGGGCTGGGCGTTTGAAGAGATCGGTCACAAGGGTGCGCTGAAAGTTCTGGCGGAAAATGAGCTGCGAACAAACTCGGTCCTGTGCAGCAATGACCGGCTGGCAATCGGCTTTCTGGCGGCCTGTTACGAACAAGGGATTCGGGTCGGTCGACGGGACGATTGCGCGCTGCGTCTGGCTTCAAATGACGATCATCCCTTCGCAAAATTTACGTGCCCCTCTCTGACCACGGCTGCGCATGACTATGACAACGTTGCCGGGCGTAGCGTTGAAACTCTGTTCGAACTCATTGAAAGTGGAGGGAAATTTGAAACGCGGTCAGAAACATTGTTCCCTGCAAGGCTGGTTTTGAGGGATTCCGCGTAATCCTAAAATTTAACGCGCGTAAAGTTTTCATTGACGCCGCGACAATTTTTGCATTACGTTCTCTGTACGACATCCAAGCTCAGGGAGGACAGGGATGTATTTGAGAAACGCACTTCGTGCGGCGACTGCAATGACACTCGTCGCGACGGCAGCAGCTCATGCGGACACCTTAACAATAGCGACCGTGAACAACGGCGACATGATCCGGATGCAGGGCTATACCGATAAATTCACCGAGGCGACCGGCATTGACGTCGAATGGGTGACGTTGGAAGAAAACGTGCTGCGTCAGCGCGTAACTACCGACATCACGACCAAGGGCGGTACGTTCGACATCATGACAATCGGCATGTATGAGACGCCGATCTGGGGCGCGAATGGCTGGCTGGTACCGCTGGATGGCCTGTCCGAAGAATATGACGTTGGTGACATTCTGCCCGCGATGGCAGGTGGCTTGAGCCATGACGGAACGCTTTTCGCGGCGCCGTTCTATGGTGAAAGCTCGATGATCATGTACCGCACTGACCTCATGGAAAAGGCGGGCATGGAAATGCCTGAGGCGCCGTCCTGGCAGTTCATCAAAGAGGCCGCCGCCGCGATGACCGACCGCGACGCCGAGATCAACGGCATCTGCCTTCGCGGCAAAGCCGGTTGGGGTGAAGGTGGAGCCTTTATCACTGCGATGTCCAATTCATTCGGTGCCCGCTGGTTCGACGAAGAATGGAAGCCTCAGTTCGATCAGCCCGAGTGGGCAGATACACTGAATTTCTACGTTGAAATGATGAACGAATCCGGTCCTGCCGGCTATGCCACCAATGGGTTTAACGAAAACCTGTCGCTGTTCCAGCAGGGCAAATGCGGCATGTGGATCGACGCGACAGTTGCGGCGTCTTTCGTAACCAACCCTGACGACTCTACGGTCGCGGATCACGTAGGATTTGCGCTGGCACCTGACACAGGATTGGGCAAGCGGTCCAACTGGCTTTGGGCGTGGGCACTGGCTATTCCTGCTGGCACACAGCAAGAAGATGCTGCCAAGCAATTCATCGAATGGGCGACCTCAAAGGACTACATTGAGCTAGTGGCCGAAAGCGAAGGATGGGCAAACGTTCCCCCGGGTGCACGTACGTCTCTGTACGAGAATCCGGAATACCAAAAGGTTCCGTTCGCCAAGATGACACTGGACTCAATCCTGTCAGCTGATCCGAACAGCCCGACGGTGAAACCCGTCCCGTACGTTGGCATCCAGTTCGCCGCAATCCCGGAATTCGCAGGCATCGCCACACAGGTGAGCCAGGAGTTCTCGGCGGTATATGCCGGACAGCAAACGGTTGAGGAGGCACTTGCCAAAGCGCAGGCTTTCACAGCTGAAGAAATGGAAGCCGCCGGTTACTGAGGCATCCTCCCAACGGGTGGGCAGAGGTCTGCCCCCCCGTTCAACCCTTCCACAATTCGCGTTTTTCTCGCAGGCTGAGTTACGCCTGAACAGAGAGGGTTTGCGTTATGGCTACTCAACATTCTCGATCAGTTGCCCGCCTGATGATGGCACCCGCAGTGGTCCTGCTGCTTGGCTGGATGCTCGTGCCTCTGACGATGACGCTGTATTTTTCTTTCAAGAAGTACCTTCCGCTGCGTGGAGGCGATCTGGGTTGGGTCGGGTTCGACAACTACGTTCGTTTCGTATCCTCCAGTTCCTTCTGGCCCGCGGTCCAAGCAACATTAGTAATCGTTGGCGGCGTGCTGGTGATTACGGTCATTCTGGGCATTCTGCTGGCCATGCTGCTGGATCAGCCCATGTGGGGGCAGGGCGTTGTCCGCATCCTTGTGATCGCGCCATTCTTTGTCATGCCGACCGTATCAGCGCTGGTCTGGAAGAACATGTTCATGGACCCGGTGAACGGTTTGCTGGCCCATCTATGGCGCTTTTTCGGGGCCGAGCCGATTTCGTGGCTGTCCGAGGCTTCGATGACCTCGATCGTTATGATCGTTTCCTGGCAGTGGCTTCCCTTTGCGACGCTGATCCTGCTGACGGCTATCCAGTCTCTGGACAGTGAACAGCTGGAAGCGGCCGAGATGGACGGCGCGCCGGTGCTAAAACGCTTCTATCACATCATTCTGCCGCATCTTGGTCGCGCCATTACGATTGTGATCCTGATTCAGACGATTTTTCTACTGTCGATCTTCGCCGAGATTTTCGTGACCACCGGCGGCGCCTTCGGCACCCGTACACTGACCTACATGATCTTCCAGCGCGTGTTGGAAAGCCAGAACGTTGGCCTCGGATCAGCCGGTGGTGTCTATGCAATCATCCTTGCCAATATCGTTGCCATCTTCCTGATGCGCATCGTTGGCAAAAACCTGGACGCGTGAGGAGACAAACCATGGCCCGCACCGTCACGACACAACGCAAAACACTAAACACCGCCCTTGCCTGGGCCGTAGGTCTGCTGATCTTTTTCCCGATCCTCTGGACGATCCTGACCAGCTTCAAGACCGAGGCACAGGCGATTGCAAGCCCACCGATCTTCCTCAACTTCGACTGGACGCTCGAAAATTACGCCATCGTGCAGGAACGCTCTGACTATATGCGATTCCTGTGGAATTCAGTCATCATCGCAGGCGGATCAACACTTTTGGGTGTAATCGTCGCGATACCCGCAGCCTGGGCGATGGCGTTTGTTCCGTCCAGACGCACCAAGGACATTCTGTTGTGGATGCTGTCCACAAAGATGTTGCCCGCAGTTGGTGTTCTGTACCCGATTTACTTGCTGTTCATTCAGCTGGGTTTGCTGGACAGTCGCGGCGGGCTGGTCGTGGTGCTGATGCTGATCAACCTGCCGATCATCGTCTGGATGCTCTACACCTACTTCCGCGAAATTCCGGGGGAAATCCTTGAAGCGGCAAGGATGGACGGTGCGACGCTGAAAGAGGAAATCCTTTATATCCTGACACCCATGGCCATCCCCGGCATCGCATCGACCGTTCTGTTGAACTTTATCTTAGCCTGGAACGAGGCGTTCTGGACCCTAAACCTGACGGCCGTCGACGCGGCCCCACTCACTGCATTCATCGCCAGCTATTCCAGCCCCGAAGGCCTGTTCTTTGCCAAGCTTAGCGCGGCCTCGACCATGGCGATTGCACCCATCCTGATCCTTGGCTGGTTCAGCCAGAAACAACTTGTCCGCGGCCTGACTTTCGGCGCTGTGAAATAAGGAAGACTTCGTATGGGACGTATACAACTCAAGTCCGTGACCAAAAGCTTCGGCGACGTAGAGGTCATTCCCCCGCTGGATCTGACCATCGAAGATGGCGAGTTCACCGTATTTGTCGGCCCCTCGGGTTGCGGCAAGTCCACTTTGCTGCGCCTGATTGCGGGACTGGAAGACATGACTTCTGGCTCCATCGACATTGACGGCGCCGACGCAACAGACGTGCCGCCTGCCAAACGCGGGCTGGCGATGGTGTTCCAATCCTACGCCTTGTATCCGCACATGACCGTTCGCAAGAACATCGCATTTCCGCTGCGCATGGCGAAACTGGATCAGGCTGAGATCGACAAGCGGGTTGAAGGTGCGGCGAGCGTTCTGAACCTGACCGACTACCTGGATCGTCGTCCCGGCCAATTGTCTGGCGGGCAACGTCAAAGGGTGGCCATCGGTCGGGCCATTGTACGCGAACCGGCTGCGTTCCTATTTGATGAACCGCTGTCGAACCTGGACGCCGCCTTGCGCGTTGGCATGCGGCTGGAAATCAGCGAACTGCACGAGCGTCTGGCGACTACGATGATCTACGTCACCCACGACCAGGTCGAGGCCATGACTATGGCCGACAAGATCGTTGTGCTTCAGGCAGGTGTGATCGAACAGGTTGGCAGCCCGTTGGAGCTGTACCGTACGCCGCGCAACCTGTTTGTTGCAGGCTTCATCGGTTCGCCCAAGATGAACTTCATCGAAGGCCCAGAGGCGGAAAAGCTCGGTGCCCAAACCATCGGAATTCGCCCTGAACACATTGCGGTGTCTGAATCTGAAGGAGACTGGTCCGGCGTCGTAAGCGTTTCTGAGCACCTTGGTTCGGACACTTTCTTCCACGTCCACGAAACAGGGTTGGCCGAGACCATCACCGTCCGTGCAGATGGCGAGGTTAACTTTCGCCACGGTGACCGAATCCATCTGACACCACGACCGGATGTCATCCACCGGTTTGACGCGAAAGGCTTGCGGATCGAATGACGCGCCTGGCAGGCAAAACCGCCCTGATCACCGGGGCAGCGAGAGGCATTGGACTGGCGTTTGCCAAGGCTTATGTGGCTGAGGGCGCACGCGTCGCCATCGCCGATATAGACATGCAGCGCGCACAGAGCGCTGCAACTGAGATCGGCGCAGCCGCGTTGGCCGTCGAGATGGATGTGACCAGCCAACAAAGCATAGAAGCCGCCGTTGCACGAACGGCTGAACATTTTGGCCCAATCGACATTCTGATCAACAACGCGGCCATCTTCTCCGCGGCTCCAATCGTTGAAATTGAGCGTGCTGACTACAATCGCGTTTTTGATATCAACGTTTCTGGCGCGCTGTTTACGATGCAGGCCGTTGCGCGCCACATGATTGATCAAGGGACCAAAGGTCGGATCATCAACATGGCATCGCAGGCAGGGCGTAGGGGCGAGCCGTTGGTCGCCGTGTACTGTGCCAGCAAAGCCGCGATCATATCCTTGACCCAATCGGCCGGGCTGAACCTGATCTCTCATGGGATCAACGTAAACGCCATTGCACCTGGTGTCGTCGATGGCGAGCACTGGGATGGTGTTGATGCGTTTTTTGCAAAGCACGAAGGCAAACCACTGGGCCAGAAGAAACGCGAAGTGGCTGCAGCCGTTCCTTATGGCCGAATGGGTCGGGCCGAAGATCTGACCGGGATGGCGGTATTTCTGGCTTCTGAAGACGCAAAGTACATCGTCGGACAAACCTACAATGTCGATGGCGGAAATTGGATGAGCTGATGGACCCTGTGGCGAATGCAAAACCTTCGGTACGGCTACGGCGTGACAGTCTTTCAGACCTGCCAGAGATTGTCAGGACTCCGGCCTATGCGCGCTCTGACCTGACACCGGGCATTGTCCATATCGGACTTGGTAACTTTCATCGCGCACATCAGGCCTGGTATATTCACCAGTTGATGCAGCGGGGCCAGGCCCATGACTGGGCAATCATCGGGGCAGGTGTCCGAAGCTATGACACAAACATGCGAGAGCGACTGTTGGCCCAGGACTGCCTGACAACGCTGATCGAACTGGACCCAAAAGGAATGTCCGCCGAAGTGATTGGTCCGATGATCGACTACCTTCCAATCGAAGACAACAATGCTGCGCTTATCCGGACGATGGCGGACCCTGCCATACGAATTGTGTCGCTGACTGTAACTGAAGGTGGGTATTTCCCGGACGCCAACACTGATGCGTTCGATACGGATCACGCAGACATTCGGCACGATGCCGAAAACCCGAACCAGCCGCGTACGGCTTTCGGCGCTATTGTCGCGGCGCTCAGACAACGGCGTGCAAATGGCTTGAAACCCTTTACTGCGCTCAGCTGCGATAATCTTCAGGGCAACGGTGGAATTCTGCGAACCTGCGTTGTTGGTTTGGCGCGTCTTTCCGACCCGGATCTGGCCGATTGGATCGATCAGAATGGAGCGTTTCCGAACTCGATGGTGGACTGCATTGTTCCCGCAACGACCGAGGAGGTCGTAGCGCAATGCCGGGCACTGGGCGTCGACGACCGCGCACCGGTCACGCATGAGAACTTTCGCCAATGGGTGATTGAGGACAATTTCTGCGCTGAACGACCGCCCCTTGAGCAAGTTGGAGTAACACTGACGCAGGACGTCCACAGCTATGAAGCGATGAAACTGCGCATATTGAACGGCGGCCACCAACTGCTCGCAAATGTCGGGGAGATTCTGAATGTGCCCACGATTTCAGACTGCATGCAGGACCCGGACATCGTAGCGTTTTTCGGAAAAGTTCAGACAGAAGAGATTTTGCCTCATGTCGAAGCTGTTCCCGGGACGACAGCAAAAGAGTACCTCGGGTTGGTTAAGAGGCGATTTGCCAACACTGCTATTCACGATACAACACGTCGGGTCGCATTTGACGGGTCGGCGCGACATCCCGGGTTCCTACTACCGTCGCTGCGCGCAGCAACTGCGTCTGGCTCTTCGGTAAATGGGCTCGCGTTGGCCGAAGCATTCTGGTGCCGGATGTGCGTAGGTGTTCGTGAAGATGGCTCCGAAATCGCCCCGAATGACCCCCAATGGGAGAAACTACATAAAACCGCACAGGCGTCCAAAGCCGACCCACAGCTTTGGCTCGAACAAAGCCAATATGGCGGTGAATTTGGCCGCGGCACAAAGTTTTCTGAAGCCTTTGCCTGGTGGCTAACCGGGATCTGGCAGAGTGGCAGTCGAGCAGTTTTAACTGAATATGTCTCTAACGGCTCAATGCCACACTAAATTAGCGTCACTCAGATTATTCAATTGCGGACACATCTTTCTTTTTTCGCCGGCTAAGGGTTGTCGCAAATTGCCTTGCTGCCCCGGCATCCATAGGATGCACAGCCTGCCCTCCAATCTTTGCTGCAACTTCCCTTGCGATCCGAACAGGGCGCGATAAGTCTCTGCCCCGTACCTCGATTTGAAAGTGTTCGAGCTCGGCGCGCAGGTGCGAGATTTGTGCTTCAGCAACGAAGGCTGGATCAGAGAAGTTGCTGAGTAACAATTCGAATTGGCTTCGAACAATCTCTCGTGAAATGGCGTGGATGGCTCCCAGCGTTGAGGGCGTTGTAGGCTCGATGAAAATTTTCTTTTCTCCTTCCCCGGGCACTGGAGCACGGATCCCCAATGCAAGTGTGGAGGGACGTGAGTCTTGCTTCGCTCGGACAGAAACGAGATCGAGAGCCGGTTTGATTGTTTTTTCGTTTGCCCAAAGGGGCTTTGGTTCACGTTAGCTGTTTGGCAATCACGCGACAGCCGGGCAATCGTGCCAGCATCGATTTTAAACCGATTCACTGATTTTATTGAATTTTTCATGGAAAGTGGCTGTGCTGCCAGTCTTGAGCTATCCAGTCTGTGCTAGTTTCCCTGCTAACAGGGATATTTACAGGGAAATTTGCCGATTTTGGCCCAAAAGGCGAATTTGCCCCTTCTTTTTCGTCTAGTTTTCAGTGTGTTGGTCGGAAATTCCCTAAGCCCCGGAACAGGGAATTCTATCCGCTGAGCAGGGACGGTTTTGCGAGAAATCAGGGATTGGAAATCGCCCGCGTTGTCGGCAGGTGAAGAGCTTTCTAGCGTCACTTGGTTGAGCTACTTGGGTTCGCCGGTCGCCCCTAAAACCGCCGTCGCGACCAATATGCGAAGCTGACCCGCGGCAATTATCAGCGGCCGCGACTGGATCAATTCCTGTAACCCTAGACCGCGTTTGTCAACCATTGGTAGAACTTTGTGTTGACACCTACAACATCTGGTGTATATCTGACGCTTGCCACAACCATTCGCGCAAGCACCTCGGAGACGAGGCCGCTTGCAAAAGAGAAACGCCGGTTGTTGTGGTATTAACTCCCCGCACCTCCCGCTTCAAAGATGGAAAGGTGGTGCGAAAATGGGCATTACCATCACATACAAGTCTGCGACCAAGGGGATCGACAAAGAACCCTTAGACCAAGCGACGAAAACTGCTGATCATACCGGCGGCAAAGACAACGAACCTCCGGCGACCGCACCCAAAAAACTACGCAATGACCTGCTGCCAGAGTTCAAGGTGGAGAAGAGAAAGCTCTCTTCTCTTTCCATCGCGAAACACCCTGTCAAAAAACCCAGCACGCACCAGATCGCAAGGGTTGTTCGATCAATACAGTCCTCGGGCTTCCGAAGCCTGCCGTTGGTCAGCAAGGAAGGGGAGATCATCGATGGACACATCCGTGTCGAGGCGGCGAGATCTCTTGGACTCGACGAGATCCCATGCGTTGTGGAGAACGACCTGTCTGTAGAAGAAATCCGCCTTCTCCGGGTCGCGCTGAACCGGATACAGGAGCGCGGTGAGTGGGACGAGCCTGCCCTGAAACTCGAGTTGGAGTTTCTGCTTGAATTCGAACCGGACCTGACGGTGACCGGCTTCGAGGTTCCAGAGATCGATCGGCTCCTTGTACTGGACGATGTCGATGCCGAGGAAGGGGATCCACTCGACAAGCTGTTGGGCCTTCCTGATCCCGACGCACGAGCCGTCACGCGGCCGGGCGACTTGTACCACCTCGGCGCACACCGCGTTCTCTGCGGCAACGCCCGCGGTATCGATGATATCCGCCGGGTCCTTGGGGATCGCGAACTTTGCGCCGTGTTCACAGACCACCCTTTCTGTCCGTCGTCAGGGATTTTGGGACAGATGGCGCTCTGATCTAAGAGAGGATGTGGCTCATCTGGTTGGTTTGATT
>NZ_JBXWPD010000010.1:0-201628 GCF_059611225.1 Ruegeria sp. CDSA246 | reverse complement strand
CGACAACGCATATGGCGACAGAAACCTAATCTGCACATGCCCCCCAATGGACGCATACGAAGAAGCCGCTGAGTAAATTTGGAGCCCCCGTTTCAAAGCGGGGGTTTATCCTAGGGTGTGAAGCCAACGGGCACGCCAAATGGCGGTGTGTCCACGCTGGTACCGGTAAGGGCATGCAGAAATTCGACGAGGCTGTTGATCTCATCCTCAGACAATTCCAGCGGGGTAATGTCGATTTTGCTGCGTACACGCTGCATTTCAAATCGGTCGTGCCGTACAAGGAAATCTGCCTTTTGTAGCCATGGTACGTTGGGCAGTGCTGCCGTCTCGGGTGTCCAATTTGCGAAACTTGCTACAGGGTCCAAATGATGGCGGATCATGCTTTCGAGATCCGGGAAGGCTCCGTTGTGGCCGTAAGGTGCGGTCAGGGCCACGTTGCGCAGCATCGGAGTGCGGAAGCGGTAGGCATCCTCTAGCCGGTCACTTTCGCCCATACGTCCAACGTCCCTGACATAAGGGTCCCACTGCCGGGTGCGGCCGGGACCAAAGGGCGGCAGGGCCAGAGCGTGAAACTCCTGATCGGACATCAGCGGGCCAGAATGGCAGGCCGAGCAACGGGCTTTGCCGTAGAATAAACCCAACCCATTCATTTGTTCCGGCGACAGGGCATTGGTGTCCCCGGCTAAATATCGATCAAACGGGCTGTCAGTGCTGCGCCATTCAATGGCCATGAAGGCGGCCAACGCGTTGGCGATCTGTGTGATCGAGATGTCCTCGGTCGTTTCAACATCATCATACGCGGCCATGATGGCCGGGCCATAACGAGGATCGGTACGGACGCGTTTGGCCAATATTGGCCAGCCTTTGTCGATCCGGTCATGTACAGCGCCTGTGACCTGGTTCTCGGCCACGTTGCCCGCCATTTCGAACTGCGAAGTCAGCGGAAAAAGCGCCTGCGCGGCCAGCAGTGAATTCAGCCCCTCGGGCAACCATTCCTGTGCAGGCGAGTTGAAGCCATTGCCATAATCATCCGAAATACTCAGGCGGCCATCGTGGAACAGGGTGTGAATGTCCTTTGCCCCAAGATTCCAAAGGCCCGGAGAATTTCGGGGGATACGTTTTCGAATCTTGTCGGCTCCGGTGCCCGGAGTGCGGTCGGGTCCCAAGCCCTGACCGCCTTCGCCGATGCCCAGCGACAATCCATCGGATGTTCCGAAATCGGGGTGATGGCAATGGGCGCAGGTGATGTTCTGATTGCCGGACAGGATCGGATCGTAAAACAGTTGATGACCGATGGTGGCCTGTTCCATATCAAAGGCGATGAAGTCATTATCCGTCAGCGGGCGCGGTAAGTCCTGCGCCGCCGCCGCACCGACGAAAAGGAAAACAGCCCCATGCGCAAGTTTGTATTTGCCCTTTGCTGTCTTGCGACCCCGGCGCTGGCCGAACTGGAGCAGGCCCGTGACATGATGGAGGCCGGCGCGTTCGAGGCCGCGCGCGAGGAACTGATGCCCGCTGCCCGATCGGGCAATGCCGAGGCAGAGGAACTGATTGGCGTGATGTACGGCCTTGGGCTGGGCGTCGAGCAAGACTATGAAAGGGCGTTTGAATGGTATTTGCGCGCCTCGATGAAAGGGCATCCGGGGGCGCAGTCCGGCGTTGGCTGGTACTATGAGTTGGGCCTTGGCATGCCTGCGCCCGATCTGGTGCGAGCGTATATGTGGTACACACTCAGCGCTATTGGCGGCGATCCCGATGCGGCGATCAGCCTTGAGGAAGTGGTCAAGAAAATGTCGCCGGAGCAGATTGAAAGGGCGCATGTTCTGGTCAACGACTACAAAGGGTGGATGTACCCGTTTCGGTAAAAGGCCGGGCCATAAGGCCCGACCCGGTGTTGCTTAATTCAGGTCTGCATCACGCGACGCATTGATCTCGCCTTCGGCGATGGACACGGCCTCGGTCAGCGCGGCAAAGATCTCATCCCCACGGGCCACGTTGGACTGGAACCACTCGTAAACCGGTGTTGCTGCGTCTTTGAACGCGGCTTTCTGTTCGGGAGTTGGAACGTACAGATCACCACCACCTGCGACGAAATCTTCATAGGCCTGGATCGACTTGCGCTTGGGCGATGCAAAGGTCGCTTGCTGCAGGGCATAGAACCCATCCACCAAAACACGGCGCAGTTCTTCGGGCATCTCCTGGAACTTGGCATTATTCATCCACCACAGTGCACCCATGTAGGCGTGGCCGTCCAGCGTGACGTATTGCAGGCCCGCATCCGGGAACTTCATGCCCATGATGTCGGTGATGCCGTTCTTGGATCCCTCAACAACGCCAGTCTGGAAACTGGTGAACAGTTCCGGCCACGGGATCGGGGTGGGCGACGCGCCCAGAGCCTTGACCAGTTCCTGAGGCAGGTCGGCGACCACGGTGCGGATTTTCAGGCCTTCCATGTCGGCAGGTTCTGCGATCCGGCGTTGCGTGTTCGCGAAGTTCCGCCAGCCACCGGTATTGCCGATGGTCATCAGGCGGATCGCACCGCCGGAATCCTCCAGCGCCATCTCGCGCATTGTGCGGGTGAAATCACCAGATAGTACACGCTCGGCCACGCGGTCATCCGCCATCAGGTAGGGCAGGTCGAGAACCTGCACATATGGGAAGATGCCCGACGCGCCACCAGAGGTGGAGATGTAGATGTCGATTGTGCCATCAGCCACACCCTGCAGGCATTCGGCGCCATTCGAACAGAGTTGCGTACCAATGAACAGCTCCACCTCGATCGCGCCGTTTGAGGCCGCTTCGACATAGTTCTTGAAGACGATCAGGCCGTCATAATCTTCATCGTTTTCATTAGAGTTTGCAGTCGCGCGCAGCGTGTAGTCAGCTGCAGTTGCCGCGATGGCGGTTGCGGCAACCAGCGATGTCGCTAAGGCTGCTGTTTTGATAAATCTTCCGAGCATGCGTTTCCTCCCTGTGATACTCAGTCAGTTTGCAAATCCCGTTATGCGTGGGATCGTCATGGATAGTGCGGGGATATAGGTGATCAGAAAGATCACTATGATTTCGACGGCCAGGAATGGCAGGATTGCCTTGGCGATGGTTTCAACTTTTTCGCGCGACACGGCGGCGGCCACAAACAGGACCAACCCCATAGGCGGTGTCGCAAGGCCCACGGTCAGGTTGACGCTCATGATGATGGCAAAGTGGATCGGATCGACGCCAAGGCTGGTAAAGATCGGGGCCAGGATCGGGCCAAGGATGATGATCGCGGGACCTGCGTCCAGGAACATGCCGACGACAAACAGCAACAGGTTGATCAGGAACAGAAGGATCAGTGGGTTTTCCGAAAGGCTGAGGATCAACTCGGCCAGTTGTTCAGGCGCATGGCTGAGGCTGACCACGGTTTTGAAGGCCATCGCCGCGCCGACCAGCAACAAAACGACGGCCGAGGTCAGACCCGCATTGCTGAGAATTTCAGGCACCTCTTTCAGCGTCAGCGTGCGCAGGACAAAAAAGCCGATGAGGAACGCATAGCCGACGGCGACCGCCGCGGCCTCGGTTGGGGTGAAGATACCACCCAGAATACCGCCCAGAATGATGACAGGCGTCAGCAGGGGGAAGAACGCTTTAAGGCTGGCCTGTCGGCGCTCGCCCCACGTGTATTTCCGGCTGGCGACGGGAAAGTCGTACTTGTCAGCCATAACCTTGATCATCAGCATCAGGCCGACGCCGACCATCACGCCGGGCACGATGCCGGCCAGAAACAGAGCGGCAACGCTTTCACCCATGACATAGGCATAGATGATCATAATACCCGAGGGCGGGATGATCGGGCCGATCACCGAACTGGCCGCCGTGATCGCGGCGGCGAACTTGCGGGTATAGCCCTGTTTTTCCATCGCTGGGATCAGCATTGAACCCAGCGCCGACGTATCGGCCACGGCTGAGCCTGACAGCCCGGCAAACAGGATCGAACTCAGCACATTTACATGCGCCAGACCGCCCCGAAAATGGCCCATCAGGGCTTGGCTGAACTCAACCAGACGGATTGTGATGCCGCCGCGGTTCATCAACTCTCCGGCCAGCATGAAGAAGGGGATGGCCATCAGCGGAAAGCTGTCCATGCCGTTATAGACATTGCGATAGAGCAGCGTGATGTCGTTGGTCTGACCGTTCAGCCATAGCAGAATGCCGGGCGCGGCCAGCAAAGCGAAAAAGACCGGCAGGCCGATCAGCAGGAACACCAGAAATGTGGGTAGGAACCATATCAACATTTATTCGGCCCCCACGGGTGCATCGGCAATCTCTGGCAGCAGATGTCCGCCGCCCAACAGGGTTACGACGGCGCGCAAGATCAGCTCGATATTGACTGAGATCAGCAGGATGACGCCAACCAGCAGCGATGCCATCATCCAGCTGCGCGGGATGCGATACCACTCGTCAAATCCAAAGGACGTTGGCAGATACAGCGCCGCTGTCGCGAATTTGCCGCCAAACCCGGTCACCTCGGACCAACCGATATTGACGGCGACCAGCAGTACGGCCAGCGAAACCAAAAGAAGCAGGATATTCAGGGTTTGCCCGATCCCACGCGGCAACATCAGGGGCACCATGTCGATGGCGACGAACCCGCCACGCCGAAATGCCGTAGGGGCCATCAGGCCAGTCATCCATAACATACAGAACCGCGCAGCCTCATCCGGCCAGGGCAGCGCGTTGCCCAGAACGTATCTGAAAAACACCTGGATCAGGATCGCGATCACCATAAGCGCAATCGCAACGACTCCAACCGCGCGGCCCAATCGCAGCACGGTTTCATTCACAAACGCGATCGGCGCAAGCACCGACGTCAATCCGCCCATGCGGATCCTCCCTTTTCAGCCGCGGGTTTCCACCGCGACAGTTATTCCGCGCTTACTGGTGCGCGAATTGGCCGAGCTTTCCGGCGTAGAAGGTCAATGCGTCTCCTTCCGCCATACTGGCACGCAGGACCTTTCCAATAACGATAACGTGGTCGCCAGCGTCGTGATAAGCGTGTTGCTCACATTCGAAACGGGCCAGACAATCGGGCAGTAGCGGGGTTCCGTTTTCACAGCGCTCGTGGTCGATGTCCTGAAGTGCGAACGCGTCTTTCGAGCATCCAAAGCAAAGCTCGGCCTGTTCTGCTGAAAGGACGTGAACACTGAAATGCCGTGCTTCTTGGAAATAACGGAACCGGCGCGAGTTGCGATCGCCTGCCCACATGACAAGTGGTGGGTCCAGCGAAAGGGACGAGAAACTGTTGGCGGTGATGCAGACCGGCCCGTCTGTGCTGTCGCAGGTGACAACGGTGACACCGGTGGCAAAACGACCAAATGCGTCGCGCAAGGTTCGGGTATCGTCCCTGTGGGGAACGAATGTGCGGGTCATGTCCTTTGAGATTGCATTCATCATGGTACCTCATGCCCCAGTGCCGCCTCATACAGGCGGTACCAGCTCTCGCGATCCAGATTGATTTTCAGCGCGTCAGAGATGCGCTTGATCCGGTCCAGATTGTTGGTGCCCAAGACCGGAAGAATGCCTGCAGGGTGGGCCAGAAGAAACGCCACCGCCACGGCGGCGCGATCCACGCCGAATTCCTCGGCGACTTCGTCCGCTACAACCCCGACCGGAGGGTTTCCAGCCATCAGCAACCCGCCACCCAAGGGTGACCACGCCATCACAGGCTGGCCATGCTGCTGATGAAACGCCAGATCACCGTTGGTGAAGGGGCCGATTTCGCCCAGAGAAATCTCGATCTGGTTGGTCACCAATTGGGTTTTCATCGCCGATTGCAGCAAGTTCCAGTCCCAAGGGCGGAAATTGGACACGCCAACCGCGCCGACCTTGCCACTGGCGACAACTTCGTCCAGCGCGGCACCTGTTTCGTGATGATCCATGAATGGATCGGGGCGGTGAATCAGCAGCAGGTCGATATGATTGATGGCCATTTCGGACAGCGATGTCTCAACCGATTTCAGGATATGCGCGCGCGAGGTGTCATAGTATTTGCACTTGGCGTCCGCATACCGACCCATCGGCGCGACGATGTCACATTTGGTGACGATTTCCATCCGCTGGCGTAGGCCTGGATTTGCGCGTAAGGCGTTGCCCAGAACAGCCTCGGCCGCGTAGCCGCCATAGATATCGGCCTGATCGAAGGTGGTGATGCCCTGATCCAGACAGGCCTGAATCTTGGCTTCGACATGACCCGTCGAAGTGTCGTCGTCGTCGCCCAGTCGCCACATGCCATAGACAAGGCGGCTCATATCCAGCGAGTCAGATAGTTTCACACGTTGCATCAGCGACGAACTCCGTTGCCCAGCGGCGTGGCCGGGGTATTTGCAGGGACCCTTCCGTAGGCTTCGGGAAGGGAACAGGTTTTCAGATTAGGCATAACACGGCTGCCAAAATGGCGAGCTTCGTCCATGTGTGGGTATCCCGAGAAGATGAAGGCGCGGATGCCCATCTTTTGATATTCCTCGATCTTGGACATGACCTGATCGGTCGATCCGACAAGAGCGGCACCGCACCCGGATCGCGCGCGGCCAACGCCGGTCCAAAGGCCGGGTTCGACATAGCCATACTCATCCGCCAGATCGCGGTTCTTGGCCTGATGCGCGACGCCCAGTGATGTCGAATCCAAAGCACGCTCACGGATGGCGCGACCGTATTCGTCATCCAGTTTCGAGACGATGTAGTCGGCGTATTCCTGCGCTTCGGCCTCGGTATCGCGGACAATCATGTGCACGCGCAGGCCGTAATCCAGTGTGCGGTTGTAGTTCTCGGCAACCGCGTGGACGGCTTTCATCCGTTCGGCCAGTTGATCTTTGGTTTCGGGCCACATCAGGTAGACGTCGCAATGTTCACCGCACAGTTCCAGAGCGGATGGGGAGTAGCCCCCGAAATACAGTAGCGGCCCGCCGGTTTGATATGGCTTCGCCGGGTCGGTCGTCAGGCCCGAGAAGCTATAGACCTCGCCCGCATGATTGATCTCATCCTGCGTCCACGCCTGTTTCAGGATCTCGACCACTTCGCGAGAACGCTGATAACGATAGGCGCTGTCGGCTTTCTCTCCAGGGAAATCGGATGAGATAATGTTGACCGTCAAACGCCCCTGCAGCATGTGATCCAGCGTTGCGATGGTGCGGGCCAGCATAATGGGCTGCATTTCGCCGCAGCGCACCGCGGCCAGCATGTTGATTTTGTCGGTGACCGGCGCGCAGCCTGCCACAAAGCTAAGCGTGTCTTGCCCCACCTGATAGGACGACGGGCAGAGGATATTTCTGAACCCTTGCGCCTCGGCCTCTTTCACGATGCCCGAGCAGTGGTCCCAGCTGGATCGCAGATCACCGTCGGGCATTCCAAGAAACTGGTAGTCGTCCGAGCACAGCGCCGCAAACCACGAAACCTCGGCCGCATCCAGATCGGGTGAGGTGATGGGGACGATGGTCATCTGATTCGTTCTCCAAGCGACTGTGACTTTCCTCTTGCGTAGCAATCACATTGATGTAGATCAATGGTGTATCAATTTTTCCTGCGACCGAGTGAAGCGCCAAAAGATGTCGTCAGCCAACCGAAACCCGAACGCCCTGCCGGTTTATGTTCAGATTGCCGAGCTTTTGATCCGCGACATCGCTGCCGGTCGCCTGATCGATGGCGAGCGCTTGCCGCCCGAACGAGACCTTGCTGCGGAATTGAAAGTTTCAGTCGGTACTCTGCGAAAATCGCTCGCCGAGCTTGAGAAAAAGGGGATGCTGGAGCGTATTCAGGGTTCGGGCAATTATGTACGCGAGACCGGAACGCAGAACAGCGTCTATGCAATGTTTCGTTTGGAATTGCCCGAGGGTGGCGGGTTGCCGCGGGCGGATATCCTGTCAGTTGACCATCTGAACAAGCCCGCAGATTTGCCGCGATTTGGTTCGTCGGACATGGGCTCGCGGGTGCGCCGAATGCGCTACCTGAATGATACAATTATCGCGGTTGAAGAAATCTGGCTGGATGAGTCTGCTGGTTTGATTGATCGACAGCTGCTGTCTGACTCGCTTTATCGGTACTACCAGCACCAGTTGGGGTTCTGGATCACGCGTGCTGAAGACAGGGTTTCCCTCGGGACGTTGCCGGGTTGGACGCCGCCTGATTTCACCAGGCCAGCCGGAGATACGGTTGGCTACATCGAACGGTTCAGCTGGTCGGAAAAACCCGAACCGGTTGAGTTTTCAAAAACATGGTTCGACCCGGATCGAGCCACCTATGTCCAACGACTGAAGTAAAAGGAACTGCGCATGACCCGGACCATTCACTACGGGCTGATCGGATGCGGTATGATGGGGCAGGAACACCTGCACAATATTGCCCTGCTGGACGACACGCGCGTTTCAGCGATTTTTGAGCCTGACGCCGAGATGGCGAAGGCTGCGCGGGCGATTGCGCCTGATGCGGTGATGGTGTCTTCGGTCGAAGAATTGCTTGCGATCGACGATCTGGACTGCGTCGTCATCGTTAGCCCCAACCACCTGCATGTGGATCAGATCGAAGAGATTGCCCGGACGCGCCCGTTGCCGTTGTTGGTCGAGAAACCTCTGTTCACCAACCCGGCAGATGCGGCGCGGCTCGAGGTTTTACAGCATGGCTATCCCCATCCGATTTGGGTGGCGATGGAATACCGCTATATGCCGCCAATTGCTGCGTTGATCGCCGAGGCCGAAGCCACGGGCGGTGTTAAGATGCTGTCGATCCGCGAGCATCGGTTTCCGTTTCTGGAAAAGGTCGGGAATTGGAACCGGTTCAACCGGAATACCGGCGGAACATTTGTCGAGAAGTGCTGTCATTTCTTCGACCTGATGCGTCTGATCCTGCAATCCGATCCGGTTCGCGTTACAGCCAGCGGCGGGCAGGCGGTCAACCATCTGGATGAGGACTATGAGGGCGAGACGCCCGATATCCTCGACCATGGGTATGTCATCGTGGATTTCGCCTCGGGCGCGCGCGCGATGCTGGAACTTTGCATGTTTGCGGAAGGGTCCCGATATCAGGAGGAAATCTCGGCCGTTGGGCCGGACGCCAAGATCGAAGCGTTGGTGCCAGGGCCGGGGCGGTTCTGGCCGGAACATCTTGGCACGCCACCGGTCCCGCAGATCATCGTCAGCCCACGTGCCCCAAAAGGTCCGGTCACCAAAGAGATCCCCGTCGATCCGCGCCTGTTAGCCGCCGGGGACCACAATGGTTCGACTTTCTACCAACATCAGGGGTTCTTAGCTGTGCTACGAGGCGAAAAGGCACAACCTGACGTGACTCTGAACGATGGCCTTTGGGCCGTGCGCATCGGTTTGGCCGCGCAACAGGCATTGGAAACCGGAGAGACGGTGCGCCTCTCGTCCTGATGCCGATAGGAAACCTGCGTTCCAGATACGCACATAACCGGGTGTCGTTTTTAGCACCCGATGCGTCTTTTCCGCTTGCTGAGCGTTTTGCGACGCAATAGCTCTGTCCGTGGGACACCCCTCCCCAACGAGGGGCGTGTATCTGGAAGGGTAATACACATGAGCACTGAACAACCGGCGACGCGGCCGGCCAATCCGCGTTTTTCCTCGGGCCCCTGCGCCAAACCCCCCACATTTGATCTGACCAAATTGGCCGATGCTGCGCTGGGCCGGTCGCACCGTGCCGCCGTCGGCAAGGACAAGCTGAAGGCGGCCATCGAAGGCACGCGCGAAGTGCTGGGCATTCCGGCAGACTACAAGATCGGTATCGTTCCCGCTTCGGACACTGGTGCGGTTGAGATGGCTCTGTGGTCGTTGCTGGGCGAACGCAAGGTTGAGATGCTGGCCTGGGAAAGCTTTGGCTCTGGCTGGGTGACCGACGTAGTCAAGCAGTTGAAAATCGACGCCGAGGTGAAAACGGCGGACTACGGTCAGCTCGTTGATTTGGCCTCGGTTGATTTTGCCAATGACGTTGTCTTTACATGGAACGGCACCACCTCGGGCGTCCGGGTTCCCAATGGCGACTGGATCGCGGATGATCGTCAGGGCCTGACGATCTGTGACGCAACCTCGGCTGCGTTTGCGATGGACCTACCGTGGGATAAGCTGGATGTGACTACGTTCAGCTGGCAAAAAGTGTTGGGTGGTGAAGCGGCGCACGGGATGTTGATCCTGAGCCCCCGCGCGGTGGAGCGGCTGGAGAGCTACACCCCCTCATGGCCGTTGCCCAAGATTTTCCGCCTGACCAAGGGCGGCAAGCTGATCGACGGTATCTTTACCGGTGCAACGATCAACACGCCCTCGATGTTGGCGGTTGAAGATTACCTTTTTGCGCTGGACTGGGCACGTTCGGTTGGTGGTTTGCAGGGCCTGATCGCCCGTGCGAATGCCAATGCCGGTGCGGTTCACGCGTTCTGCGACCAAAACGACTGGATCGCCAATCTGGCAGAAGATGCGGCGACACAGTCGAACACTTCGGTCTGCCTGAAGTTCACCGACGCACGCATTCAGGACGGTGCGACATTCGCCAAAGCTGTGGCCAAGCGGCTTGAGGCTGAGAATATCGCATTGGATATCGGTGCATACCGAGACGCACCCGCAGGCCTGCGCATCTGGTGCGGCGGCACGGTTGAAACCTCGGATATCGAGGCGATGTTGCCCTGGCTAGCATGGGCCTTTGAGGCCGAGATCGCGGCGCAGACAGAAGCCGCCTGACCCTCTTTACCGGGCCGTTTCAGGCCCGGATTTTTCATGACATTCAAGGACCACAAACATGGCCCCCAAAGTACTCGTATCCGACAAACTCAGCGAAACCGCCGTGCAGATCTTCCGCGACCGCGGCATCGACGTGGATTTCATGCCCGATCTGGGCAAGGACAAGGACAAGCTGGCCGAGCTGATTGGCCAATATGACGGTCTGGCTATCCGCTCGGCCACAAAGGTCACGCCGACGCTGCTGGAAAAAGCCGACAATCTGAAGGTCATCGGCCGCGCCGGTATCGGCACCGACAATGTCGATAAGGATGCCGCGTCGAAAAAGGGTGTGATCGTCATGAACACGCCGTTTGGCAACATGATCACCACCGCCGAACACGCAATAGCGATGATGTTCGCCGTTGCGCGCCAGATCCCCGAGGCCAGCACGTCGACCCATGCAGGCAAATGGGAAAAGTCCAAATTCATGGGCATCGAGCTGACTAATAAGACCCTCGGTGTCATTGGCGCGGGCAACATTGGCGGCATCGTCTGTGAACGTGCGCTGGGCCTGAAGATGAAGGTCGTCGCCTACGATCCCTATCTGGGCGAAGAGAAAGCCGCCAAGATGGGCGTCGAAAAGGTCGAGCTGGACGAATTGCTGGCCCGCGCCGATTTCATCACCCTGCACGTACCGCTGACAGACCAGACCCGTAATATCCTGAGCCGCGAAAACCTGGCCAAGACCAAGCCTGGCGTGCGCATCGTCAACTGCGCCCGTGGTGGTCTGGTCGACGAAGAGGCACTGGCCGAGATGCTGCAATCCGGGCATGTCGCAGGGGCCGCGTTTGATGTATTCAAAGAAGAACCGGCAAAGGACAACCCGCTGTTCAACTTGCCGAACGTCGTTTGCACGCCACACCTTGGCGCAGCAACGACCGAGGCACAGGAAAATGTTGCCCTGCAGGTGGCTGAACAGATCTCGAACTATCTGCTGACTGGTGCGGTGGAAAACGCGCTGAACATGCCCAGCGTCACTGCAGAAGAAGCCAAGATCATGGGTCCATGGATCAAGCTGGCCGGTCACCTGGGCAGTTTCATTGGTCAGATGACCGATGAACCAGTTAAGGCAATCAACATCCTGTATGATGGCGTCGCGGCTGAGATGAACCTGGCTGCCCTGAACTGCGCCGTGGTTGCCGGGATCATGAAAAAGTTCAACCCGGAAGTGAACATGGTGTCGGCCCCGGTTGTAGCGAAAGAGCGCGGGATTCAGCTGTCGACCACCAATCAGGACAAGACCGGTGTCTTTGACGGCTACATCAAGGTGACTGTGGTAACCGACAAGCGCGAACGCTCAATCGGGGGTACGGTTTTCAGCGATGGCAAGCCGCGCTTTATCCAGATCAAAGGCATCAATATCGATGCCGAGGTCGGTGCCCATATGCTCTATACCACCAACGAAGACGTTCCGGGTATCATCGGTGCGCTGGGTCAGACCATGGGCGAGAACAACGTAAACATCGCTAACTTTACTCTGGGCCGTGCCGAGGCGGGCGGAGAAGCGATTGCGCTCCTTTATGTGGACGAGCCGGTTCCCGCCGAAGCGCGCGCGAAACTGGCGGAAACTGGGTTGTTCACTCAGATCAAGCCGCTGGAATTTGACGTGGCCTGAGTTTTGGCCCGAAGATTGTGACCATAGCGATGCCCGTGCAAAATTTGTGCGGGCATTGTCTTTTTTCTGCAACCGAGTTGTTGCACAAAGTGTCTGACATATTCCAAGAGGCAACGTTTTGAGCATCCCAATTTACGCGGTCGGCGATATCCATGGGCAACTGGGCATGCTGCAAAACGCGCTATCCCTTATCGAGGCGGATGGCGGGCCGGGTGCGCGGGTTGTCTTTCTGGGGGACTACGTGGATCGTGGCCCGAACAGCCGCGAGGTGCTGGATCTGCTGATCGAAGGCCAACGCGCCGGGCGAAACTGGGTTATGGTCAAAGGCAACCACGACCGAATGATGGTCCGTTTCGTGCAGGATTGCGAGATTGCAGACAAGCAGTTGCCGATTACTTTGAACTGGCTGAATCCCCGGCTTGGTGGTCAGGAGACGCTGGCATCTTACGGTGTCGAGGTCACGGACAATGACCGGATCTTTCAGGTTCACGAACGGGCCTGCGCCGCTGTGCCGCCGGCACATCTAGACTTTATCAATGCTCTGCCGACCTTTCATCAAGAGGGCGAGCTTTTGTTCGTTCACGCTGGCATCCGGCCTGGTGTCCCTTTGGCGCAGCAATCCGAGGATGATCTGGTTTGGATACGCCAGGAGTTCCTGCACGATGCACGTACGTACCCCTGGCTGATTGTGCATGGGCATACTCCGGTGGACCGGGCCGAGCATTGCGGAAATCGAGTCAATCTGGACGCAGGGGCCGGTTATTGTCGACCACTGGCCACAGCTGTGTTCGAAGGGCGTCAGTGCTGGTTGCTGACGGACGCCGGTCGGGTCCTGTTAGAGCCTAATCCGCAGTAAACATATCTTTGTAAAGCTCGCGCAAGGCGTTCTTTTGCACTTTCCCCATGGTGTTTCGGGGCAGTTCATTCAGCACAATCAGTTTGCTGGGATGTTTGAACCGCGCCAGTTGGTTCTGAACGCTGGCCATGATGGCATCAAGGTCAAGCGCTCGGCCCGGTTCTGCAACCAGAATACCCAGAACGGTTTCGCCGAAGTCAGCGTGTGGTACGCCAATCACGGCGCTTTCAAGCACGCCGGGCTGGCCATCCAGAACCAGCTCGGCCTCTTTGGGGTAGATGTTGAACCCACCCGAAATGATCAGGTCTTTGCCGCGACCCACGATGTGTACGTAACCATCCGCATCCACGCGCCCGAGATCACCGGTGATAAAGTACCCGTCTTCGCGCAATTCCGCGGCGGTTTTTTCGGGCATTTGCCAATAGCCTTCGAAGACGTTTGGTCCGCGCACTTCGATCATGCCAATTTCACCCAGTGGCAACGCCTCGCCGGATTCAGGGTCGGTTACCTTTAGCTCGACACCCGGCAACGGGAACCCGACAGTTCCTGCGCGACGTTCACCGTCATACGGGTTCGAGGTGTTCATATTGGTTTCTGTCATCCCATAGCGTTCCAGGATGCGGTGTCCGGTCCGGTCTTCGAAACGTTCATGTGTTTCGGCCAGCAGCGGGGCTGAACCCGAGATGAACAGCCTCATGTGCTGCGCCAGATCACCGGTGAACCGATCATCCGCCAGCAATCGGGTATAAAAGGTCGGCACGCCCATCATCGAGGTCGCATTGGGCATCAGGCGCAGAATGTCATCCGGATCAAACTTCGGCAAAAAGATCATCGATCCGCCCGAGGCCAGAATAACGTTCGTCGCTACAAACAGCCCGTGGGTATGAAAGATCGGCAAGGCGTGCAGCAGCACATCATCCTGCGTAAACCGCCATTCGTCCACCAGGGTCTCGGCGTTGGACAGCAGGTTGGCTTGCGTCAGCATCGCACCTTTGGAGCGCCCGGTCGTGCCAGACGTATATAGGAACGCGGCAAGATCATTCTCTGCCCGCTTGACCGGTCCGAACGCAGGAAGCATGCCCAAAGCCCGCCGCATCAGACTGCCCGAGCCGTCAGCGTTGAGCGTCTCTAACCTGGCGTTTTGCGCCTCGGCGATGGGCGTCAGTTCCGCTTGTTTGGCGGCATCGCAAACCACCAGCGCAGCCCCACTGTTTTCGATGAAATAGCTAAGCTCGGCGGATGTGTAGGCCGTGTTCAACGGCAAAAAGATCAATCCGGTTTGCGCGCAAGCCGCGTAGAGAGCCAGCGCTTCTGGTGACTTTTCCACCTGAACAGCAACTCGGTCTCCGGGCTCAAGCTCGTACCCGTTCAACGCGTTTGCTATGCGCGACGCCATGTCCAGAAAGGCTGCATGGGTAATGGTTTGGCCGTCAGGCAGGTGAAGAAACGGCGTATCCTTGCCCGCATGGATACCAAACAACCGATCATAGAGCGGGTTACCCATCCCATACTTCCTTCTCGCAGGACCAGATTGCCCCGAATCTGGCGTGGATTAGAGGCACGGTAAAGCGGAAATCGTGGTCAACTCAGAACTGAGTGGTCATTCGGTACCCCGCGGCGAAGTACATCTTTGCAAAGGTGACAGGCTGGCCCTCAAGCCATGTGATCCGCTCGCCCGTAAACACCGGCTCACCTATGGGCAGGTCCAGGAACGCGGCCACCGATTCATCGGCGCGACTGGCCAGGAAGCTCAGCTCGACATTGGTGAAGGGAACGGTCTGTATAAGCCATTCATTCGGGCCTATTGAGGCGAAGTCCGCATTCACCACCTGCGGAACCGAGTCTATGACGATCCATCTGTCTTCGTACTGAAAAGGTGTGTTGCCGTTAAAGTGCATGCAGCGCACGTGCATCACGTGTTGGTCCGGTTTTAGCGCCAGTCTTGCGGACAGCCAATCGGGCGCTTGCCCGGCAACTGACGAGACCAGCGCGTAACGATAGACTCCGCCCAACGCCTCAACCTCGTCCCGCACTTTGGGGATCGTGAATCGGGCCTGCCTTTGCGGCGCGCTTAGAACCCGTGTACCGGCTTTGCGGCGACGCTCCAGAAATCCTTCGTCCGCCAGCTCTCGCATTGCGCGGTTCACGGTCGTTCTGGTGCACGAGAATTCGACGGCAAGATCCTGTTCGTTGGGCAGCAGCGTATCCGGCTGCCACTCACCAGACCGAATGCGCGCCAGTACGGTTTCCTTGATGTCCCTGTAGCTGGTGGTTTCGTTCGGTTGGGTCATGGTGCCTCTGGTTACCTGAATAGGTTCGTTTAGACGTCGGCCAATAGATCAGCAATCGCCGACCGGTACGCGGGAACGATCCGGTCCCGATCGATGTGGAGGCCTTGTTGCACCATGTGACGCCCCGCTGACCAAAGATCCGTCACCAACCCGTCCGGCGCTGCAAAGCACAGCCCGTCAAGCACCTGTTCGTCAGTCAGTGCGCAGATCGTGGGGTGAGATCGGTCGATCGCAACAAGGTCGGCCAGCTTGCCGACTGCGATTTCCCCGGCATTTCGTCCCAATGCCTGCGCGCCCCCTTGTGCGGCCCCTGTATACAACGCCTGACCGACTGAGCCTTCATTTTTGACCAAAACCGTCCGCGCATGGTCCCGCAGGCGTTGGGAATATTCCAAAGTCCGCAGTTCCTCAGGCAGAGAAATCCTCACGTTAGAGTCTGATCCCACGCCAAAGCGACCACCTTCTTCGACATAAACTGCACCGTTGAAAATACCGTCGCCTAAATTCGCCTCGGTAATCGGGCACAACCCGGCTACGGCGCCCGAGCGCGCAACGGCGCGCGTTTCGGCATCGGTCATATGAGTTGCGTGGATAAGGCACCACCGGTCATCGACGTCGACATGGTCCAGCAGCCACTCGACCGGCCGCTGTCCCAGCGCGGCCTCTACATCGGCCACTTCCTTTAGCTGTTCGGCGATGTGGATGTGGACGGGACCATCAGAAGTGGCATTCAGAAGCTCGCGCAAATCGTCAGGCGATGTTGCCCGCAGAGAATGCGGGGCGATACCGATCACAGAATCCGCATGCGGTAGGGCCAAACGGCATTCCTCGACCAGGTTCAGAAACTGATCCACAGAATTGCCAAAGCGCAGCTGACCGCCAGCCAAGGGTTGTTGTTCGACACCGCCGTAGGTGTAGAGAACCGGAAGGTGCGTCAGCCCGATTCCAGTTTGGGTGGCTGCGGCAAATATGCGCTGGCTCAGTTCCGACACGTGGTCGTAGCGCCCGCCGCCCGGCTGATGATGGACATAGTGAAACTCACCGACCGAGGAATATCCGGCCTCTTGCATCTCCAAATAGACCAAAGCGGCAATGGCCTCTACGTGATCCGGCGTCAATCTGTCCAGGAACCGGTACATCAAGGTGCGCCAGGTCCAAAAGCTCTCGCGCCCGGCGGCGCGCACTTCTGTCATACCGGCCATCGCGCGCTGAAAGGCGTGGCTGTGCAGGTTTCCCAAGGCTGGCAGCAAGACATCAACCTGTGTGTCTCCGGATCGCGCGGTCGCTTGTGTTTCCAGGCTTTGGATCTGACCGCGCGCGATTTCTACCCGCAAGTTACTGACCCAATGAGAGCCTAATAATGCCGTTTTTGCGTGGATGGTCATCGCATTTCCATTTTGTGTAGACTTTAAACTTTTATACGTATACGAAAAATCTAACGACAAAGGGAGCCCAAAAGAATCGATATGGCCAAAAAATCTGTCCTTTTGGGCACGCGGGTGGCGACCATGGACGATGGTGCCGAGCGCTATGGAATGGTTCAGGACGCGGCCCTTGCCGTTGAAGGTGAGAAAATTACCTGGATTGGACCACGGAATGCGCTGCCTGCCGACTATTCTGACTGGCCGACCGTGGACTATGGCGACCGGCTGATAACGCCGGCGCCAATCGACGCCCACACCCATGTCGTCTTTGGTGGCAACAGGGCGGTCGAGTTCGAAATGCGCCTGAATGGTGCCTCATATGAAGAGATCGCGCGCGCAGGTGGTGGAATTCTGTCGACGGTCACAGCGACCCGTTCGGCCAGCGAAGAGGCCCTGTTAGAGGATGCCCTGACCCGAGTGGACGCCCTGTTGGCCGAGGGCGTGTCGTGCATCGAGGTCAAGTCGGGCTATGGTCTGGACACCGACACAGAACTCAAGATGCTGCGCGCCGCGCGCCGGATCGGCGAAGTGCGCCCGGTGCGAGTGAAAACAAGTTTTCTAGGAGCACATGCGGTACCGCCTGAGTTTCAGGGTCGCGCCGATGCCTACCTTCGCGATGTGTGCATTCCGACTCTGCGTTTGGCGCATGACGAGGGCCTGGTGGATGCCGTTGATGGCTTTTGCGAGGGGATCGCCTTTGATCCGTCTCAGATCGCTAAGGTCTTTGATGTGGCGAAAGAATTGAACCTTCCTGTCAAGTTGCATGCAGAGCAGCTTTCGAACCTCGGAGGGGCAGCCCTGGCGGCTTCGTACGGGGCGTTGTCGGCAGATCATATCGAATATCTGGACGAGGCTGGCGTGGCCGCCATGGCACAAGCCGGAACCGTGGGCGTGCTGCTGCCGGGGGCGTTCTATACGCTGCACGAAACGCAGGCGCCGCCGGTTGAACTGCTGCGCCAGTATGGGGTGCCGATTGCGCTGGCGACGGATTGCAACCCCGGCTCGTCCCCTCTGACGTCGCTTCTGCTGACCATGAATATGGCGTGCACCTTGTTCCGCCTGACGCCGGAAGAGGCATTGGCTGGCGTGACCCGCAATGCGGCGCAAGCCTTGGGCCTGACCGACACTGGCACAATAACTGAAGGCAAACGCGCGGACCTGACGGTATGGGACATCACGCACCCAGCCGAGCTGTCCTATCGGATCGGCTTCAACCCCCTGCACACTCGTATTTTCGGAGGTTTGTGATGAAGACCCTGTCGCTTGTGCCCGGTCAGGTTACGCTGTCGGATCTGTCCGAAGTGTATTGGTCGCAGCCCGCAGTATCGCTGGATGACGGGTGCAAACCCAAGGTGGAGGCTGCAGCCAATCGCATTCTCGAAGCTGCGGCCGGGGAAGACCCGGTTTATGGTGTTAACACCGGGTTCGGAAAGCTGGCCAGCCACAAGATCGCGGCCAAGGATACTTCGACCCTTCAGCGCAACCTGATCCTTAGCCATTGCTGCGGCGTTGGTTCGGCCGTGCCACGCCGTGTAACCCGGCTGATGATGACGCTAAAGCTGTTGTCTTTCGGACGCGGAGCATCGGGCGTGCGTTGGGAGCTGATCGACCTGTTGCAGCAGATGCTGGCCAAGGGCGTGACCCCGGTTATTCCCGCGCAGGGGTCGGTCGGGGCCTCGGGCGATCTTGCGCCCCTGGCACATATGACAGCCGTAGTCATCGGCGAAGGTGAAGCCGAGGTTGACGGAACCATCCTGCCGGGAGGGAAAGCGCTAAAATCAGTTGGATTAGAGCCTGTTCAACTCGGTCCAAAGGAAGGGCTTGCCTTCATCAACGGCACGCAATTCTCGACTGCTTTTGCGCTGGCCGGTTTGTTCGAAGCCTGGCGTGCAGCGCAAAGCGCGCTGGTCATCTCGGCCCTGTCGACGGATGCGATCATGGGGTCGACCGCGCCCTTGCAGCCCGAAATCCATACCCTGCGTGGGCACCGCGGCCAGACCGAAGCCGCCAGCGCCATGCGTGCCACACTGGCCGGGTCCGAGATCCGCGAAAGCCACCGGGACGGCGATACGCGCGTTCAGGACCCATATTGCATCCGATGCCAGCCGCAGGTCACCGGTGCGGCCATGGACGTCATGCGCCAAGCAGCCACCACGCTTGAGATCGAGGCGAACGCGGCCACCGATAACCCGCTGGTTCTGACTGAGGCGGGTGCCATCGTTTCAGGCGGAAATTTTCATGCCGAACCTGTCGGCTTTTCTGCAGACATGATTGCGCTGGCAGTGTCCGAGGTCGGCGCGATTGCGCAGCGGCGCATTGCCTTGATGGTCGACCCGACGCTCAGCTTTGATCTGCCGCCGTTCCTGACGCCTGATCCCGGATTGAACTCGGGCCTGATGATTGCCGAAGTCACGACCGCCGCCTTGATGAGCGAGAACAAACACCTTGCCAATCCTTGCGTGACCGACAGCACACCGACCTCGGCCAACCAGGAGGATCACGTGTCGATGGCTGCACATGGTGCGCGGCGTCTGACGCGGATGGTCGAAAACCTGAACTACATTCTTGGTGTTGAGTTGCTTTGCGCCGCTCAGGGGGTGGAGTTCCGCGCACCGCTGGCAACCAGCGGACCATTGCAACGCGTCATGCACAGAGTACGGGCAGAGATACCAACACTGAACGAAGACCGCTATTTGGCACCCGATCTGGAAACATCCAAGTGCTTGGTGGCTGAGGGTGACATCCTTGGGGCAGTGGGTGCCCAGATGCCGGGGCTGTTCTGATGCAGGTGTTCAGCGTGCAGCGCGGGGACGGTCCCATTGTGCTGGGCCAGCCTCATGGCGGAACTTATGTGCCAGACGAAATAAAGGCCCGCCTGAATGACAACGGGCGCGGTTTGGCCGATACCGACTGGCACATAAACAGGCTCTATGAAGGAATATTGGACGATATCACGGTCGTGCAGTCGCATGTTCATCGCTATGTCATCGACGCCAATCGTGATCCATTCGGAGCCTCGCTATATCCCGGCCAGAATACCACCACCCTTGTGCCTCTGACCGATTTCGATGGGCAGCAGATCTGGAATGACGGGCAATCTCCGTCCGAGGATGAAGTCGAAGATCGACGGCGCAAATATCACGCACCTTATCACGCTGCCCTGCTGGACGAACTGAGCCGCGTTCGGGATCGGCACGGTGTGGCGATTCTGTTTGACTGCCACTCGATCCGGTCACTGATCCCGTTTCTGTTCGAAGGCGAATTGCCGGTGTTCAACACTGGAACCAATGATGGGCTGACGTGCGACACGGCCATTGAGCAAGCCGTGCACGACGTGGCGAGCAAGGCCGAAGGTTTCACTTCGGTCCTGAATGGCCGGTTTCGCGGTGGATGGACCACCCGCCACTATGGTCGCCCTTCTGATGGCATACACGCCATCCAGATGGAGATCGCGCAGCGGGCTTACATGGACGAGACACCCCCGTGGACATGGCGCGAGGACCGCGCTGCGAACTTGCGCCCTCATTTGACAACTATGCTGACCCGCCTCAACGATCTTGCCCACTCGGGCGCATTGACCAGACAAGGAGCCCAGAAATGAGCGATCCGCGCAAAAACACCCGCGACATCTATCCACCGACCGGCCCCGAGTTGAACGCCAAAAGCTGGGTGACCGAGGCCCCGCTGCGGATGCTGATGAACAATCTGCACCCAGATGTGGCCGAGAACCCGCATGAGCTGGTCGTCTATGGTGGCATCGGACGCGCGGCCCGCACGTGGGAAGATTTCGACACTATTGTTGACGGTCTGAAGGATTTGGAGGAAGACGAAACGCTGATCGTCCAGTCCGGCAAACCGGTCGCGATCATCCGCACGCACAAGGATGCGCCGCGGGTGCTAATCGCCAATTCCAACCTCGTCCCACATTGGGCGACCTGGGATCACTTCAACGAGCTCGATAAGAAGGGCCTGATGATGTACGGCCAGATGACCGCTGGCTCGTGGATCTATATTGGGACGCAGGGTATCGTTCAGGGCACCTATGAGACCTTTGCCGAAGCGGGGCGTCAGCACTACGACGGTGACCTGACGGGCAAGTGGATTCTGACCGGAGGTCTGGGTGGAATGGGCGGCGCGCAACCGTTGGCGGCTGTGTTTGCAGGGGCCAGTTGTTTGGCAGTTGAGTGCAACCCGGACAGCATCGATTTCCGTCTGCGGACAAAATACCTCGACGAGAAAGCCGAGACGCTGGACGAAGCGTTGGAGATGATCGACCGCTGGACCAAGGCGGGCGAAGCGAAGTCGGTTGGTCTGCTGGGCAATGCGGCAGAGGTTTTCCCCGAGATCTATGCTCGGATGCAGGCGGGCGGGATGCGTCCTGATATCGTCACCGACCAAACCAGCGCGCATGATCCGATTAACGGTTATCTGCCATTGGGCTGGACCATGGGAGAGTGGCGCGAGAAGCGTGAAACAGACCCTAAAGAAGTAGAAAAGGCCGCTCGTGCCTCGATGAAGCAGCATGTCGCGGCGATGGTGGATTTCTGGAACGCGGACGTTCCGACGCTGGATTACGGCAATAACATCCGGCAGGTCGCTCAGGATGAGGGGCTTGAGAACGCCTTTGCTTTCCCCGGCTTTGTACCCGCCTATATCCGCCCGCTGTTTTGTAAAGGCATCGGCCCGTTCCGCTGGTGTGCTCTTTCGGGCGACCCCGAGGACATCTACAAAACCGATGCCAAGATGAAGGAACTGTTCCCCGAGAATGAGCACCTGCATCGCTGGATCGACATGGCGCAAGAGCGGATCGCGTTTCAGGGTCTACCTGCGCGTATCTGCTGGATAGGGCTTGGCGACCGACACCGCGCTGGGCTGGCGTTCAATGAGATGGTCGCCAATGGCGAGCTGAAGGCGCCGGTCGTGATTGGACGTGACCATCTGGACTCGGGATCGGTGGCCAGCCCCAACCGCGAGACTGAAGCGATGCTTGACGGCTCGGACGCCGTGAGCGACTGGCCGTTGCTGAATGCGCTGATCAACACAGCCAGTGGGGCGACGTGGGTCTCGCTGCACCATGGCGGCGGTGTCGGAATGGGCTTCAGCCAACACGCGGGTGTGGTGATCTGTGCTGATGGCACCGAAGATGCCGCCCGGCGGTTGGAGCGGGTTCTTTGGAATGACCCGGCCTCGGGCGTTTGGCGTCACGCGGATGCGGGGTACGACATTGCCAAGGATTGCGCGCGGGCCAATGGGCTGCGCCTGCCGGGTATTTTGGGCTAGTTCGAAACTGTGTCTGGCGAAAATGCTGCACCTGCGATATTCGCAGGTGAGCTTGCCGGAGATCAAACATGTACGTTGCCACCCTGTTGACCAACCCCAACGCGCCGACGCTGGAGTTGTCGCTGGTCGAGTCATTGCGGAATGCATGGGGCGGCGACGAAATCGTGTGGCTCAGCCCGGATGAAACTGCAGAGTTTTCCCTGACCGAAATGCCGGGCAACCGGTGGGATGTCTGGGTGGACCTTCAGAAAATGGGCGTGGATATGGTTGTCCAACAGTCTGAGGGCCGCCGTAAGAAGATGCTGTTGGCCGATATGGACAGCACCATGATCCAACAGGAATGCATCGACGAACTTGCGGATGAGGCCGGCGTCGGCGAACGCGTCAAGGACATTACCGCACGTGCGATGAATGGCGAGTTGGACTTTGAAGGCGCGCTGACCGAGCGGGTTGGCCTGCTGAAAGGTCTGGATGAGGCGGTGATCGGCAAAGTACTGGACGAACGCATCACTCTGATGCCGGGCGGCAAGGAACTGGTCGCGACGATGCGCCAGAACGGAGGCTATGCCGCCTTGGTCTCGGGCGGGTTCACGGCGTTTACCGCGAAAGTGGCCGAGGTGCTGGGCTTTCATGAGAACCGCGCCAACACTCTGCTGGCCCAAGACGGAAAACTGACCGGGGATGTGGCGCGACCCATTCTGGGGCGACAAGCCAAGGTGGATGCCTTGGAGCAGATCACCGCGCGACTGGGCTTGCGTGAAGAAGACGTTATTGCCGTAGGCGACGGGGCCAACGATCTGGGGATGCTGCAACGCGCGGGAACAGGGGTGGCCCTGCATGCCAAGCCCACGGTTGCCGAGCAATGCGAGGTTCGGATCAACCATGGCGATCTGACGGCATTGCTGTACGTTCAGGGCTATAGCCGCTCGGAACTTGTGTCCGGTTAAAGGTCTTCCCTTTATTTAACGTACATGTTAAATAAAGGCTATGAACACTCTGATAAACGCTTTTTCTGCTTTGTCCGATTCCACTCGGTTTTCGATCGTTGAGCAACTGATGCAGGACGGAGAGTTGCCTGCCGGTGACCTGATCCAAGGGCGCGGAATGTCGGGCGCAGCGATTTCGCGCCATCTGAAAGTGCTGCGCGAGGCCGGATTGGTGCAACAGCGCGTCCACGGCACCCAGCGGATGTATTCTATCCAGCCCGACGGGCTGCGGGCGATTGCGGAATGGACGATCTCAAAACGTCAGTTCTGGGAAAACAGCCTCGATCGTCTGGGCGACCTGATTGAAAGGGAAAACTCATGGCCGACCTGAAACTGGAACGTGAATTCCCGACCACACCAGAAAACCTGTTTGCCTGGATCAGCGATGGGGCGAAACTGTTGCAGTGGTGGGGGCCCGAAGGGGTGCATGTGCCCGAGCATGACCTGAATTTCTCACGCACGGGGCCTTGGTATTCAATAATGAAGAATGCAGAAGGCCAGACATTCAAAGTGTCCGGTCATGTCACCCATGTTGATCCGCCCAATTCGGTTGGGTTCACTTGGGCCTGGCATGACGATCAGGACCAGCGCGGGCCGGAAAGTCACGTGACGTTTTCGGTCGTTGCGACCGAAAACGGGGCGCGGTTGGTTCTGGACCACCGCGAACTGGCAGATGCCGAGGCCGCAGCAAACCACAACATGGGCTGGACATCATCGCTGGCCAAGCTTGAGGCGCAGTTTGGATAAGTTTTCATTAGGGAGGAAATAAAATGCCACAATATTTGTTTGTCTATCACGGCGGAACTACACCAACCGACCCTGCCGAAGTCGAAGCAACTATGGCCGCCTGGGGCGCATGGTTTCAAGGCATGGGTGAGGCGCTGGACATACCCGGCAATCCGGTTGGTCAATCCTATACGGTCAGCAACGGAAGCGTCGTCGACAATGGCGGCGCAAACCCGGCATCCGGCTTTACGGTTGTAAAGGCCGAGAGCATTGATGCTGCGACCGAAATGGCCAAGGGCTGTCCCATGGTGGTCAACGGTTCAGGCTCGGTCGAGGTGGCCGAGGTGCATGAAATCGAAATGTAACCTTAGCCGGGGAACCCCGGCGCAGGCCTGATTACGCCGCATTCCAGCCCGCGACGGCTGTATTGCGTGGCATTCATGAATTTGCGGGTGGCCGGGTGATCGGCCTCCAGCACACCAAGGCTTACCAGAATCGCGGCGATTGCGCATTCGCTGGCGTGGGTGGTGCCATCAGTGATTTTCAGCGCAACACCCATTCGTTTTTCCGGGATGATGGCAATGAACACCGCCTCAGCCCCTGTTTTGATTGCAGCGCGGCCATCCATAGCGCGCATCAGTTCTGTACAGGCGCGGCTTTCGCCCGCCACCAGTTCGGGGTGCTTGATCATGGCCGCCGTAAGCTGTTGCGCTGCGTCGCTGGCACGGTCCGACCGGTCAGCGGCCGAGGCAAACCACGCCATCGAACGCGCCAGTCCCACCAGTGATGTCGCAAAGTTCGGGGCCGAACATCCATCGATTCCATAGGCAGGACTGGTTTCTCCAGTGGTATCTTCCAGCGCGGACAGGCAGGCTTGCTGTACGGGGTGGTCGATCTCAAGGTATTCCGGTCCCGCGCCCATGTGCAGTGCGACCGTCAGAAACCCGCAATGTTTGCCCGAGCAATTGTTGTGGATCTGGCAGGGCGTGTCATCGGCAATTATCAGCCCGTCGCGCGCGGCCATGTCTTGCGGTTCTTGCGGACCGCAGCGCAGATCGTGTTCGGTCAAGCCCAAGTGATCCAGCCAGGCAGTAACCCTGTCGGTATGGATATGTGCGCCGCTATGCGAGGCACAGGCGAGGGCCAGATGCTCGGAGTTCAGGCCATATTTGGCGGCTGCACCCGATGTGATCAGCGGCAGCCCCTGGATCATTTTTGCAGAAGACCGAGGGTAAATCACCGCGTCCGGATCGCCCCAACTGCGTACGATATGACCGCTGTCGTCGCAGATCACTGCGTGGCCCAGATGCAGGCTTTCCAACAAGGGGCCTCGCCATAGTTCTGTCATTGGTACCGGCTGCGTCATCTGGCCCCTCCATTATATGCGCAAAAATCTGCCAATCGCCCTTTCGCCTGTGGCGAAACCTGCGTTAGTGTGTGTATGTCGACAATCATCGGAATACGCAACTTACAGACGAACCGACAGAGTTCGTATGCGGTCTCGATGGGTATGAGGTATTAGGTCGAGCTAGGAGGCTGGACAGATGGGATTAAAACTCGTCCGCACAATTGCGGGTCTGTGCGTGGCAGGAATGGCCACAACCGCAATCGCTCAGCAGGCGACCAGCACCAATCGGGTTGCTGCGAAGACCGACTGGAGCGTTTTTGTGGAGAAAGATCCCACAGAGTGCTGGAGCGTATCCGCGCCCAAAGAGACTGTGAACACCAAAGGCGGACGCGTGGTTTCGGTGCGCCGCAGCGACATCCTGTTGTTCGTATTCTACCGCCCGAATGCCGAAGTCAAAGGTCAAGTGACCTTTACTGGCGGCTATCCTTTCGCGGCAGGATCGACGGTCACCCTTGAGATTGACGGCACCGAGTTCGCTTTGATCACCGAAGGTGAATGGGCCTGGCCGGCAACCGAAGGCGAAGATCTGAAGGTCGTCGCAGCGATGAAGCGCGGCACCGAGGCTGTTCTGACCGCCCGGTCCGAGCGCGGCACCCAGACCAAAGACACCTTCTCGCTGTTGGGTTTCAGTGCTGCGATCGAAGACGCCGAAAAGCGCTGCACCCAATAAGCAAGGACAACAGGTTCGCGCAGTCCCGTCATTTGGCGGGGCTTTTTCGTGGGCGATCATACGTGTCATCTGATCATTACGTTACGTCCACCCCCCCCCAATTGATCCGCATCAAGGCAAGCGATCCATTTTTCTGAACCAATCAGTTCAAATATATGGAAGGAGCTTATCCATGCTGAACAAACCCCTTGCTGTCGTGTTGGTGGTTGCCGCCGTGTTTTTGAGTGCATGTGAAAAAAACAACGAAACATATCCGGTATCTGGCGAGCAATGCGGCCCGAAAGACCCCGTGCAAACTTTGGACGCGGATGATTGCGACATCCTACCTGCAGGGATCTGACATGTTCACCTGATCTGATTCCTCGCAATCGTAATGCAGATAGTTCGGCCGCATCGGTTTGGCCTTTGCGGCCGACTTGCAATTGGGACCACAGCGCAACGCGTGCTACGGTGGCCACATACAAGGGTTCATATGTGGAAACGGATAATGCGTTACGTCTTGATTGCAGTGTTTTTCTCGTCGGCCGCGTGGGCGGATCCCAGTCTGGAATGTTACGACGCAGGTTCGCAGGTCGAAATCGGAGCCTGCGTTGGGGAAATGGAGAAACGCGTGAATATGGCTGTTGAGACAAGCTATGGCTTCGCCATGCAGTCCGCAGTTGAGCTGGACGAGGTCACAGACCGTGTGGTCGCACAACCGGCGCTTGAGGCTGCGCAAGCGGCATGGAAAGGATATCGCGATGCGCAATGTGAAGCTGTGGGTGCTTCATACGGCGGCGGCTCTGGCACCGGTATCGCCATTGCATCCTGCCGCGTCGATCTGGGCCGGGCGCGCGCGGATGAATTGCTGCGCATGGCAAATTAAATGATACGAATTCTTTTGATCTTTGCGCGCGATCCTATATAGAGGCGCATCCCAAGCCCGAATTCGTTGAGATAGCAACATGTCGCCCAAAGCGCCGATCACTCAAGATGTCATGACCATCCCCCGCAAATTGCCCGAGGGGAAGATCAACCTTGTCGGGTTAACCCGTGATCAGTTGCGAGACGCTCTGATCGAACATGGCACGCCGGAAAAGCAGGCCAAGATGCGGACCGGGCAGATTTGGCAGTGGATCTATCAATGGGGCGTGCGCGATTTTGCCGAGATGACCAACCTCGCCAAAGCGTATCGTGCGCAACTGGCTGAGAATTTCGTTGTGGAAATCCCCGAAGTCGTGACTCGGCAGGTGTCCGAAGACGGCACGCGCAAGTACCTGTGCCGCATCGCGGGTGGCCATGAGGTTGAGGTTGTCTACATCCCCGAAGAGGATCGCGGGACGCTGTGCATCTCGTCTCAGGTTGGCTGCACGCTGACCTGTTCCTTCTGCCATACGGGCACGCAGAAACTGGTGCGCAACCTGACGGCTGCAGAAATCGTCGGTCAGGTGATGATGGCCCGCGACGATCTGGACGAATGGCCGACCCCTGGTGCGCCAAAGGACGAAACACGCCTTTTGTCGAACATCGTTCTGATGGGCATGGGTGAGCCGCTTTATAACTTCGAAAACGTGCGCGACGCGATGAAGATCGCCATGGACCCCGAAGGCATTTCTCTGTCACGCCGTCGGATCACCCTGTCGACGTCCGGCGTGGTGCCGGAAATTGCGCGCACAGCTGACGAGATCGGCTGTTTGCTGGCGATCTCGTTCCACGCGACAACGGATGAAACCCGCGATTTTCTGGTGCCCATCAACAAGCGCTGGAACATCCAAGAGCTGCTGCAGGCGCTGGCAAGCTATCCCAAGGTGTCCAATTCCGAGCGGATTACTTTTGAATACGTGATGCTGGATGGTGTGAATGATAGCGACGAAGATGCGCATCGCTTGATCGACCACATCAAAAGCCACAACATTCCCGCCAAGATCAACCTGATTCCGTTCAACGAATGGCCCGGCGCGCCTTACAAGCGCAGCTCGAACAACCGCATCCGCGCGTTTGCGAACATCATTTATCAGGCAGGCTATGCCTCTCCCATTCGCAAGACGCGTGGTGAGGACATCATGGCAGCTTGTGGTCAGTTGAAATCGGCCACAGAGCGCGCGCGCAAGTCGCGCAAGCAGATCGAAGCCGAAGCGGGATTGCAGAGCTGACAAGCCCAAATTTCGTGCAAACTACGCCAAGAAATTAATTTTCTGGCCGCTGTTATTTGTATGCACAATTTGATATGTTTTGGGGGCTGAAACCGGCTGCCTAGGCCTCACGCTTGCGCACAAAGCAGTGAGAGTCGCATTCCGGTCGTGGCGCGTTTGTTCATGGTCGCTATCATTTTACACGTAACTTGCGGCGTTCAGGCGAACCTTTTGAAGCAGGTGGGCCAAATACATGTTTGTACGATTTATAAGACTGTTTCCGACATTTCTTGCGGCTTTGTTTGTGGTGGGGCTTGCTGCGCATCAGACTGGCGCTCAATCCAGTGGTGAGGATGCTCACCTTGCCATTGAAAATCCTGCCGAGCTGTCCAAAGAAGAAGCCTTGGGCATCTACAAGTCCCTGCAGCGCCGGATGGAGCGTGGCTATGCCGCCGCGCAGTTAGATTTGCTGATGAACTATCAGGCATGGCCGCTGTTCAACGACGCGCCTTACATCTCGGCAACCCATGGGCAGCGCTATGTGAACAGCTATGCCAACCGCATGGCGCACAACTATGGCACTTTGGCCGAGGGTGAAAAGCTGCCGATGGGGTCAGTGCTGGCCAAGGACAGTGTCACGGTCACCGACGAGGGCAACGTCCATCCCGGTGCCCTGTTCGTGATGGAAAAACTGGCACAAGGTACCAGCCCGGAAACAGCGGACTGGCGTTACATCATGGTGATGCCGGATGGGTCCCTGTTTGGTGACACGATGGGCGCGCGTTCGGACGCTGTCGTCTATTGCCATGATTGTCACGAAGCGGTGGCTGATCGGGATTACACGTTCTTTGTTCCCGAAGAGTATATTGTCGGCAACTAAGCGCGGGTCATTTGCGACCAAACCGCGCCGAACCGATCACCTCGATCAATGTCAGACGCACCGGCTCCGGTTGCGTTTCTACCGCATTAAGAACCTCGCGTAACTCGGCCCGAAGGCCGTGCATCTGGTCGATCAGTGAGATCATCATCGACAGCGCATCAGGCTCCATCTCGTATTGGTCGTGCAGCTCGCACGCCAGCTCCAGCCGCGCAACGTCAAGGGTGTGATACACCAGTCCCTGCTCGGTTTGCTCGGGAATGACGATTTCGGCAGCCAGGTATTCGGTCAACCGGGTCGAGGTCAGGCGCGTGACGGTTGCGATCAGCTGCTCCTCGGTCAGGGTGCGGGTCATGACGGCATTCCTTTCCGCGGATCATAGCTGTGGGTTTCGCGCCATGTCCCCATGAATTGCTTCAGATCATCATCAATCTGGTCCGGCATGGACACGGTCAGTTCGATCAACTGATCCCCGCGATCAGACGAGCCGCGCTTCTTAACTCCCTTGCCACGCAAGCGCAGGGTTTTACCGCTGCTGGTGCCAGCCGGGACACTGACATTGACGCCACCGTCAATCGTGGGGGCAGGAACCTTGCCACCCAGAATGGCCTCATCAATCGTGATCGGTAGTGTGATATGAATATCGTCGCCCTTGCGATCAAAGACCGGATGCTTTGCCACTAACACAGTGACCAAAGCATCGCCGGGCGGGCCTTCGCCAAAACCCGGATCGCCTTTGCCGCGCAGGCGGATGGTTTGTCCATCGGTGATGCCCGCAGGAATCTTCACCTCGATCCGGTCACCATCTGGAAGCGTCAGCTTTTGGCTGGCGCCGAACACCGCGTCCAGAAAACTGATCTGCAAGTTGTAAGCGCGATTGTGGCCCGGCGCGTGGAATTCGTGCGTGCGCTGCTGGTATCCTCCGCGGCCCCGCATGAATTCGGCAAAGATGTCTGACATGTCATCGGGGTCTGCTGCGCGCCCACGATAAGGATTCCCGGCGGCCTCGGCATATTCGCGATAATACTGCTGCTGGGGACGTTCCTGACCCGAGGCATCAATCTCACCACTATCGTACCGCGCGCGCGTGTCCGGGTCTTTCAATAGGTCATAGGCCGACGCCGCGTCTTTGAACTTGGCCTCTGCCTCGGCATCCCCGGGCTTGAGATCCGGGTGGCATTCTTTTGCAATGCGCCGATATGCCTTTTTGATCTCGGCGGCGCTGGCGTCTTTGGCGACACCAAGAACGGTATAGGGATCGTCGCTCATCACATCTCTCGTCGATGGGGGTGGGTCTGAACTTTATGAATGTGTTTTATCATGCGATTTCAATGACCCAAAAGGAAGCGGCTTTTGAAACCGCTCGCAAATTCCTTCGAGTCTGTTAACATCTGCATGTTTCTAATTGATCATTCACGGAGAACCCCATGACGCGCAGAATAAAATCCGCACTGGCCCTGTTGGCCGGGAATGCCATCGGGTTGTTGCTTGCAACGCTGTTGTTGTCGGGGTTTGCGATCAAGCCGATTTCATTCATCGTCGTGGTGATCGTGTTCACCCTGGTGCAGGTGGTGGCCGAGCCGCTGATCCTGAAGCTGGGTGAGAAAAAAGCCCCCTCCATCAAGGGTGGGATTGCCTTGATCGTGACATTTGTCGGACTGTTGGTGACTGATCTGATTACGGCCGGGTTAACCGTTGGCGGCGTCGCCAACCTGTTGGCAGCAACTTTGCTGGTTTGGCTAGGCGCACTGATCGCCAGCATTGTGCTGCCGATCTATGTGTTCACCGAACTGCGCGAGCCCAAGAAATAATCAAAGCCCGTTCAGGCTGCTCTCAATCGCCTGCCACAATTCTTCCTTCGGTTCACAGCCGACAGACAGGCGGATAAAGGCCGGATCGACGTCATCGCCCCAGCGTGCGCGTCTTTCGGCAGAACTGTGAACACCGCCGAACGATGTGGCCGGTCGCAGCATCGGGCAGGTGTTGATGAAAGTTTCGGCCTTTTCCTCGGTCTCTAACGTGATCGACAACAAGAACCCGAACCGGGACGTCTGCGCCTTGGCCAGAGCATAGGACAGGTCATCCGACAGGCCGGGATAGCGGATCTGTTTCACGGCCTCATGTTCTGCCAACCGTTCCGCGAGCACTTGCGCCGATGCACACATCCGGTCGAAACGAACGTCCAGCGTTTCCAACCCGCGATGCAGCAGCCATGCCTCATGCGGGCCGGGGATCGCGCCGGAAACGCGCCGCCATTCCTCGACCCGTTCCATGATCTGCGCGTTGCGGCTGGCGACATGACCCATTAGCAGGTCCGAATGCCCGCCCATTGCCTTGGTATCCGAAGCAACCACCACGTCGATGCCCAAATCCAACGGGCGTTGACCCAGTGGGGTCATCGTTGTGTTGTCGGCAATCGTGAGACCGCCCGCCGCGCGAACGGCGCTAGCGATCGCGGGCAGGTCCATCATATCCAGACCGGGGTTCGAGGGGCTTTCCAAAAAGACCACGTCAAACCCGTCGAACCCGCCTTCTGCGAACGCCGTCGTCGGACGCTCAGTAACCGAGACACTCAGATTGGATAGGAACCGATCGGCCAGCAATCGTGTGACATAATACCCGTCCGAGGGGATCAGGATATGGGACCCGGCTTTGACCGTCGCGAACAAAGCGGCAGAAATCGCCCCCATGCCTGACGGAAAGGACAGACAGGGCGCGTCTTCCAGATGGGACAGGACGTGTTCCAGATGCACCCATGTCGGGTTGTCGACCCGTCCATAGGTCGGATGCCCGTCAGGTGCGCCGGGCAGATGGTACATACTGCTTTGCGTCAGTGGCAGGGCCACCGGATCGCCCTTGCTCAATGCGTTCCCGCGCAGGTGCAACATCTCACCGGTCTTTGGCGGCTTCATGTCTCAGCGCCCCGGAATTTCATCGCGGGGTGGGGCCGGTTCCCAGTTTTCAATAATATCGACCGCCTCTTGCGCGGTATCCACGAAGCGGAACAGGTCGAGATCCTCGTCCGAGATCGTGCCCGCATCGGCCAGCGCCTCCCAGTTGATGACTTTCTCCCAGAACTCACGGCCAAACAACAGGAAGGGCACACGCTCCATCCGGCCGGTTTGGATCAGCGTCAGGGATTCGAACAGCTCGTCCATCGTGCCGAAGCCGCCGGGGAAAATGGTGATGGCGCGGGCGCGCATCAGGAAATGCATCTTGCGAATGGCGAAATAGTGGAAGTTGAAGCTGAGATCCGGCGTCACATATTCATTGGGCGCCTGCTCATGCGGCAACACGATGTTCAGACCTATCGAGCAACCGCCCGCATCCTGCGCGCCACGGTTTCCAGCCTCCATCACGCCGGGGCCACCACCGGTGACGATCACGTTTTCCCGGCAACCGGTTTCGTTGGACTTTTCGGTCATCAGGCGGGCAAACTCACGCGCTTCGTCATAGTATTTTGACAATCCCGCCAATGTATCCGTCCGCGCGGTGTGTTTTTGCGCGGGTTCCGGAATGCGCGCGCCACCGAACATGACGATGGTCGAGGTGATCTCGCGCTCGGTCATGATCATCTCGGGCTTCAGCAATTCCAGCTGCAAACGCACGGGGCGCAGCTCATCCCGGCACAGGAAATCATCGTCGGCAAAGGCAAGGCGATAGGCGGGTGAGCGCGTCTGCGGCGTGTCCGGCACCTCGCTCGCGGTCGAGCGGTCAGTCTGGGCGTCGCGGAAAGGGCTGAGGCGGTCTTCTCTCATGGGTGATGGTTCCCTGCTTGCGTGTTCATAAAACAGCTATAGGGTTCGCGGGCAGAGTGCCAGTCACGGAAGAACAAGAATGAATTGGAAAAGTGAAATTTCAGCCGCAGCCAACCGGATCGATGGCTATGCGCAGGTGACACCGGTGATTGAAATCCGCGTGCCCGGATTGGATCATTCGGTCGAAATGAAGCTGGAGCACATGCAGCATACTGGCAGCTTCAAGGCGCGTGGGGCGTTCAATACGCTGCTCAGTTTGGACGTGCCCGAGGCTGGCGTTGTGGCAGCATCTGGCGGCAATCACGGTGCGGCGGCGGCGTATGCGGCACAAACGTTGGGATATCCGGCCAAGATTTTCGTGCCAGACCTTGCCGGACCATCCAAGATCGCCCTGATTGAACAGACGGGCGCAGATCTGACAGTTGTACAGGGTGAATACGCTAACGCGCTGAGCGAGGCCAAAGCGCATGAGGCAGCAACCGGGGCGATGCAAATCCACGCCTATGATGCACCGGCAACCGTAGCAGGGCAGGGCACGTGTTTTGCCGAATGGGAGGCACAGGGACTGCAGGCTGACACCATTCTGGTTGCTGTGGGCGGCGGTGGCTTGATTGGCGGGGCTTTGGGTTGGTTTGATGGCGCTCGGAAAGTCGTAGCAGTCGAACCGGAAACCTCCTGCGCGCTGAACGCGGCGCTGCAGGCGGGTGAACCGGTGGATGTCTCGGTCTCGGGGATAGCAGCCAACGCGCTGGGCGCGCGGCGGATCGGAGGGATTTGTTTCGATCTTGCGCAGGGAATGACATCTGTTCTTGTCTCAGACGAGGCGATTGCAGCCGCGCAAAAGGCGCTGTGGCAGACCCGTCGCATATTGGTCGAACCGGCCGGTGCGACCGCGTTGGCGGCTTTGACCTCAGGTGTTTACAAGCCAGAACCGGACGAACGCGTGGCGGTTCTGGTTTGCGGGGGAAATATTGCCCCGGACCCGCTGATGGGGTGAATTATCGACTTGTGGAAGGTGGTTAAGGATTTTATCGATAATCTATGACCACTACGATCGCCGACACAATTTACCAAAATCTTAGACAGAAGATTATCACCGGTGAACTGCTTGCCGGTGAAAAGTTGCGTCAGGATCACATCGCGCGAGCCTTTGAGACCAGTCATGTACCGGTGCGTGAGGCTTTGCTACGTCTGGAAGCGCACGGGTTGGCCCAAAGTGAGCCGCGCCGCGGTATGCGTGTTTCGGCGCTGGACCCGGCAGAAGTGCGCGAAGTGGTTGAAATGCGCGTCGCGCTGGAATCCCTAGCCTTGCAGCATTCGGTACAGAATATGACGCCTGGTGCGCTGAAAGAGGCGGATGATGCCCGGATTGCCTGCGATGCTGCGCAAACGATGCCCGAGTGGGAAGCGTGCAACCGTACCTTTCATCGCTCGATCCTGACGCCATGCGGGTTGCCACGCCTGCTGCATGCGATTGATGACCTGCATATCGCCGGCGCGCGCCACCTATTTGCCCATTGGCGCCCCAAGTGGGTACACCGTGCGGATGGTGACCACGCAGCCATCGTTCAGGCGCTCAAGCGCAAGGACGCGGCCACGGCGACGGCCATTCTGACGCGCCATATCCGCCGCGCCAGCTGAACACAGGTCAAGCTAGCCGCAAATCGTACCTTCTGCGTCGCATTGCACCGCGAGATGCAGTTGCGTATAGGCCAAACAAACGTGAACAGATTCTGCAGGGAGCCATCCGATGTCCAACGCGCAACTGGAAACCGCTATCGAAGCCGCCTGGGAGGCGCGCGACACCATCACGCCCGCCACCACCGGCGAACAACGTGAAGCGATCGAAGACACACTGAACGCGCTGGACAGCGGCACGTTGCGGGTTGCTGAAAAGCTGGAGAGCGGCGATTGGCATGTGAACCAGTGGGCCAAGAAGGCGGTTCTGCTTGGCTTCCGCATCAAGGATATGGAAATCCAGACCGGTGGTCCGCAGGACGGCGGCTGGTGGGACAAGGTGGACAGCAAGTTCGCCGGTTGGGGTGAAAACCAGTGGCGTGCCGCTGGTTTCCGCGCGGTGCCGAACTGTGTCGTCCGTAAATCCGCCTATGTCGCACCCGGCGTGGTTCTGATGCCGTCCTTCGTGAACCTGGGCGCCTATGTCGACGAAGGCACCATGGTCGACACTTGGGCCACCGTTGGTTCCTGCGCGCAGATTGGTAAAAACGTACACCTGTCAGGCGGTGTTGGCATCGGCGGAGTTTTGGAGCCAATGCAAGCTGGCCCGACCATCATCGAAGACAATTGCTTTATCGGCGCACGCTCGGAAGTGGTCGAAGGCTGCATCGTGCGCGAAGGCTCGGTTTTGGGAATGGGCGTCTTTATCGGCAAATCCACAAAGATCGTGGATCGCGAAACCGGCGAAGTCACTTATGGCGAAGTGCCGCCCTATTCGGTTGTTGTCGCGGGCTCGATGCCATCCAAGAACAACGTCAACCTGTATTGCGCCGTGATCGTAAAGCGCGTGGACGAGAAGACCCGTTCGAAAACCGGGATCAACGAACTGCTGCGCGACTAAATCAAGTGCGGATTTGAAACGGGGCTGTAGCGTATCTCGCTGCAGCCCTTTTTTTGTTTATCCTTTGACTGGATAGCGGTCGGGTTCCTCAAACACGTCGATCACGCGGCTTCCGGCTTTGATTTTCCCGCCGTGTTCAACACCAGACGGGATCGAGTAACTGTCGCCGGGGCGATAGGTCTTAGTTTCTCCGCCTATTGTCAGTTCAACCTCGCCCTCGACCACCGTGCCCCATTGCGCCTTGTGTGAATGCGGTGGCAGTTCGAAATCTTTTAGGAAGGTGAAGAACGCAACCAAACCCGCATCTGATCGGACGACGGCGGTCTGAACCACATCCTCGGGGAATGGCACGTCGAGGCTTGGGAAGTCTGTGATGAAATCTGGGTAGGCCATGAAAAATCCTTTGCATTTTTAAATGGGTTTTCGCGGGTACTATGGACGCGCTTGCAGCTTCCCGCAATTCCCGGCTGCTTGACCGCGGACAGACGCGCAGCTATGGCCCCCTGCATGGAAAAGCAAAAGAAACCGTCCCGTCAGCAAGTTTATACATTGCTCGTTCAGATTGGCCGCAAAGAAGGCGACGGCTTGCCCGAAGGCGCGACCGGAGCGGCGCTGATGTGTTTTGCCAGCGGTGTGGATGAGGCCGAGGCCGTGCGTGAAACCGTTGCGATTCTGAAGCAGGCCGACACCGCGCCACTGGACGTCACCGGCTATGGAACTCTGGCCGAGCGTGAGGCGCAGGGGCACGACATCGACCCGGACGAACGCGACCTGATGCAGCGGGCCTTGGACGAAAACGCCGTTATCGTGGCGCAAATGACGCCGTTTTTCGGGGATGAAGAACCGGCTTAGTTCCGGACCCCGAACCATTTGCGATAAATCTCGTCATAGGTGCCGTCTTCGCGCAGCGCCAACAGGGCCTGGTTCACGTCCTCGACCAATGGTGATCCGGTCGGGAACGCGATCCCGTAATTCTCTCGCAGAAAAACACCGCCAGTCATCGATGCGATCCGACGTCCTTCATGCGCCGCGTAATAGGACAGGATCGGCGCGTCAAAGACAACGGCGTCCAACTCCTTATCTTGGAATGCGGTCAGCACATCATCCAGGTTTTCATAACCGGAAAACTCGATCTCGCGTCGGTTCAGGAAGTTTGCGGCAGTCGAGTTCGAGATTGTGCCCACCTGTTTGCCATAAAGATCGTTGACCGAGTTCACGTTGCCGCTGATGGCATCCACGGTCATGACCGACGTGATCCGCGCCGTGAAAACCGATACGATGAACAGTGAGGACACAACCAGAACCACGCCCAGCAACCGTCCGAACGGAGTGCGCGGCATGCGTTCCTCGAACCCGCCGTTGACCACAAGATTCAGCGCCCACCAGAATGACGGGAACCATGCCTCATTCAGCTTACGGTCGAAATAGGGCTGGGCCCGACGCTCAAACCCCCACATCAGCATCCCGCCGCCAAGCAGGATCGCAAAGGCCAGTCCGATGGCGATGAACAATTCAACGGACAGCAAAGCGTGCAGCAGCGATGGTCTGCGCGCTGCATCCGATGGCACCATGATCTGCAGACCGGCCTCGAATATGGGCTGGCTGAAATCCATCTGCGTTTCACGCGCAGCCGTGATCGAGATGTTGGCCACAGCCAGGTCCGCGGTTCCATCCTGCACAGCACCCAGCATATCGCTGAAGGCCTCGACCCTGGTGACCGAGTAGTCCCAATTCAGTGCCTCGGACAAGGCTTGTAGCAGGTCCATTGAAAAACCGGTTTGAGCCCCGTCCTCGACATAGGAAAACGGGGGGCGGGTCACGGTCGTGACCGAAAGCGTCTGCGCCTGGCTTTGCTGTGCAAGAACGGCGAAAGTCAGGCAGATCCAAACGAGAAGCGCACGTATCATCGTCAATTCACCTGTTTCGCGGCCCTCTAACGCAGATTTGAAAGGCACGGCAAGGTGGCCGCAAGGTAAACCGCCATGTTTTATTGGGGTGTCATTTCAAGACTCGCGAAAAAAAGCGCCCGGAATCCGGTGGCGAGGGGTTGGCAATTGGTCCAATTCGTTGAATCTGTGCACGATCCCGCGATTGAACCAACCAAAAGGGCCCAGAAATGACAGATCCGGTGAAGTTGACGGCGGACCTGATCCGTTGCCCATCAGTCACACCTGAGGAAGGTGGCGCGCTTGTGTTGTTGGAGAAGCTTCTGTCCGACGCAGGCTTCGACTGCACCCGCGCGGACCGGGGCGATGTCAGCAATTTGTACGCGCGCTGGGGGCCGATAGCCCATCCGCGCAGCTTTGGGTTCAACGGGCATACTGACGTTGTCCCAGTGGGTGACGAAGCAGCCTGGACGATGCCCCCGTTCGGTGCAGAAATCCGCGAAGGTGTGATGTATGGGCGCGGGGCCACAGACATGAAATCCGGCGTGGCGGCCTTTGCGGCGGCCGCTGTGGATTTCGTGCGCGACTCCCCCCCGAACGGGGCGATTATTCTTGCGATCACGGGCGATGAAGAGGCGGACGCAGTGGATGGCACTACGGCACTGCTTGATTACATGTCCAAGGCCGGAGAACGCATGTCTGCCTGTTTGGTGGGTGAGCCGACATGCCCAAACACAATGGGCGAGATGATGAAAATCGGGCGGCGTGGTTCGATGACCGCCTGGTTCACGGCGACCGGTGAGCAGGGGCATTCGGCCTATCCGCACCGGGCCAAAAACCCTCTGCCCGCCATGGCGCGTTTGATGCATCAGCTGGCCAGCCACGAACTGGATCAGGGATCGGACCATTTCGATGCCTCAACCCTGGCCGTTGTGAGTATTGACACGGGCAACGCAGCTACCAACGTGATCCCGGCGCAATGTACCGGCGCCGTGAATATCCGCTTTAACGATCTGCACTCGGGCGCCAGCATCAGTGAGTGGTTGCAGGCCGAAGCCAAAGCCGTGGCTGAAACCTACGATGTCGCGATCGACGTCCGGATCAAGATCTCAGGCGAGAGCTTTTTGACCCCGCCCGGCCCCCTGTCTGATCTGGTCGCGAAAGCGGTCGAGACCGAAACCGGTGTGCGCCCCGAGATGTCGACAACAGGTGGCACATCTGATGCGCGGTTTGTCAAAGACCATTGCCCAGTGGTTGAGTTCGGCCTTGTTGGCCGAACGATGCATCAGGTCGATGAATGCGTCGAGGTGGCGCAGATTGAACAGCTCAAGGCGATCTACACGCGTATCCTTCAGGACTATTTCGCCTGAACCATGCAGCGCACATTGGTCATCATGGTGAAAGAACCCCGCCCGGGTCGGGTCAAGACACGGTTGGGGCGCGACATCGGCATGGTTGGTGCCGCGTGGTGGTTCCGCCATCAGACACGCGCGCTGATCCGGCGATTGCGGGACCCACGCTGGCAGATTGTGCTTGCCGTTGCCCCGGATCGCGAAGGTCTGACCAGCCGCATCTGGCCTGTTGACCTGCCCCGCGCGGCGCAAGGGCACGGCGATCTGGGCGATCGTATGGGGCGTATGCTACGCGGGATGCCACATGGACCGGTCTGTCTGATCGGCGCTGATATTCCCGGGATCACATCGCAGCATGTCGCACGGGCCTTCAAGGAATTGGGGCGTTCGCAATTCGTTTTTGGCCCTGCGCCGGACGGAGGCTATTGGCTGGTAGGGGCCCAACGATACGGGGCGTTGCCGAACAACTTGTTTCGCAATGTGCGCTGGTCTACCGAAACCGCCCTGGCCGACACTCTGGCTTCGGTTCCGGGGTGTCGTGTCGGATTGCTGGACCATCTGCGCGATGTTGACACGGTGGCAGACCTGAACCCCTGAGCTTTTTGATCATGACGCCGTCGCATACCCATGATAGGCCGGAAGTATGACTCGGATACCCACCAAGCAGGAGGTCCTCGATTGGATCTCGGCGAACCCCACCCTGACCTCGAAACGCGATATCGCTAAAGCCTTTGGTATCAAGGGCGCGGACCGGATCGATCTGAAACGCATTCTGAAAGAGCTAGAGGCCGAGGGGCATCTGGAAAAGCGCAAGCGCAGCTATCGCGACCCGGACCGCCTGCCACCGGTCAGCGTGCTGCAGGTGAAGGCTCCGAATGCGGATGGCGACCTGTTCGCGCGGCCTTTGGAATGGCATGGCGAAGGCGTCGAGCCCATTGTTCTGATCATCACCCGCGCCAGCGATCCTGCATTGGGAGAGGGCGACCGAATTCTGGCCCGCCTGACGGTGGTGCATGAGGAAGACCACAATTACGAGGCACGACTGATACGCCGTATCGGAACCAACCCGCGCAAGATCGTCGGCATCTTTCGCAAAGGGGCCGAAGGCGGTCGGATCGTGCCAATCGACAAAGCCGGTCAGACCGAATGGCTGGTTGCTGACGGTGCCGTACTGGGTGCGAAGGACGGCGAGCTGGTCGAAGCCGAACAGGCCGGGCCAAAGAACCGCATGGGTTTGCCGCGTGCGCGTATCGTGGAACGGCTGGGCGATCCGTCTGCACCCAAGGCCGTTTCGCTGATCGCCATCCACCAGCATGGCATTCCGGATGATTTCCCCGACAAGGTGATTGACGAAGCTGACAAGGCCAAACCCGTGGGGCTGAAAGGCCGCGAAGATCTGCAGGACATGCCGCTGCTGACCATCGATCCGTCAGATGCGCGGGATCATGACGATGCCTGTTACGCCCATGCCGACGATGACCCCAAGAACCCTGGCGGGCATGTGATCTGGGTCGCCATCGCCGACGTCGCCGCCTATGTGCAGCCCGGTACCGCGCTGGATCGTGAGGCGCGCAAGCGCGGCAACTCCAGCTACTTCCCGGATCGGGTGGTGCCAATGCTGCCGGATCGCCTCTCTGGAGACCTGTGTTCGCTGCACGAAGGCGTTCCGCGCGCCTGTATCGCTGTTCGAATGCAGATCGATGCGGATGGAAACAAGATTGGTCATCGCTTTGTACGTGGTCTGATGCGCTCGGCCGCGTCGCTGCACTATGCCGAGGTGCAAGACGCAATAGACGGCAATATCAACGACCGCACAGGACCTTTGTTAGACCCTGTGTTGAAGCCGCTCTATGATGCCTATGCCGGGCTTAAGAAAGCGCGGGCGGAACGGCAGCCGCTGGAGCTGGACCTGCCCGAACGCAAGATCGTTCTCAGCGACGCGGGCGAGGTCCAAAGCGTGGCCTTCCGCGACCGCTTGGACGCGCACAAGCTGATCGAGGAGTTCATGATCCTCGCCAATGTCGCCGCCGCCGAGACATTGATCGCCAAGCGACGCCCGTTGCTGTTCCGTGTGCACGAGGAACCGGCGCAAGAAAAGCTGGAAAGCCTGCGGGAAACCGCGCAGGCTGCGGGCCTAAATTTGGCCAAGGGTCAGGTGCTGCAAACCCGGCACCTGAATGCATTGCTGAACGCGGCTGCCGGGACAGAGGATGCAGAGCTGATCAACCTTTCAACTTTGCGCTCAATGGCACAGGCTTATTACAATCCCGAGAATTTCGGCCATTTCGGGTTAGCGTTGCGCAACTATGCGCATTTCACTTCTCCCATTCGTCGTTACGCGGACCTGATCGTGCACCGGGCGCTGATCACGGCGCATGGCTGGGGTGACGACGGGTTGACCGAGGATGAAATCGCGCGACTCGATGAAACGGCAACGCATATCTCGGACACCGAACGCCGCTCAATGATGGCCGAGCGTGATACGACGGATCGCTATCTGGCCGCTTATCTGAGCGAGCGTGTGGGCAATGAATTCAGTGGTCGTATCAGCGGCATCGCGCGGTTCGGTGCATTTGTGAAGATGGACGAAACCGGCGCGGATGGTCTGGTGCCAGTCCGGTCACTGGGGCGCGAGTTTTTCCATTTCGACCGCGAAGCCGGCACGCTTATGGGATCGGACTCAGGGCTGATCATTGCCATCGGCCAGCGGGTCACCGTGCGCCTGACCGAGGCCACGCCCGTTACCGGCGGGCTCGAGCTGGAGCTGCTGTCCATCGAAGACCAAGCCCTGCCGCGCGGAGGCGGGCCTGCTAAGCGGGGGGGCGCACGGCGCAAGGCGGTCAGTACCAAGCGCAAGAAGGACAAGATCAAGCGCAAGGTCGAACGCAAACGTCGTCAAAGGTGATAGGTCAGCGCCCGTGCGATCAGCCAGCCATGCCGGGTTTCATCAATCTGATCCGGGTCATCAAACAGAATGGCCCGGTTGCCGTCCAACCGATCCTCGCCTGGAAAGGCAGTGGTGAAATCACCCATTAGTCGGCTCTGACAATGCACGAACAGCGCAAAGGATGCCGACTTGTGCCCGCCCAGCCGGATGGTCGACCCTTTGGGCGCCAGATAGGCGGGTTGACCCCAACGCAACGCCTCACTCAATGGTTGGGCTTTAGGCAACGCCCCAGCGGTTGAAAACACCAGCTCACGCAAGACGAGGACACCCGAACGGGTGTCTTCGGGAAACGCTTCAAAGGCGGCTTGCACCGCGGGGTCGTCAAAAGGTGTCATGGCAGCGGTATCGCCTGTTCCATTCGGTCCACGTAGTCGTTGAGCAGCCTATCCTGTTTGATCCGCTGGGTCAGCGGGGTTTCCACCGGTGTTGCGCGCATTGCGGCCAACATCGGCCCAACGCTCATATCTGCCGAGGTGGGCTTGTCGCCCATAAGGTACGGTGATTGCCACAAATAAGCGGATATCGCTTCAAGGTCCCGCTCCAATCGATCCTGACGCTCAGCAGGTGAGAACCGGCCGACACCCTGAAACCCCAACCCCTGAACGACCTTTTTCCGAATAGAGTTTGATACAGGAGTTCGGATCAGAGCGGGAATGACCGAAAAGAAGGTTTTTTGCAGAGTTGGCCAAACCTCGTCATTGGCCCATCTGTCCTGGACGACCTGAAAATAAATGTGTTCCTCTGCCATGCGGATCAGCGTCCGTGCCTGCGCCTTTTGTATGTCGCTTAGCCCAGCGTCGAAGTTTGCGCCCTGCGCCTCAAGCCAATCGCGGATCAGGTCGCTGTCCGGGACAAGACGCTCTGGCGTGCGCAGAACCGGCAGTTTCTGATGGGGCATCTTGCGGGGGTCCAACATATCAGACCGCTGCCAACGCTGGCCCGCGTGTTCCAGCATGTAAGCAGCCTTGACGCAAAAGGGGCTGGCGCTGAACAGGCCAAAGGCCGAAGGGTAAATCATAAGGGTCAACATCGGAGGCTCCAAATTCGGGATGCCCGAGGAATAGCTTTGCCTGATGACAGTTTCTGTCATCAGATTTAGATTAATCTGCACTATGTCCCGAACCGCCCGCCTGTTCCAATTGATGCAAGCCTTGCGCTCTGGTCCTTCGCCGAAGACGTCCCGGCAACTGGCGCAGGATCTGGGCGTCTCGCCGCGCACCGTCCATCGCGACATTGAGTCGTTACGCGGGCTTGGGGCGGTGATCGACGGTGAGGCCGGTTTTGGCTTTACCCTGATCGAAGACGCAACACTGCCGCCGCTTGGATTCACAGATGATGAGCTTGAAGCGCTGGTGTTGGGGTTGCGAGAGGTGCAGGCCATTGGCGACCCCGGTTTAGCGGATGCGGCAGGCAATGCGTTACGAAAACTTCAGGGACGCCTACCCCAGCGTCAGTCGCACCGGCTGACCCATGCCGTGTTGACAGCGACGCGGTTTGATCGCCCGGCCAAGCCCACCATCACGGTCGGGGACTTGCGACAAGCCACGTGGGATGAGCGCACGATCGAGTTTGCTTATACCGACGCCAAGGGCGATGACACCCGTCGTAAGGTGAACCCGCTGAGTATCGTCTATATGGATCGCTCCAACGTTCTGATTTCCTGGTGCCATCTGAGGCAGGATTTCCGGGTCTTCCGGCTAGACCGGATCCGCGAAATGTCCGTGACAGATGAAAGCTTTAGGCCGAACCGTATCCCCTTGCTGCGAGAAGCCCTTGCCCAGATCCGCGCACAGCACAAAGCAAAAGATCGCGAAGGGTCAAGCTGAACGCTTTGGAAAATTCCAATTCTGCGGTATTCTGAGGTTGAGCAGAAACCAGGAAAATTCGGAATGCGTAAATGCATAGGTGGCGTTATGACCGCCGCATTATGGGCATCCATTGTGCAGGCGGAATCTATCAATACTCTGGGCGGATCACAGGCCATACAGCTGGCGTCAGCTGGCGTGGCGATATCCATCCGGCCAGTTTTACGACCCTCAGCTAAGGAGTACCGGGTGTCGACGGAAGGAAACGCGCGGTTCCAGGCGTGGCTTGGAGCATTTCGTGAACGGGCGTCCGAGCAGGGGATATCAGCCTCAACACTGGACAGGTCGCTGGCAGGTTTGACCTACGATAAGGACGTGATCAGGCGCGACCGCAACCAGGCAGAGTTTTCGAAACCCATTTGGGAGTATTTGGATTCTGCCGTCTCGGACACGCGCATCAGAAACGGCCGGGCGGGGTTGGAGAGCCATCGCGACGCACTAACCCGCATCGAAGCCATGTACGGCGTCGAAAAAGAGGTTGTGACAGCGATTTGGGGGCTTGAGACCTCGTTCGGGACCTATCGGGGCAGTGATCACACGATCCGATCACTGGCGACATTGGCGTTTGACGCACGACGCGCGCAGTTTTTCGAAACCCAGTTGATCGCCGCATTGCAGATCATTCAGGCGGGCGACGTCAGCCCGCGCAATATGGTGGGTAGCTGGGCTGGGGCGATGGGGCATACGCAGTTCATGCCAACCTCATTTCTGGACCACGCAGTTGATTTCGACGGGGATGGGCGTCGCGATATCTGGTCGGACGATCCAACCGATGCGCTGGCCTCGGCCGCCGCCTATCTGGCGCGGCATGGGTGGACCAAGGGGCAGCCGTGGGGCGTTGAGGTGACCCTGCCCAAAGGGTTCGACTATTCCACCGCAAGGCGGGATCACACATTGATGCCCTCACAATGGACCGCACGTGGCGTGGTGGCGGCGAGTGGCGCCCACATTTCGGATCACGGACAAGCGGCAATTCTGTTACCCGCCGGAGGGCGGGGCGTCGCGCTGATGATCTTCGACAATTTCAAGGTGATTGAGGAATACAACGGTGCCGACGCCTATGTGATCGGGATAGGACACCTGTCTGACCGTCTTGCCGGACGGGGGGCGTTCCAAACCGAATGGCCGCGTGGTGACCGGGTGTTGAGTTTCACCGAGAAAAAGGAATTGCAATCCCGCCTGACCGAGGCTGGCTTTGATACCCAAGGCGTCGACGGGCGCACAGGGCCAAACACAGTCAAAGCTGTTCGGGCTTATCAATTGGCGCAGGGGTTGCTGCCAGACGGATACGCCAGTCTGAACCTCTTGGAAGCGTTGCGGTGACAATGTAGGGGCGTTGATCTATTGCCTGGGTATGCACTGCGGATACTCTCTCAGGTATTGGCTGTGCAACCTCCCGACTACCGGCACTCACTACGATAGACGGGAGGTGGACCCAGCAGAAGAGCGGGTCGCGACGCCGGTAGAGGTAATACAATTAACCGAGTCGCATTCGCATACTTGAATCTGAATTACATCAAATCAAGATATTTATCGCGCGATAAATTTTTGGTTGTCGCGCGATACAAAATTACTTCTTTTTACCGCTCGATTTGATCGAAACTAGTTGTGTTCAGCAATTGAGCTGTATCGATTGACGGGTAATTGCGACTCAGAAAGTGGGAAGGGGCGCATCCAGTGCGCCCCTTAAACCTGAATAGTAGCAATCTGGGCTATGACGCTGCCTTCATCAGACCCTGCGCGATGATCTCGGCCTGCGCCTCGTCCAGTGACTTGTGAATCCGCACGAACATCTCGTCGATTTCCGCAGGGGTCAGGACCAGCGGGGGTGAGATGATCATCCGGTCACCCACATGGCGCATGATCAGGTTGTTGGCAAAACAGCGGTCGCGGCAGATGTAGCCGACCGTACCGGGCTCGGACGCGAATTTGGCGCGGCTGGCCTTGTCCGGCGTCAACGCGATCGAGGCCATCATGCCGACGATCTTGGCCTCACCGACGAGTGGATGATCGGCCAGGGCCTCCCATTTCTCTTTCAGATAGGGGGCGGCCACGTCGCGGACGTGGTCGACGATGCCTTCTTCTTCGAGGATGCGCAGATTCTCTAGCGCGACAGCCGCCGCAACCGGGTGGCCGGAATAGGTATAGCCGTGATTGAACTCGGTGCCGCCGATCACCTCGGCAATCTCGTCATTCACGATGGATCCACCGATGGGCGCGTAACCCGAGCTGAGTCCCTTGGCGATTGTCATGATATGCGGTTTGATACCAACGGTTTCGGACCCGAACCAGTTGCCTGTGCGTCCAAAGCCGCAGATCACCTCATCGGCGATCAAAAGGATATCGTATTTGTCGCAAATGCGCTGGATCTCGGGCCAGTAGGTATCGGGGGCAACGATCACCCCTCCCGCACCCTGCACGGGTTCGGCAATAAAGGCCGCGACGCGGTCTTCGCCCAGTTCCAGAATCGCGTCTTCCAGCTCGCGCGCGCGGGCAAGGCCAAACTCTTCCGGCGTCATGTCGCCGCCTTCGGCCCACCAGTTCGGCTGGTTGATGTGGTGGATATTCGGGATTGGGATGCCGCCTTGCGCATGCATGCCCGCCATACCGCCTAGCGAGGCGGAACCGACAGAGGACCCGTGATAGGCATTGTGGCGGCTGATGATGATGTTCTTGTCGGGCTGACCCTTCTCAGCCCAATAGGTGCGAACCAGACGAATGTTGGTGTCATTTGCCTCGGACCCGCCCGCCGCGAAGAACACGTGGTTCAGATCCCCCGGCGCCAGTTCCGCAATCTTGGCAGCCAAAGCGATGGCCGGAATATGGGTCGTTTTGAAGAACGTGTTGTAATAGGGCAGTTCACGCATCTGACGGGCCGCAACGTCGGCCAGCTCATCGCGACCGTAACCGATATTGACGCACCAAAGACCCGCCATGGCGTCCAGAATCTCTTCGCCTTCGCTATCGGTCAGGTACACGCCTTTGGCACGAGTGATGACACGCGCACCTTCCTCGCCCAATGATCCGTTGGCCGAAAACGGGTGCATATGATGCGCCGCATCCAGCGCCTGCAATTCGGCGGTTGGCATGTGATTGGTGATGGTCGACATCAGAGAATCTCCTGCAAAAGGCGGTTACCTGTCACAATATGATCAAATTTTTTGCTGTCAATCGAATCGACGTGAATCAGGCGCGGATCAAAGCGTCCGACATCAATTCCATACCCTGCTCAATGTCCTGAGCGGTTGCTTTCGCCACCTTTTCCGCATCTTTCGCCCGCAAGCTTGCGATGATGTCCTTGTGTCGATCCGGCAGGCTATGTGTTCCGAATCGTCCGCAAACAACGCGTAGTGAGGGGCCGAACCGCAGCCAAAGCCTCTCGGCTAGATCGTTGAGAATTGGAGCATCCGCATGCGCATATAACGTTTCATGAAACTGGTGGTTTAAGCGCAGGTAACCACTGACGTCGCCGTCTGTGATGGTCTGATCCAATCGCTGATCAAGCTTCTCGAGCTGGTCGATATCAGCAGGTTTTAGATTCGCGGTTGCCCGCCTGGAAAGCTCTGATTCTATTGATATTCTGGCAAAAATCATCTGCTCGACATCGGTACCCGACAGTAACGGCACGCTGACCCGTCGATTGCCCTGAAACACCAGCGCGCCGTCCGAAATCAGCCGCCGGATCGCCTCGCGGACGGGGGTCATTCCAACCCCAAGCGATTCGGTCAAACCTTGTATCGTGACGGGTTGTCCCGGGACCAGATCACCGTACATGATCTGCGATCTCAGGGTTTGGTACACCTGTTCATGAGCCGGTCTTTTACCCTCATCCACATTCGGGCCAGATGCTTTATTTTTGATCAAATCCAATTAGTTTACCCTGTTTCGCGTGGTGTCGACTTGCCAGACGCCTGACCTCGTGAAACCATACGATGGATCGGGGAAAAACGCAAAACTTGATCAAATCAAAAAAAAACGGGAAAATACCCGTACACTTGCAGGGAGAGAAATATGTCAATCAAAACGCTGACAATGACAGCGATTGTCGCGCTGGGGACTTCGGCGGCTTTTGCCGAAGAGGTGCGCGTCTATAACTGGTCCGACTATATCGACGAGGATCTGCTGAAGAAATTTGAAGAAGAGACAGGGCTGACCCTGATCTACGACGTGTTCGACAGCAATGAGGTTCTGGAAACCAAGATGCTTGCCGGTGGATCAGGCTATGACGTAGTTGTGCCGTCGGGCACGTTTCTACAGCGTCAGATTCAGGCTGGCGCCTTTCAGGAACTGGACGAAGCAAAGCTGTCGAATTCAGGAAACCTATGGGACGTGATTCAGGAACGTACCGCAGGCTATGACCCGAACAACGCCTATTCGATCAACTACATGTGGGGGACGACCGGCCTCGGCGTTAACGTTGGTAAGGTTAAGGAAGTGCTAGGCGATGACGTGGCTCTGAACAGCATGGACTTGGTTCTGAAACCAGAGAATATGGAAAAGCTGGCCTCGTGCGGCGTCCATTTCCTGGACGCTCCGGCCGAGATTATTCCGATGGTGCTGCAGTATATCGGTGAAGATCCGGACAGCCATGACACCGATGTGATCGGTAAAGCCGAAGAAGTTCTGGCTGGCGTTCGCCCGCATATCCAGAAATTCCACAGCTCGGAATACATCAACGCGCTGGCAAATGGCGATATCTGCGTAGCTGTCGGTTGGTCAGGTGACATCCTGCAAGCGCGGGATCGCGCGGCCGAGGCCGAAAATGGCGTGGAAATTGAATACCACCCATTCGCTGAAGGTTCGCTGATGTGGTTCGACCAGATGGCCATCCCGGCGGATGCTCCGAACCCGGAAGGCGCACACCAGTTCTTGAACTTCATTCTGGACGCCAACAACATGGCTGCCGCATCGAACTATGTGTACTATGCCAATGGCAACAAGGCTTCTCAGGAGTTCCTTGAGGAAGACGTGATTGGTGATCAGGCAATCTATCCGAGTGATGCCACGATGCAGAATCTCTACATCACGACGCCTTATCCCGTCAAAACGCAGCGGAGCGTGACCCGCCTGTGGACCAAAATCAAATCGGGCACCTGAACCGAAGTATCTGAGCAAGGCGGCCCGACCGCCTTGCCCTTTCAATCAGACCGTCGAACGGGGGCCGCCTTGAACACAAACGTCTTTGCGCCGTGGGAAGATCCACAGGCGAAACCATTGATCCAATTCCAGAATGTGACCAAACGTTTTGGCGGATTCACGGCGATCGACAACCTGTCACTGGACATATTTGAACAGGAATTCTTTGCTTTGCTCGGTCCATCCGGCTGCGGCAAGACGACCATGATGAGGATGCTGGCAGGGTTTGAAAAGCCTACCGAAGGGCACATCATGCTGGGCGGGCAGGACATCGACCCGATCCCGCCAAACAAGCGGGCTGTGAACATGATGTTCCAGTCTTATGCGCTGTTTCCTCATCTTAGCATCTGGGAGAACATCGCCTTCGGTCTGCGCCGGGACAACATGCCCAAGCGGGATCTTGAAGACCGCGTGGAAGAGATGTTGCGCCTGACCCGGCTTGAGCAATTCGCCCGCCGTAAACCGCACCAGATTTCGGGTGGCCAACGGCAGAGGGTCGCGCTGGCACGGTCACTGGCAAAAGCGCCAAAACTGCTGTTGCTAGACGAACCCTTGGGTGCGCTGGACAAAAAACTGCGGCAGGACACTCAGTTCGAGCTGATGGATATTCAGGAAAAGACCGGCACCACCTTTGTGATCGTGACCCACGATCAGGAAGAGGCGATGACTGTTGCCAGCCGCGTCGCCGTGATGGATCAGGGCAAGTTGATGCAGGTATCTACGCCGGACAGGATCTATGAAAACCCCAACTCAGTCTATGTCGCTGACTTTATCGGGGATGTGAATATCATCGAAGGCCGGGCGACTGCGAACGGCGATGAAGCCTACCAAATCGACTGGGCCGAGGGGCAATCGCCGCTGACCGCAACCTCGTCGACAGAATTCTCGAACGGGCAAAGCTGCCATCTTGCGATCCGCCCCGAAAAGGTGACGATCTCGGCCGACCGCCCGGCGGATTCCATCAATGCGGTACAGGGTAAGGTGCTTGACATTGCCTATCTGGGCAACTTGTCCACGTACTACGTGGAACTGCCGAATGGCACGATCATCAAGGCGCAATCGGCCAACACGCGCCGAATCTCGCGCCGATCCTTTACATGGGAAGACCCGGTCTGGCTGTCGTGGACGGCAACGGCTGCGGTTTTGCTGGCAAACTGATGCGCCGCGCCCTTCTGATCGCTGTTCCTTACGTCTGGCTGCTGGCCCTGTTTCTGATACCGTTTTTCATCGTTCTGAAGATTTCGCTGTCGGATGTCGAACTGGCGATCCCGCCATACACGCCGACACTGGATCTGTCGCAGGGTTGGTCTGGGATAACCGACTTTTTCAGCCAGTTGGATTTCGAAAACTTCGTCTGGCTGACCGAAGATGACCTTTACTGGAAAGCCTACCTGTCCAGCGTCAAGATCGCTCTGATCTCGACGGTTCTAACGTTGCTGGTGGGTTATCCGATTGCCTATGGAATGGCCCGTGCGCCAGCCGAATGGCGCCCGACGCTGATGATGCTGGTGATCCTGCCGTTCTGGACTTCGTTCCTGATCCGCGTTTACGCGTGGATGGGAATTCTCAGCAATGAAGGCTATCTGAACCAGATTTTGTTGTGGCTGGGTATCATTTCGACCCCGCTGACCATTTTGAACACCAATACTGCCGTCTACATCGGTATCGTCTACACCTATTTGCCCTTCATGATCCTGCCGATTTATTCGTCGTTGGAGCGCATGGATGAATCCCTGATCGAAGCAGCCGAAGATCTGGGCTGTTCCCGTCTGAAGGCGTTCTGGCTGGTGACAATACCGCTGTCGCGCCCCGGTATCATCGCCGGCTGTTTCCTGGTGATGATCCCGGTGATCGGTGAATTCGTGATCCCGTCGCTGTTGGGCGGGTCCAGCACGCTGATGATCGGCAAGGTGCTGTGGGAAGAGTTCTTCTCGAACCGCGATTGGCCGGTGGCCAGTGCCGTTGCCGTTGTGTTGTTGCTGATCCTCGTGATTCCGATTGTGCTGTTCCAGCGCAACCAGCAGAAACAGACGGAGGCCGAGCAATGAACAGGCTGAGTTGGTTCAACGCGGTGTCTCTGACACTGGGCTTTGCGTTCCTCTACATCCCGATGGTCATCCTGATCATCTTCAGCTTCAACGAAAGCAAGCTGGTCACAGTATGGGCGGGGTTCTCGACCAAATGGTACGGTGAGCTTGCCCAGAACGAGGCATTTCTGAACGCGGCCTGGGTGACGATACGGGTTGCGGTGTTCTCATCCACATTGGCCACCGTTCTTGGCACCGCTGCCGCATATGTTCTGGTCCGTGGCGGGCGGTTTTTTGGCAGGACACTGTTTTCCGGAATGATTTACGCGCCTCTGGTAATGCCCGAAGTGATCACCGGCCTGTCGTTGCTGCTGCTGTTTATCGGCATTGGGCTGGACAGGGGCATTCTGACCATCGTTCTGGCCCACACAACCTTTTCGATGTGCTTTGTGTCGGTCGTCGTGTCCTCGCGCCTTGTGACATTTGACAAGTCGCTGGAAGAGGCCGCTTTGGATCTGGGATGTTCGCCAGCGCAGGCGTTCCGTCTTGTGACACTGCCGATCATTGCGCCCGCGGTGATTTCAGGCTGGCTGCTGGCTTTTACCCTATCGCTGGACGATCTGGTTATCGCGTCCTTTACCTCGGGCCCGTCGGCGACAACGCTGCCGATCAAGATATTCTCGGCCGTGCGTCTGGGCGTCAGCCCCGAGATCAACGCGCTGTCTACCATCATGATTGCAGTCGTCACGGTTGGCGTTATCACCGCCTCGCTGGTGACGAAACGCGCAATGGTTCGGCAAAAGCAGGATGAACTTGCCGCTGCGCGCACCGAATGAAGCGTCTTTTTCCGGACTACACCTATGGGCCTGGACCCCTTCAGAACTGCTGGTGGGATCAGACAATTTCGGCACCTGATTGGCCGACCCATAAAGGTGATCTGAACGTTGACGTCGCAATCGTCGGCGGCGGTTTCACGGGGCTTTCGGCAGCCCTGCATCTGGCCGAGGCAGGTGTGAAAGTTGCGGTTCTTGAGGCCGCAACCCCGGGGTGGGGTGCCTCGGGCCGGAATGGCGGATTTTGCTGTCTCGGAGGGTCCAAGCTAAGCCATGGGTCTTTGGTCCGTGGGTTTGGCGCTGAGGCTGCGCAGTCCTACGAACAAGCGGAAGAAGATGCTGTTCAGCTTGTCGCGGATTTGCTGGAACAGCATCAGATCGACGCCGATACCCATTCGAAAGGGGAAACCCAACTGGCCCATTCGGCACGGGCGATGGAAAAGCTACGTCGTAACGCAGAAGCATCAGGTGTCTTGCACGGTTCTGGTGACCTGCAACACCTGGGTCTGGGCGGTTCCTTTCATGGTGCCTATACAAATCCGGTTGGTTTCGCTCTTAACCCTCGAAAGTACCTGTTTGGCTTGGCAGGTGCGGCCCAGGCGCGGGGCGTACAGCTTTTCCAGAAATCGCCAGTTGAAACCATCAGGAAAGCTCAGGCCGGGTTCGATATTGAATCCGGATCAGGTCAAATCCGCGCCACGAATGTTCTGATTTGTACGAACGGATACTCCAGCGAGGATATGCCGCCCTGGTTGTCGGGACGCTACATGCCCACGCAATCCACGGTTCTGGTGACCCGGCCCCTGACAGACGCTGAGTTGCAAGCGCAGGGGTGGACCTCGGAGCAGATGTGTTATGACACCCGAAACCTGCTGCACTATTTCCGCCTGATGCCTGATCGGAGGTTCCTGTTCGGCATGCGCGGAGGGTTACAGTCGTCCCCTCGGGCCGAGGCCGCCATTCGCCGGACAATGCGTCGGGACTTTCAGGCCATGTTTCCGGAATGGAAAGAAGTGGATGTGACCCATATGTGGTCCGGAATGGTGTGCCTGTCGCGCAAGCTGACGCCTTATGTCGGGCCGGTTCCCGATCAACCCGGAATGTTTGCCGCCTTTGCCTATCACGGGAACGGCGTTGCCATGGGGACGTATTGCGGGCGCGCCCTTGCCCGCCTGGTTTTGGATAAACAGACCGAGTTGCCCGCGCCGATTGCACAGCCGCCGGGACGGTTTCCTCTTGGGTTCTGGCGGCGCGCCTTGATGCCGCCCGCCTATGCTGCGATGGCAATCGCGGATCGGTTATCGCTCTAAAGCGCGGCGACTTCCAGTTCGAGCGTTTGGGCATAATCTGCAGCCCCGTTTTCGATGCGCCACAAACAGTAGGCAGCCATGCGCCATGCAAACCACGGGCGCAAATCCCGGTATCGCGCGACAGTTTCATCGTGACCATATGCTGCCAGAAACCGCTCTTCCTCGGTCACGCTCAGGGGTGCGCCGCGGTAAAGCCGTTGCATGGCTGGGGACAGGAACATCGCAATGTCCTCGCACGGATCGCCCCAAGCCGGGCACTGCCAGTCGATCAGGGTTATGCCGGTCGCCGCGACAAGGATGTTTCCGGCCACGGTATCGCCATGGATCAGGCATGTGTGTGCGGTCGCGGGCACATGGCCTTTGGGGCGCAGCTGCGCGAGCCGTGCTCGTGTATCAGAGGTGCAGACGCTTAGAATACGCTCGGCATGTTCAGCCAGGTCCCGACTGCCATTGCAGCCATCCGGCGCTTGGACCGAAACATCAAGCCTGTGTAGTTCACTCAGCAAACCAGCGACACTCTCAGGCCTTTCTTGCCACGGTGATCCGGGAGCGTGATCGTAGAACACCCAATGGCCTGTATCATGTGTTCCTGTCGCACGCAGGCGAGGAACAAATCCGGTTGGCTCAAGGGTGCGTAAGCATAGCGCTTCGAGTTCCGGGTCGTTGCGAAACAGCGGATTGCGCGGTGTTGCGCGATACAGCTTCAGAACCTTGTCACCGCTGCCACCCAGTACTTTCCAGACCTGATTTGTTCGCCCGCCATACAACGTTTGAAACTCTGCGCCGGGCTGAACAAAGTCACGGGCGCGCAGATCGTCGACCAGATCAGAAGGGGGGCGGGTTGGGGCAGGCAGGAGTTTCACCAATGCAGTTAGCGAGTCGAATCTGCCAAGGTTTGAACTGTCTTGCCCGGCAGATCAAGTTCCGGCTCTGACCCCGGTTACCGTCGTAGCAGCGACAACCTTCCCGCTTTCGAGGGTCAGCATAACCTGATTGTCCGTAACCTGAGCTTCGACAACTTCGCCATAGGTCTCTGCCAGCTGTGTCGATAACAGCTCGTCGCCATCATAACTTTCCAGTGTGGCCGAGTAACTCCCCGCCGCCAGAGGCTGCCCATCGCTTCCCTGACCAGTCCAAACCGTTCTATCGTCGGTCGTGGAAACAGCCACACGATCGACAACGGCTCCGTCACTGTCGCGGATGACTATGACCGCCTTGTCAGCATCTGGTGAGGGTGTGGCAAACAGCGTCAAAGGCTCGCCCTCATATTGGAAAGCCGCGGGCGCTCGCACGTCCATCCCGATCCATTTGCCGAGTTTGTCCAGATTTGCGCCACCCAGCGCCTGTCCAAGTGTCGCCAACAAATCATTTGTCTGAACCTGTTGTTCGACCATCGAGAATTGCGCCAGTTGCGATGCATATTCCGAGGCATCCAACGGTTTCAACGGGTCCTGATTCTGGGCCTGTACGGTCAGCATTGTCAGGAATGTCTCAAAGTCCGATGCCAGACCTGTTTGCTTTGACGCGTCTTGGGTTTGAACTGTGGCTGACGGTTGGGCGTTGGATTGGGTCGGGGTAATCAATTTCACAACCTCATGTCGATGCGGCCAACGGGGCCGGTTTTGGGAATGGGTGGCGCGTTTGAAGAGGAATCGGTGAGTTGCGCGGTCTCAGCAGGCGATCCTTCCTGGTGGCCGGCCTGATTCTGTTCGGCGTCTCCGGATGTCCCGAGGTCAAATGACAGATCGCCTAAGCCAAAATTTTTGAACTCTTCCTCCAACACCGCCAAATGACGGCGCATCATCTCGAGGGTTTCCGGGCGCTCGGCGGAAATTGTCAGATGCAATCCGTCATCGCGGCCGTTCAACATGATGGACACCCGCCCCAGTTCTTCGGGGTTCAGCGCGATTTCAACGGAACCGGATTTCGGCTGTGTGGTGATGACGGCAGCCATTTGCCCGGCGACGGCGCGCGCTGTCTCGGCCCGGGCAGTCTGTGCCATGGCTTGTGTAAAAGTTACCGGATCCCGCCCCGCCGAAACGGGCGAATCTGCCCTGAGGGCGTGAACGTTTTCGACCTCGTGAAATGCTGGCGCGTCAGTCTGAGCACGGGTTTTTTCCGGCGCGAACATCTGCAATTGAGCGATGCTTGGTGCGCGATCCGGGTTGGTCGTTTGTTGAGGTGCAAGATTGCTTTGCGGCGGATGTTGCGTTTCATGCCGGTGCCGCTCTGGATGAACGGTCCGGTCTGCGGTCTCTTTTCGGGATACGCCCATAGGTTGCAACGCAAAAGCCGCAAGGTCCACCTTTCCCCGCGCAGCAATTGGTTGTGACGCAGGGCTCAAAGCCGCGCTGTGCCGAAAATCCGGGGTGACTATGCGCGAATCATTGATGCCTGCATCCAGTCTATCGACCTTGTTGGATAGGCCGGTTTGCTCGGTTTCAGGCACTTTCGGACTGCGCGGGTCGGTTAACGCAGCTGACACGGGTGTTTCGGAGGGATCGCGTTTTGTGCCCACTTCAAGACGCGTGTCCAGAAGGGGTGTCCGCTCACTCTGGTTGAGATCAGCGGACACTTCTGCATCTTCAAGCAAGACAGCCTCGTCCGTTTCAACGTCCACGTCCGGTTCTGCGCCTGTAAGAGCGGCTGCTTCTTCTTTGTTCTCACCTTTGTGTTGATTGAGCACGGCCTCAAACGTAGCGCCACTTTCATCCCCCTGCTCGGGATTGATTCCGTGGGGTTTGGCGGTTGCGGTCGGCGAGGATGACATCACTGAAAGAGGGTTGGGCATTATGCTCCGACTCCGGTTGCGCGACCGGAAACCTGCCTGCAGGAAGTTACGTTTATTTTAACTGCTTTCGCTTTTGATCGAAAAAGTTCGATGCAATTTTTGGAGAAAGCAATGAAGGTTTCCCCGCCTCTCTCCCCATCTCACCCCCCTGCCTATTCCCAGAAATTGCGGGAGGCGGCCATAGAACTAGAGGCTGCGTTTCTGAGTGAGATGCTGAAATCGGCCGGGCTGGGCAAAGCGCGCCAATCCTTTGGCGGCGGTGCAGGCGAAGATCAGTTTGCCTCATTTCTTGTTCAGCATCAGGCCCGTGCGCTGGCCAGATCCGGTGGCGTTGGCCTTTCTGAAATCCTGTTCCAATCTATGATGGAGAAAACCGATGCCAAAGACGTCTGAAGCCGACCTTGTAAAATCACTCGAAGACGTTCTTGAGCTTGAGCGAAACGCGCTGGTGCAGGGCGATCTGGATCGTCTGCATAACACGGCTCCGGAAAAGGAAAAACTGATCGGTGCGATTAATGATCTTGACGTCTTTGATAGTGATGAACTGATCCGCCTGCAAAGAAAGGTCGAGCGGAACCAGGCGTTACTAAACAGCGCCGCCGAAGGGATTCGCGCGGTGGCCAACCGCATGGCCGAGTTACGGCGCGTGCGGCAAGAATTCACCACCTATGGTGCGGACGGGCAGCGCAGCGAATTTGCCGTCCGCCATCAAGCCAAGCTGGAAAAACGGGCATAGATAAGGGTTTGATTCAAATCCGAGGTTTCTGACCTTCGCGCTTTAGCACTCCGTTAGGGGATCGACGTCAAAGGTGTTCGGGCACCTGGACAAATCAGGTGGCGCGAACAGCCCGACGGCGGATCGCACCGATCAGAAAGACGTCAAAGCCCGCACCAGTGGCGGGATGAGCATGGGCGCAAAGGGCCCGAACGGAAAAGGAAGAAAGCTAATGTCCAGCATTCTGACAAACAATGGCGCCATGGTTGCGCTGCAAACTCTCAAGTCGGTCAACAAGGATCTTGGGGCAACGCGGAACGCGATCTCCACCGGTAAGGACGTTGCGACTGCGAAAGACAACTCGGCCGTCTGGGCGATTTCCAAGGTCATGGAATCGGATGTCAAAGGCTTCAACGCGATCAAAGACAGCCTGGCACTGGGTGAGTCCACCGTAGCGGTTGCGCGTAACGCGTCCGAAACGGTCACCGATCTGCTGTCTCAGATGAAAAGCAAGATCGTTGCAGCACAGGAAGACAACGTAGATCGCGACAAGATCAACGACGATGTCACCGCGTTAAAGGGCCAGATAAACTCGGTTGTTAACGCCGCGCAATTCAACGGCCTCAACCTGGTTAACGGCTCGGCGGGTTCCGCTTCGATCCTGGCGTCTCTTGACCGGGACAACTCTGGCAACGTGACCGCGTCGTCTATCACTGTTGCGGGTCAGGACCTTTCTACCGGCGGGTACACTGCGGCTCAGGTGTTTGACGGTTCGACCGGGTCTTCCACCGGCAACGACCGCGTTGGTGCGACGATTGACAACGGCACAACTTCGGCAACTGCGCTGGTAACGGATGAATCCAGTGGTGCGTTTGCTGCAGGTGACAAGGTTGTGTTGGCGATCGACGATCAGGTCGTATCCTACACGGTTTCTGCAACGGATGCTGCGGCCTCTACGACCGGTGATATCGTTGCAGTGGGTTTGAAGGCGAAAATTGATGAACTTGGTATCACGGGTCTGACTGTTGATTATGACTCGGGCACCGCGGGCACCTTGTCCGTTGCCAATGCCACCGGCACGGACATTTCGTTCTCGGCTCAGTATGTGAACGCGGGTTCAGGCGGTCTTGGCGCATTGACGGGCATTGATGTTTCAACCGGTGCAGGTGCTACGGCCGCGTTGGCCACAATCGAGACGCTGATTGACACATCGATCGATGCATCGGCGGCTTTTGGTTCTTCGCAAGGTCGGATCGAAACGCAGAAGGAGTTCATTTCGAACCTGGCGGATTCGTTCAAATCCGGAATCGGGTCATTGGTCGATGCGGATATGGAAGAAACCTCGGCACGTCTGCAGGCGCTTCAGGTTCAGCAACAGCTGGCAACCCAGTCGCTGTCGATCGCAAATCAGGCACCGCAGTCGATTCTGTCACTGTTCCGCTAAGTTAAGGAACATGGTCGGGGCGCGGCAACGCGCCCCGATACTGACCGCCAAGTGGCAGATTACCGGAAGGATATTAAGTGACCCCGCAAGCCCTCGCACAACGAGCATATGCACAGACCGCCGCGCCAACGCGCACCCCGCGCGATACGGAATACGAAGCGATCTCGAAAATCACGCGCAGTCTCAAGGCCGCCGCGGCCCGTCAAAAATCAGATTTCGGCGCGTTTGTGCAGGCTTTGCACGAAAACCGGCGACTGTGGACCGTTCTGGCCAGTGGCGTCACGGACTCAGACAATGCGCTGCCAAATGATCTGCGTGCGCGGATATTCTATCTGGCGGAATTCACCGAACAGCACAGTAGCCAGGTATTGGGGAACAAAGCCTCGGTTGAGCCATTGTTGGAGATCAACATGGCGGTTCTGCGCGGTCTTCGCCAAACGGGGGCTACCTGATGGCAGGGTTGGTTTTGAAATTGGCGCCGAAAGAACGGGTTTTGATCAACGGTGTAGTCGTGGAAAATGGAGACCGCCGTAGTCGGTTTTCGATCATGACACCTGAGGCAAATGTACTGCGCCTGCGGGATGCGATCCACCCGGACCAGGTGAACACTCCGGTTCGACGTGTCTGCTATGCTGCTCAACTTGTGCTGTCTGGAGATATGGAACCCGGTCAGGCACGCCAACAATTGTTACGGCGCGTCGAAGAGCTGAGCCAGGTCTTTACTGACGCCGACAGTCGCCGGGTTCTGTCCGAGGCAACGCAGGCGCTTCTGGATCAGCAGTTTTACAAATGCCTTAAAGCCTTGCGCGCGCTGCTGCCCCGCGAAGAGCGGCTCATGGCCTACCAGTAATGACGTTCCAGCCGGTCATACCTTCGGGCGGCATTGTCGGCTGGCGAATCCTGCAGCGGACATATGACGCGCAGATCGACAGTTTTTCTTCGTCCTCTGTCAACAAAAGGGACAGTGAGTACTTTTTGGAGAAGATCAAAAAGGTCCAAACAGCGGAGGAATTGGTGTCCGATCGCCGGCTGTTGCAAGTTGCACTAGGCGCCTTTGGGTTGGAATCCGACCTGGACAATCGCTATTTCATCCAGAAGATCCTTTCCGACGGGACCAAGGCCCAGGATGCGTTGTCCAATCGTCTGTCCGACAAAAGGTACCGGCAGTTTTCCGAGGCGTTTGGGTTTGGGCCGGGCGAGGTGCGCAAAACCGGTCTGATCACCAACATGGAAGAGATTGCACGTGACAGTGTTGTGTCGCGATTTGAAATTGCTGTGGGTGAATCAGATGAAACGATGCGTATCGCTTTGTATGCCCAGCATGCGCTGGGTGATCTGGCGCAAAAGACGGGCAGCAAAGATACCAAATGGTTCGATTTGATGAGCCTGCCACCGCTGCGGCGCATGATGGAGACGGCACTTGGGTTGCCGTCCAGCTTTGGCCAGTTGAACATCGACAGACAGTTGGAAGTATTCAAAGACAGGTTGTCAGGGCTGACCGGGTCCGATGATCTGGCCCAATTCGAGGAAAAGGCCGCCATAGAGCGGCTGACAGATCAATTTCTTGCCCGTAGTCAAATCGCTCAGCTTGAAAGCGCGATTTCCCCGGCGCAGACCGCGCTGATCCTGCTTGGTGTCTAAGGCAAAAAGTGTTTCGGACACGCGACTACCACCAGAAACAATGTCGGGTGGCCCTGATTGAATTGAACTGCGCGCTTTTTGTATATTAAGCGTTCAGAACGGCATCTGCGGAAGTTCTGAGAGCATAAGACTCGACCGGTTGGGAAACGTTATGCAGCTTGACGTCGCCAAGCGGCAGGGCATTGGCGCAGGCGGGCACAATATCGGCAGATACCACAATCCTGTGGTTTTTGGTTTTTCCGTATTCACCCAGACGCGCAGCGATATTCGCGGCTTGTCCGATCACGGTAAAGTCCAGCCGCTCACGTGAGCCAACATTGCCGTAGGTCACGCGCCCGTAGGCAACCCCGATTGAGCAATCACAATGGTTGTCGGAACCTGACTGGCGCAACTCTCCCAACTTTTCTACGATGTTGATGGCGCTTCGCTGTGCGTTTTCGCGGGCGTTTTTTGAATCCTCACCCGCTGGAAATACGGCAAGGACCGCGTCACCGATGAACTTCAGGACTTCGCCGCCGTTTTCGTGCACGATACCAGAAACGGTTTCAAAAAAGTCATTCAGTAGGTTTATGTAATCGGTGCGTCCCAGTTTCTCTTCCAAGCTGGTCGAATTGCGCAGATCACAGAACATGATGGCGGCATCAATTTCATCCCCGTCACCGCGCCGGATCTCACCCCCTAAGACGCGCGCGCCCGAGCGTTTGCCAACATAGGTTTCAAGCAGAACCTGAGCGTTCTCGCGCTGCATGAAGACCTCATAAAACCGGGCGATGACCAGCGAGCATTCGAACACCAGCCCAAGGTTTTCCGTCGTGAACCCGTCCGGGTGATCGCAGGTCAGGGTCAGAACGTTGGTACGTCCATCCGAGAACGGCAACGGCATGGCGACATAGTCGGTCGCCCCTTTTTCACGCAAGTCCTCCATGATTGGAAAGCTATTGTGGGGGTTCTCCTCGTTCAGCCGCTGCCGCACGCCGCCCAGCCCGTTCGACACATGACGTAATGGGCTGTTGATATATGCCGGGTGGTCGTGGATTTCGTAGGTCGGAACATTGGTCGATATCTCGGCCTCGCCCTTTTCCCAGATGTAGTGCTTGCCCGCTATCAGCGGATGCAGGGACCATGTCAGGATGCTCAGACGTTGGATGGCGATCCCATGTTCCAGCATTTTCTCGGCCAGCGCTTTGGTGAATGCCTCAGGCGTGTCATTCGCAGACGCCCCACGCATCAGCCAATCGATCAAAGGACCACTGATATTGCCGTCTTCGGGTTCCCGGAGCTGGTTATCGCCCAAATCTATCCGGGTATACGCGTTGGGCAAAAATCCGATATGCCCTTGAATGGCGGCGCTTTCTGGCAGGGCCTCCTCATAGGCCCAAACGGAATTGGCCAGTCGTTCACCATCAAGGATGACGTCGTGATAGGTCGCAGTGCCCTTGAAGGGGCAAAAAGTCTGCAACTCGGTTTCGTCGCTGAGATCCACCAGCACGTCCTCGCGCGGGATGTAGATCGTCGGCGGCAGCCGCGTTTCGTACATGACCTTGGCGTTGCTGCTTTCGGCTAAAAGGTCCTGGTCCCGGTAAATCGCAATTTTACCGCTTAACCGTTCGACCGAGATCCCATAGCCCTTTGGTCTTGCTGTGGCGTGGACGTTCATCATCATCCTCCCTGGCCCGGGGTCACTATAGGATGGGCCTTGTGAAGGGGATTTCCAAGGGGCGGTCTCGGCATTTTTATCGTGCGATAGCTGCGAAACCCCGTCGGATCAGACCATCTGGATTACATCCTTTTCGATGGACAGCATATAGCCTTTCTTGGCGATGTTCTTGACCAGCAGCTCGCTGACCATCTGATTGCCCAAGGCATCACGCAACCTTTTGATCCGCGTGGCGCCGGCAGCTTCGTCACAGTCGGCGGCGCTTTTGCCCGAGATCATCGCCTCGATCTGAACACCGGATAGAACCTCATCATCCAGTCGAGACTCAGCCAGGACGGACAATGTCTCCATCGCTGCGGGCGTCAGTTTGAAATCCATATTGTTCAGGTAGACGGTGTTTTCCTCGCGACTGATCAGCAAGGATGTCACTTGAATACCAGTTCGTTCAATTTGCGCCATCCGACGGTTCAGCATCACTAGCATCACCAGAAAAACCAGCGCCGTCACAAGCATGGCGCTGGCAAAGACCAGCAATACAAATATCACCATACGATAGCTGGACAGCGTATCGGCAAAGGCGGTGCCGGACTGGGCCAATATCTCCAACAGGCGAATTTCAGTCTGCGAGGTCAGATCGCTTTCGACAAATAGCCGTTCAACGCGTGCGTTAAAGGCGTTGGCGTCCGGCAGGGTCCAGAACAAAAAGATGGCGGCAGTGACGAGAATCAGGATGATCGCCGCAATACCCGCACCGACCAGTCTTGTTCCCGACCGTCTGGCTTCAGTAACGGAGATAGAATTGTCCGGCATTGGCCTTCCTTTTTTCCAATCCTTCCGGCCCAAAGACAGACATGACGTTCAACAAGGTCCAGCCCGAAGCACTAAGGCGTTGCGAGACTTCTTGTCGGGCCTGGCCTTTATCACAGGCCGAAACCTGCATCACGCCATAATGCAGCCGCAGGGGGTTGTCCTGCTTGGCCTTGTAGTCCGCATAGCACTCTGCCGACGCGGCGGTACCAAGCGATATCAGGGCCGCAACGGCCAGAGAAGAGAGGATCGGTTTCATAGGCTGCATCCTGCGCATGGGTTTGCACGATATTCAATAACCTAAGGGGTTTGAGGGGCGTGATATCGGATAACAACCGCCCGTTATTGCTTGTCTGAAGCGGGCGGACCCAGTGTTGGGGCATCACGTTTGCGGTCTGTGCCGGATCGCCCCGAAACACCAGGAAGGACACGCATCATGCACCGGAAGTTCATCGCTATTATCGTCGCTACTGCTGTTACCATCACCGGCGTCTCAGCCTCGCAGGCGCGGGCTGCGGATGCCAAGGACATCCTTGGTGGGCTTGCCGCTATTGCGATCATCGGGGCAGGGGTCCACTACTATAACCAGGAAAAACGCAAGAACCGGACCCGGACAACGCGTCATCAGACCTACACGCCCCAACCTTATGTAGCGCAGCCCAGCTACCCGGTGCGCCCCCTGCCGCAGCATGTCGCGCGATATGATCTGCCGCAGAAATGCCTGCGCACATTCAATACGTATTCGAACAATCATCCGCTTCTGGCGCCGAAGTGCCTCAAGAAGCACTACAAACATGCCAATAGCCTGCCGCAAGAGTGCAAGGTCGGATTCTGGAACGGCAATAAGGTGAAGCGGGCATATGAACCCGCATGCCTGCGCCAGAAGGGATACCGCGTCGTTTACAAGTAATCACTTTCGAGCAGGAGCGGCGCCACAGAAGCGCCGCGCAGGAGAGGGTGGCGCAAGCCGCCCTCTCTTTTTTGTCTTGCGGTGGGGCGCGAAACGCGGTTTTCGGTTGGTATGACAACGCCAGATTATTCGATTGAACAGGCGGCAGTGGCGCAAGGATATCTGCGCATTGCCGGTGTGGATGAGGTGGGCCGTGGGCCATTGGCCGGGCCTGTGGTTGCCGCCGCCGTGATCCTGAACCCCGAAGATATTCCCGAGGGGCTGAACGATTCCAAGAAACTGACGGCGAAACGACGGGCTGTTTTGGATATCGCGGTTCGTGACCGGGCTGAATTTGCGATAGCTGAAGCCTCGGTTGCCGAGATTGACGAACACAACATCTTGCGTGCCTCGCATCTGGCGATGGAACGAGCGGTTGCGGCCCTTGATCCTCCGCCGGACTATCTGCTGATTGACGGAAACATGATCCCTCGCGGTTTGACGATCCCGGCGCAGGCAGTTGTCAAAGGGGATGCGCATTCGGTGTCGATTGCGGCGGCTTCTATCATTGCCAAAAACTGGCGCGATCAACTGATGGTGGATTTGGCGCAACAGCATCCCGGCTACGGATGGGAGAAGAACGCAGGCTATCCGTCAAAACAACACAGAGAAGCGCTGCGAAATCTTGGTGTGACCCCACATCATAGGCGTTCATTCAAGCCGGTACACAATATCTTGTATCAAGAGTAAATCGTAAGCCGCTGATTCAAAAAAGAAATTGACGGCGAATCGACTTTGACTCATCCTTGTCTCAACCAAATGAGCGCAAAAGCGCCGTGGATACTTGAGGCAGTAAAATGACAACAACCACCAAAAAGGGCGTGAAAACGCTCCCTTTAAACACGATTCTATCTGGCGACTGCATCGATGTGATGAACAGTCTGCCTGCGGAGTCGGTTGATCTTATTTTCGCGGATCCGCCGTATAATCTGCAACTCAAAGGCCAGTTGCACCGCCCCGATAACAGCCAGGTTGATGCGGTCGACGATCACTGGGATCAGTTTTCAAGCTTTGGTGTTTATGATCTGTTCACCCGCGAATGGCTGAAAGCGGCGCATCGTCTCCTCAAGCCCAACGGCGCGATTTGGGTGATTGGGTCCTACCACAACATTTTTCGCGTCGGTACAGCCCTGCAGGACGCCGGATACTGGATTCTGAACGATGTTGTCTGGCGCAAATCGAACCCGATGCCGAATTTCCGTGGCAAGCGGTTTACCAATGCGCATGAGACGATGATTTGGGCCTCAAAGCGTGAGGGTGCTAAGTACACGTTCAATTATGAAGCGCTGAAGGCGCTGAACGAAGGCGTGCAGATGCGCAGCGACTGGGTTCTGCCGATCTGCACCGGACATGAACGCCTCAAGGATGAAAATGGCGACAAGGCGCACCCGACGCAAAAGCCGGAATCGCTGCTGCACCGTGTCCTGATTGGTTCGACCAACCCCGGTGATGTTATTCTGGACCCGTTTTTTGGGACGGGCACAACCGGTGCCGTTGCCAAGATGCTGGGCCGCGAATTTATCGGGATTGAGCGCGAGGAAAGCTATCGCAAGGTTGCCGAGAAGCGTATCTCGAAAGTCCGCAAATTCGACCGGGAAGCGCTGGAAGTCAGCGCAAGCAAACGCGCTGAGCCGCGCGTGCCCTTTGGCCAATTGGTTGAACGCGGTATGTTGCGTCCGGGTGAAGAGCTTTATTCCATGAATCAGCGTCACAAAGCCAAAGTGCGTGCGGACGGAACGCTGGTGGGCGACAACGTCAAAGGCTCGATCCACCAGGTCGGGGCGCATCTGGAAAACGCGCCCTCATGCAATGGCTGGACCTATTGGTGCTTCAAACGCGATGGCAAAACGGTGCCGATCGACGTTTTGCGTCAGCAGATCCGGTCCGAGATGCACAACTGATTTCAAGAATGCCGCCGGTGCCTGTGGCCTGACACAAGGCACTACGCCTTGCCCCGCCGATCTCGGCGGGGTCTTTTGTTTTATTCTTCATTCAGTTCCGATATGAGATTCCTTGTCCTGCTGCTCACGGAAGGAACCTTGGCAATGTCGGATACCACAGCCAGCGAAACCCGATTTGGGCGGTTTTTTGTGACACAGCCCGACAAATATGATCTGGACAACAAGTACACCGAGGCTGCGCTGGAACGGCACAAGCGCGAAGGGTTGGAACTGGCTGTCCGCGCCCGCTGGGTAGCGATGGGCCTGACTGGCATTTTGTTGATCTACCTGAACCCCCATTGGGACGTTCTGTGGTATCACTTCATCCTGTTATTGATTTGCGCCAATGGTTGGTTGATCCGGCGGGCTGGCAGCGTGGGCCAGTCACGGGTCGAGCTTTTGCTGATCTTCGTCGACTTGCTGATCATGACTTTGGGGATGATCGTGCCGAACCCGTTCAGCGATGATGTTCGACCGCTGGCAATGCAATACCGGTTCGACAACTTCCAGTATTTCTTCATCATTCTGGCAGCGGGAACTCTGGCCTATTCGTGGCGCACGGTCGTGGCAATCGGCACGTGGACGGCGACGATGTGGACGGTAGGCTGGATCATCGCCTGGTGGGTCGCTACGCCAATTCCGGGCATCAGTGAGCGCATGTTCGAGGCATTGGCCGGGTATCCGGATGTTGCGGAGTTGCTGGACCCCAACAGTTTCATGGTCCCTCAGCGTATTCAGCAGGTGATCGTATTCCTGATGGTCGCGGTTACGCTTGGTATCTCGATGCGGCGGCTCAATCGATTGTTGATGACAAATGCCGGGCTTGAAAGGGAACGCGCAAACCTGTCGCGATATTTCTCTCCGAACGTTGTGGACGAGCTCAGCCAGAATGATGAGCCGCTCAAGCAGGTTCGCAAAGAAGACATCGCCGTTTTGTTCATCGACATCGTGGGGTTTACCAAATTCGCTGCCGGGCGCGACCCCTATGACGTCATTGAAGTTTTGCGCGGGTTTCACGCCCGAATGGAAACCGAAGTGTTTCGCCATCATGGCACGTTGGACAAATATCTGGGGGACGGATTGATGGCAACCTTCGGCACACCGGTGCCGACCCCATTGGATGCCAGCAACGCGGTCGCCTGCGCCCGTGATATGGTGGGCGTGATCGATCGTTGGAACATTGAACGGCGGCGCGCGGGCGAGCCCGAGATTCACGTGGGGATCGGTGTTCACTACGGTTCGGTGGTTTTGGGGGACATCGGAGCGAACCGACTGGAATTTGCGGTTATCGGGGATGCGGTGAATGTCTCCGCCAAGCTTGAGGCGCTGACGCGGGAACTGGGCGCGCGCGTGGTGCTGAGTGATGCGGTACGGGCACAGGTGATACAAGAAGGCAACAACGCTACCGATCTGACAGCAGGTTTTGTGAGGCATGAGAACCAGCCGGTCCGTGGGGTTCAGGGCTCTATGGATATCTGGGTTCGGTAGGACGGGTGGCTCCCGCCGATCTGCCACGCATCAAAGATGCGGGTCATCCCGTTGGGCCGGGCAGCGCGCTGGCGCGCGCTGCGGTCAGGACCGCGGCAACGGGTTGAGCGATTTGTTGTACGGCTTCCAGTCGGTGACTTCTGGATAATATTGACGCCGCCATGCCCTGACGCGGGGGTTCATGACGCGGCGCCACAGCGGTGGGATCATCGCAGCAACCGTCATGACCGGATAGCCGTAGGGCAATTGTGGGGCTGCGTCTTCCGAGTGATGCTGCAGCAACGGAAAGCGCCGGTTTGGTTTGTAGTGGTGGTCGGAATGACGTTGTAGGTTGATCAGCAACCAGTTCGACGCTTTTTGCGAGGCATTCCACGAATGGCGCGGCTGGACGTGCTCGTATTTGCCCTTGCCCAGGTGTTTGCGGGTCAGGCCGTAATGTTCGACGTAGTTCACCAGCTCCAGCTGCCATATGGCAACGCCGGCCTGTATCAGGAACAGGGCGACGCCCGACCATCCCCCAACCCCGAAGGCCAGCGCGAGCATGCCCGTCTGCAACGCCCAATAGCGCCAGAACGGATTTGCCGGGTCGGTCCAAGGGCGTTGTTTGCGCGCCAGTTTGTCCTGCTCCGCGCGGAAGGCAGAGCGAAGGCACTGCCACAGGACGCGTGGATAGAAGCGGTGAAATCCTTCGTTATACCGCGCAGTGACCGGATCGCGGGGCGTCCCGACATAGCGGTGGTGTACAAGCAGGTGTTCTGACCGGAAGTGAGAATACAGCACCATGGCTAGTAGAATATCACCCAGCCAACGTTCTGACCGCCCTTTCTGGTGCATCAGTTCATGGCTGTAGTTGATCCCGATGGTGCCCGAGATCACACCCATCCCGAAGAACAACCCAATCTTGCTAAAAACAGACAGGTGATCGGTATGTGTGGCGTACCAGAGCAACCCAAACAGCGTAAGAAACTGAACCGGGGCCCATGCCTTGGTCAGCAGAATGTACCATTTGAGACCGCCGTCCGGCGTGCCCGGATCGGCATTTTCAAGGTTCAGCCCCGTTAACCGATCCAGAACTGCAAACGCCCACCAAGTCGAAAGAGGCACAAGCAAGACCCACCAGCCTCCGGCAACGGCGGTAAGCCAGACGACGGGGATCAGCAGGAAGGACACCCAGAAGGGCAATGCCGCTTGCCAGCGTGACAGACTGTCTGATGCGATCATCGCTTCGCTCCGAGAAACTGTGGGCAGACTAGCCCCACCCGGCAATGCCACACAATGGGTTACGTAGAGCGCCAGAGATCATAGGCCTTGCGCATAACAGTTGGCAGATCACCGGGTCGGAAAGTGTGTTTTTCCATGACAATCAGATCGTCATGCGACCAGCCGACCGGCAGCTTGGCCGTCCAGATGCGCAGGATCAGGTGGAAGTGGGTAAAGGTATGGCGTACCTCGCCCGGCAGCACCTGCCATTCGCAGGGAAAGGGCGGTGCTTCGGTCGGGCCGTCTGACCATTCTGATCCCGGCCAACCCAGCATGCCACCCAGCAGCCCCTTGTCGGGACGACGTTCCATCAGAAAGGCTCCGTTATCGCCTTGGGCTATATAGACATGGCCGTATCGCGTGGGTTTGGGCTTTTTTGGTGTCTTGCGTGGCAAATCGGATTGCGTTCCAGCGGCGCGAGCGGCGCAGGTGGCTTGCACCGGGCAGATACCGCAGGCCGGAGATTTTGGTGTACAGATTGTTGCCCCCAGGTCCATGACCGCCTGCGCATAGTCTCCCGGTCGCGTGGCAGGCGTAAGCGCAGCCGCATGCTTTTTCAGTTGCGGTTTTGAACCGGGCAAAGGGTCGTGAATGTCGAAAAGTCGGGCCATAACCCGTTCTACGTTGCCGTCCAACACGGTTTCGGGTCGGTCGAAGGCGATGGCGGAAATTGCAGCGGCGGTGTAGGGACCGATCCCCGGCAAATTGAGGAGCGCGTCGTAGGTATCGGGGAACGTTCCACCATGCTGTTCGACCACGACCCGGGCGCATTTCAACAAATTGCGGGCGCGAGCATAGTAGCCAAGCCCGGCCCATTCCCCCATGACCTGATCGTCGGGCGCCGCCGCCAGCGCTTCGACAGTTGGCCAGCGGGTTGTGAATCGCACGAAATAGTCGCGCACAGCCGCAACAGTGGTCTGCTGCAGCATGACCTCGGACAACCATATGCGGTAGGGGTCGGGCATCACGCCCGCAGCCCGATCGGCTGGGGCTACGCGCCAAGGCATCTCGCGGGCATGGCGGTCGTACCAATCCAGCAGCGCACTGCTCACGTCAAATTCACCAGAGTCACGCAAGTTTTATCTATCTCCTTGTCGGGTTTCGCTGGCGCCTGTTGTTCTGCCCTTTACAATAGCGGCGCAGGAGTTGGAAACCAGATGCAGCGCAGACGTTCTTCGACCCGCGGGTTCAAACGCACCGCGACATTGCTGAACGACCAGATCAGGCACGCCGGTGAGAGCCGGGGCTTTGCCGTATCACGCCTGCTGACCCATTGGTCCGAGATCGTTGGACAGGATATGGCCGCTATCGCGCGACCGGTAAAAGTGGGTTACGGGAAGGGTGGCATTGGTGCCACGCTAACGGTTCTGACCACCGGACCGCAGGCCCCGATGCTGGAGATGCAGAAGGAACAATTGCGCGGCAAGGTGAACGCGGTTTATGGCTATAATGCCATCAGCCGGGTGCGCATCACCCAGACCGCTCCGACAGGATTTGCCGAGGGGCAGGCCAGTTTCGACCACAAGCCGAAACAAGCGAAACCCAAGATCGAACCAGAAATAGCAGCCGAGGCAGACCGCGCTGCGCAAGAAGTTCACGATGGTGATCTGCGCGCAGCCCTTGAACGTCTGGGCCGTAACGTTTTATCCAAGCAAAAACGCTGAGAAAGGGCTGAGAAATGAGCCGTATTGCAACCGGAATTTGTGCGGCCGTCGCCGTGGCCGCTGGCGGTTATTGGCTGTCGCTGTCAAATTCCAACCCCGCCTATCCGCTGATTAGCAGCGCCGAGGCGCAAGAGGCTGATCTGGACACCTCGACCATCGTCGAGATGACTCTGGGTGCCGAGGACGCACCAGTCGAGATCATCGAATATGCGTCCTATACCTGCCCGCATTGTGCGAATTTCCACTCGGGAGCGTACAAGCAGCTCAAGAAGGATTTTATCGACACAGGTAAGGTGAAGTTCATCTATCGCGAGGTCTACTTTGACCGTTATGGCCTGTGGGCGTCGATGGTTGCGCGCTGCGGCGGGCCCGAAAAGTTCTTTGGCATCTCCGACCTGATCTACGAAGGACAGTCCGAGTGGACCAACGCCGGTGGTCCCGCTGAAATCGTGGACGAGCTGCGTAAAATCGGGCGTCTGGCTGGTATCGACAATGATCAGCTTGAAGCCTGCCTGCAGGACGGCACCCGGGCGCAGACGCTGGTCGCATGGTATCAGGAAAACGCCGAGCGCGATGGTATTCAGGCGACCCCGTCCTTCATCGTGAATGGCAAGCCGGTCGAGAATCAGTCCTATGACGGCTTCAAAAAGCTGATCGAAGACGAACTGGGCAGCTAATTGCTTTTACGACCGGCTCAATCCGGGCCGGTCGTCCTTCAGGGCGACGGGGCGATCTGCAGAAGCATCTGCCTGACCTTGTCCGCCTCATCGACCTTCAGACGAACCGGAAGCGTGATGACCTTGCTGCGAAATGTAGCGGGCAGGCGAACGGCGTCTTTTTCCGTGGTGACCATTTGCGCGCGCAACAAGCGGGCTTCGTTTTCAAGACGGGTCATAAGGGCGGGTGTCAGCGGCTGGTGATCATCCAATGCCTCGGCCCGCAGCAAGGTCGCGCCTTGTTGGCGCAAAGTGGCAAAGAACTTTTCGGGGTGTCCGATTCCTGCAAAGGCGAGAACGGGCGTATCGCTCCAATCCATGCCGGTTTGCAGCGGCTCAACCGCGCCGGTCGCATGTGGGACGGACAGTTTTTTCCCCCAGCGTTCGGCAAACTCGATTTGGGCATCAGCTTCGCCAAGGGACAGCACCAGATCAGCGCGCTGTAACCCGACTTCCACCGGTTCCCTGAGGGGGCCAGCCGGTAAGCACAGTCCATTTCCGAACCCGCGTGCCGCGTCCACCACAATGACCGAGAAATCCTTGGCCACCGAGGGGTTTTGAAAGCCGTCGTCAAGCACGATGACTGTGGCACCCGCCGCGGCGGCTGCCTTTGCTCCAGCGGCGCGGTCTTTGGCGACCCAGACATCGGCAAAAGCCGCCAGCAACAGGGGCTCATCCCCGACCTGCGCCGCGGTATGCTTGCCGGGGTCCACGCGCACCGGCCCTTCGAGCGAACCGCCATGGCCGCGCGTGACCACATGTGTCTCATGCCAGGCATCGCGCAATTGCTCGATCATCCAGATCACGGTTGGGGTCTTGCCAGTGCCACCCGCGTTCAGGTTGCCAATGCAAATGACAGGAACGCCTGGGTTAATACCGGGTTCCGAGGCGACCCGACGCGCCGTTGCCCCGGCATAGAGCTGCCCAAGCGGTGCCAGCATGCGAGCGCGCAAATCCAGCCGATCCGGGGCGGTATTCCAGAAATCAGGTGCTCGCATCGTCTGCACTCCGCTGATCCAGATAGTCCTGAATCATGTCGATCAGGTGATCCGCTTGCGGCGCACCTTCGGTTACGATCTGCCACCCGGCCAGCGCCATATTGGCGGCCTGATCCGGTGCCAACAGTTCCACCACTGCATCGCCCAGCTCGGTGGCGGATCTGACGGTGCGCGCGGCCCCCGCCCGGTCTAGCTGATCGTATAGCTGTTGTTGGCTGTGCACAAACGGGCCGTGGATCACGGCGGAGCCCAGCGCTGTGGCGACGAGCGGGTCTGCGCCTCCGGCACCGCGTTCCAGTGAGCTGCCCATGAAGGTCACCGGCGATACACGGTGCCACAGGCCCAGATCCTCGGGCACGGCGGACAGGATCACTTGAGTCATGTCCTCGATCGTCCCGCTTTCATCCCAGTTGGTACAGCGCAGATCCATCGCCTCAAGCCGCCGGTGCAGCGGCCCGGCTTCTGTAATGTCGGCCACTTGCAACACCAATGCCAAACGCGGCAGCATGCGCATTGCCTGTCTATGGGCACTGAGGACCGAGATGAATTCTTTGTCCTGGACCCACGCCGCTAACCAGACCGGTCGGCCAGACAGCGCATGGTTCACTTCGATCAGCTCGTCCTCGGGCCATGAGCGCGGGTTTGGGCTGACATGTAGGGGCGGTGCCTCTTGCACCTTGTTCGAAGCGATGCCCAATCGCCGAATTTGGCGGACGATTTCCGGCGTCGTACACAGGATCGTCTGAAAACAGTCAATCGTGTATCTTGTGATATCGGGCAGCCAACGGCCGCCGCGCGCGATTTTCACGTCCGCCTGTGCTTCGATCTGCATCATGGGAATCCCACGTTCCTCGGCGCGTGTGATCAGGTTGGGCATCAGGCCGCCCCCGACCCAAATTCCGATATCCGGCTGCCAATGGTCTAGAAACACGCGCGCCGCCCCGGTTTGTTCGGTGGGCAGGTTGACCAGAGGGTATCCGCTGCTGGCCCATCTTGATAGATCTGCATCGGGTGGCGCGGTCAGAACCACCGACAGATTGGGGCGCGTCTGCTGCAACCGCTGGCAAAAATCAACAATAGCGCGGTGACGTTCCCACGCATTTATGTGCAACCACAGAACCTCGCCCTCGGGGCGCGCAATATCGCCGTTGCTGGCGGTATTCTGCATACCCCAGGACAGCACGCGATAGGCGGCAAGGCTTAACGAGCGTGGCTTGCTCATGGTGCGATTCCAGGGCTTTCCGGTTCGAGTTGTTCCGACAGTAGCCTATAAACACCTGAACCCGCAGCGATCACACCGTTCAGACGCGGAATTGCGTTGTTGAACCGCAGCGGCAGCCCCGCGCGGTCCGAACACCGGCCGAGGGCTTCGCGTATTATCAGATCACCTGCGGCGATGTCCCATTCCCAGCTGGGCCTGAGGGTCATCATCCCGTCAAATCGACCTTGTGCAACAAGGGCCATGCGATAGGCCAGAGATGGCCGGTAGTTCCGTTTGAACTCGGGTACCTGCCCCTGACGCCAGTGTTGCGGCTGCATGTTGGGTTTCGCGGCCAAAACCTCGGCGCTTTCCAACACACCGAGTTCGCTGACCCGGATCTTTTCGGCATTGAGCGTAGCGCCCTGACCTTTTGCTGCGGCGTATAGCAGGTTTCGCAGCGGCAGGTAGATCACAGCGGCCGTCACTTCGCCCTGTTCGGCGATGGCCAATGAATGGGCCCAGGTCCCCGAGCCTTCGGCAAAGCTGCGGGTGCCGTCGATGGGATCAATGATGAAAACACGGTCTTTCGACAGCCTGTCAGCTGAATCCTCGGTCTCTTCGCTCAACCAGCCATACCCCGGACGCGCTGCGGGCAGCATTTGCTCAAGCATCGCGTTCACGGCCAGATCAGCTTCGGTTACCGGGCCGGCCCCGTCGGGTTTATCCCAGCGTTGCGCCGTGGTCCCCGAAAACCGAGTGGCGATCTTTCCGGCCTCTAATGCGGCGTCAATCAGCAGTTGGAGGTCAGTTGCCGGCAAGTGTCATTCCTTCGATCAGGACCGATGGCACCACGCGGGACAAATACGTGCGTGCGTCATTTGCCGGAATAATCCGTTTCAGCATGTCACGCAGATTGCCAGCGATCGTGCATTCGTTGACGGGGTGGGTGATTTCCCCGTTTTCGACCCAAAAGCCTGATGCCCCACGTGAGTAGTCGCCGGTATTGGGGTTGATCGTCGATCCGATCATCGAGGTCACCAGCAGGCCGGTTCCCATGTCACGCAACAGATCGTCCCGGCTGCGTTGGCCTTGGGTCAAGCTCAGGTTCCAGTTGCTGGGCGACGGCGGGCCAGACACGCCACGCGCCGCGTTCCCAGTTGAGGCCATGCCCAGTTTCCGTGCGCTGGCCAAATCCAGTGTCCAACCGGTCAGCACTCCGTTTTCAACAACGGCCCTTTGCTGTGTTGGCAATCCTTCGGCGTCAAACGGGCGAGAGCCCGAGATACGCGGGCGGTGCGGGTCTTCGATAAGTGACAGGTGCTCAGGCAACACCTGCTCTCCCAGACTGTCCTTAAGCCATGACGCACCACGAGCAATGGCGGCGCCGTTGCTGGCGGCCAACAGATGACCGATCAGCGAAGACGAGATCCGCTCGTCAAACAGAACAGGGAACGTGCCTGTCGCGGGCTTTTGTGCCCCAATCAGAGCAACGGCGCGTTCGCCTGCTGTGCGGCCAATTTCATCGGGGCTGCGCAGATCGTTTTGAAACGTTCGGCTGTCGCCGTCGTAATCACGCTCCATCCCCGTGCCTTCGCCAGAGATGGCCACGCAAGAGGTCGAGCGGCTGCTGCGAGAATACCCGCCAGAAAAGCCATTTGAGGCGGCCAGATGCACGCGGTGGGTGCCATAGGCGGCCGCAGCGTCCGATACCTGGGACACACCCTGAATTGCCAAAGCGGCAGCTTCGGCAGCCAGCGCATCCTGCAAAAGCGCCTCTGCCGATGGCTCGGGCGTCGGGTCGAATTGTTCCAGTGCCGCGATATCCCAGTCTTTTGCAAGCTGGTCGGGCGTGGCCAACCCTGTAAAAGGATCTTCCGGAGCTTCGCTTGCCATGGCCACTGCACGTTGCGCCATCGCCGTCAGTGTTTCGGGGCGACTGTCCGAACTTGAGACGATCGCCTGCCGCTTGCCCAGAAACACACGCAGTCCCAGGTCGGTGCCTTCGGACCGTTCCGCGTGCTCCAGCGCGCCACTGCGGACTTCAACCGATACCGATGAGCCATCCAGAACGATGGCATCCGCCGCTTCAGCCCCGGCTTTGCGGGCCGCGTCCAGCAGGTTATGGCTGATTTCTTCGGGTGTGCGGGTCATGAGGCCTCCGGTCTGTGTGCATTCGACCTAGCCTTGGACCGCCGGTCTCGCAAGGCCTGCGGCTATTTTTGGTTGAGCAATCTATTGAAAGGGAATTCGGCACGATGCGTCCGATGCCAGGGTTCGCACCGCGGGCGAAGGTTTGGGAAGGCAGCGATGCCGCCTTCCCGAAGTGCTACTTGATACGTTGGCCATTCGCTAGAATCTGACCATCCGCAGTGAATTCGATTTCTGAATTCAGCGTGTCGGGCTCGTCACCCGGTACGGCCATCAGACCCATCATCATCCGCGCGCCCATTGCATCGCTGTCTGACACCAGACCCATCTCGATCAGCTTGTCGATCAGGGCGTTGGCACCATTCAGTTTCAGCTTGGCAACACCGGTCGGCGCGGGCATTCCGTCGAACTCCGAGACGTTGGAGTTGTCGAAGGTGAAATCGCCTTCACCGGTCAGCTTGGCCCCGACCAGAGACACCAGCAGTTCGTTGATCTTCAGCGAGTGCAACTCGCCCGGTGCGGCGTCAGATGCATCCAGGTTTTCGACTGCGGTAGGATCAAAGATGTTCAACAGAACCTTGGCGGTCCCGGTCGTGTCCAGCGCAATAGTCGCCGGGTCGCGCGGCAGGGCGCCTGCTGGGTCGAACATGCTCCACAGGATATCCGACATGGTGAAGTCGGTCAGGTTCATGGCGAATCCAAACGGTTGGATTTCCTCGGATTTCTGCACCGGGATTTCAAACTTGAACCCGGCGTTCTCCATCGCGATTTCAATCGGGAAGGGCAGGTCGGCGGTCGTCACTGCGACTTTCGCGCTGTTCTGCTCGATGTCATAGGCAAGACGCTCGGCGTCGATGCTGGCGCCAAATTTGCCACCTTGGGATTCGCTTCCGACCGAGAATGCCTCGCCTTCGCTGGTCCCTGCAATCGCGTTCTGGCCGGATCCGTAGGTGAACAGCCCCGAGAACGAGAAGCCCGCCTTATAGAAGGCCTGCGGGTCCGAGATGTCGAATTCGGATGGGATAACGTTTGTACCTTCAAACGCCAGCTGGCTCATCGAGCCGTCAACCCTAGCCGTGTCGCCGCTGTCCGGGTCCTGAAATGCCATATCATAGGTCATCCCGCCCGCAGTGAACTTCTGATCTATGTCACGGTTCTCACCAATTTTCATGACCGAGCTGCCGGCCAGATCTGTCATGTTCAGGCTGAGCGCCAGCGCATCAGCGGGCATCTTTTCGCCGTCCACATTCAGACCATCCAGCTTGATGCCTATCGTGTCGGCCGAATAGTCATAAGTCATTTCGTCGGGCGAGCCTGAAACGACCAGGTTCATCTCGCTCTGCGAATAATCGACATTGACCGAGAACTTTTCGCCGTCCCCCTCTCCGGAAATCGTCATCGGAAAATTCTCGGGGAAACCAATACTCACCGTACCGTCGCCATTTTCCGTCAGGGTCATTTCTGGAACGACCATCTGAAAAGTTGCCTCTTCTTCCGGTAAGTCCATGGACATGGCCATGTTGGCAATCGTCGTGACATTTCCTGCAACGGTTTCGTCGCCCGAAACGGTGTACCCCATCTGACCCAGATAGGTTTTCCAGTCATTCCAGACATCCTGTGAGGTCAGGTCGGCAAGTGCACCTTGTGTGATAACGGCATAAGCCAAAACAGCACCGCAACTGCGGCGAAGGAAAACGGACATTACAGTACCCTTCTAGATAATTTTGCGGGCATCGTCGTGTTTGTGGCGTCGGGCGTCAAGGGGCAAGGACTGGACCCTTTACCCTTTCGCGCGGTAAGCATTCACACAATTTCAAACCGATAGAGGTAGAGGATCCAAATGCAGGGGAAAACCGTACTGATAACCGGGGCCAGCCGCGGCATCGGAGCAGAGGCAGGGCGCGTTTTTGCCGCAGCAGGCGCAAACGTGGCGCTGGTCGCGCGCAGCCGCGATCAGATCGCCGCATTGGCATCTGCGCTGGGCGAAAATGTGATCGCGCTGGAATGTGACGTCAGTGATTTTGCACAGGTCGAACAGGCTGTGGCAGATTGCGTCGACCGCTTTGGTGGATTGGATGTTCTGATCGGGAATGCCGGTGTAATCGATCCGATTTTCCATCTTTCGAACGCGGATGTTGCGGCCTGGGACAAGGCGATCGATATCAACCTCAAAGGTGTATTCTACGGAATGCGCGCGGCCTTGCCCATTATGCGGGCGGCGGGCGGGGGCACAGTGTTGACCGTATCATCCGGCGCGGCCTCGAACCCGATCGAAGCCTGGAGCCATTACTGCGCGTCCAAGGCCGGAGCGAAGATGCTGACGGAATGCCTGCACCTTGAGGAATCGATCCACGGCATCCGCGCCATGGGTCTGTCACCGGGAACCGTGGCGACCGACATGCAGCGGGTCATCAAAACCAGCGGCATCAACGCTGTCAGTCAGTTGGACTGGAGCGATCACATTCCTGCAGACTGGCCGGCGAAGGCGCTGCTGTGGATGTGTACTGCAGACGCGGATGAATTTATGGGAACCGAAATTTCGCTGCGGCGTGAAGATATTCGACAAAGGGTTGGGCTGACGTGATCGAATTAAACAAAGAAGACGGCTTGTGGATTGTCACCCTAAACAACCCGGGCAAAGCCAATGCGCTGACAGGGGCGATGCTGACTGAGCTGGCCGAGATTGCCGAAGCCGCCACCGAGGCGCGGGCGTTGATTCTGACCGGGGCCGGCAAAGTGTTCAGTGCCGGTGCCGATCTGGATGAGGCGCGCGCGGGTCTTGCAACCTCGGACGTATGGGAGCGTTTGTCGAGCGCAATCGCCGCTCTGCCGTGCCTGACGGTCGCCGCGTTGAATGGTACTCTGGCCGGTGGCGCGAATGGGATGGTACTGGCCTGTGACATTCGCATTGCGGTCCCGTCCGCCAAGTTTTTCTATCCCGTAATGAAACTGGGTTTTCTGCCGCAACCGTCTGATCCCGCCCGCATGTCGGCCCTGATCGGACCATCCCGCACCAAGATGATCCTGATGGCCGGTCAAAAGATCACGGCGGATGAGGCCTATGCCTTTGGTCTGGTGGACCGGGTGGTGGCGCCGGACGCGTTGATGCCGACAGCGCGTGAACTGGTCGCTGATAGCACCGCCGCCGATCCAAAGATCGCTGCCGGTATCGCCCGGCTGTGCGGATGAGGCTGTCTGGCTTGCGGCTGCGCGTCGCCGATCCTGAAAAACTGGGCAAATTCTATACGGATGTCCTTGGGATGTCGGTTCAGGCCCAGGGGGTGAGCCTGCGCATCGGCTATTTGGGGCAGGACGCCGATTTGCTGCTGATGCCCGGCGGCGGCAGATACACCCATGACACAGGACAACGCTATTGGAAGATCGGCATCACCGTACCGGATGTCGATCTGGCCACGGCATTTCTGCGCGACAAGGGGATAGAGGTATCAGATCCGAAACAGTTTCTGGACATCGGGTATATGTGTCACCTCAAAGACCCCGAAGGCTTTGTGATCGAACTGCTTCAGCACGATTTTGAAGGCAACCGGCCGTCCAACGCTGCGGACCCGAACAATCCGTTTGCGCAGGCTTGTATCGGCCAGATCACCCTGCGCACCGGGGATATGGCAGCCGAGGACGCATTCTGCCGTGATCAGGGTATGCGCCTGCTTTCGATGCAGGACGTCGGGCAGTATGGCTTTGATCTGCATTTTTACGCATTCACCGACGAGGTTCCGCCAAACCCAGACCCTTGGGCTGTGGAAAACCGCGAATGGCTTTGGAAACGCCCTTACACAACGTTGGAGTTCCAGCATGTCGAAGGCGCTCAATTTTCCAATGTTCCCGACTATCGCGGGATGGAGTTTCTGGGGCTTGCCGCGCCGGCACGGGATGCGTTTGGCGACCCGGTAAACCCTGGTTAGTCAACGACCCCGACGCTTGCCCGGAACCTTCGACCGAAACCCGGGCGGGCGTTTGCGGACCCAATTCAGGAACTTTTCCAGCCGAGGGTGGGCGCGCAGTGCCTCCACAGTGTTGAATTCACGGGCCAATTCAGCCTCTGTCAGGGTCGCATGCACCTCTTTATGGCAGATCTGGTGCAGCAGGACAGTGGGTCCGCCCTTGCCCCCTTTGAGTTTTGGGATCAGATGGTGCAGGCTGCCGGCCCCATCCGGGATCGGGCGGTTGCAGAGCGGGCAGATCGGATCGCTGTTCGTCATGACGAGGGTAAGGTTGCGTCAGGTGGCGCGAAAGGCAAGAGGGCAGGGATGGCACAGGCACTGGTGATCGGCGGTGGACCCGCAGGCCTGATGGCAGCCGAGGAACTGGCCAAAGCCGGGCACTCTGTTGTTGTGGCAGAGGCCAAGCCTTCGGTTGCGCGAAAGTTCCTGATGGCGGGAAAGTCCGGGCTGAACCTGACCAAGGACGAACAGTTTGAGATTTTGCTGAGGTCCTATGGTGAGGCCGCGACCTGGTTGCGACCAATGATTGCCGAATTCGATGCGTCGGACGTGCAAACCTGGGCGCAAGGGCTGGGGCAAGAGTTGTTCACGGGCTCGACCGGCCGGGTGTTTCCGACGTCGATGAAGGCCTCTCCGCTGTTGCGGGCGTGGCTGGCACGGCTGGCAGAGGCTGGCGTTCAGATCAGAACACGTTGGCGGTGGGTTGGCTGGGATGGTGCCCAAGCCGTTTTCGACACGGATGATGGCAGGCAGAACCTGTGCCCCGATGTGACAGTTCTTGCGCTGGGCGGGGCAAGCTGGTCGCGGTTGGGATCAGACGGAGCATGGGCATCGGTGCTGACGAGTAATGGCGTGCCCCTCACACCTTTCGCACCCGCAAACTCAGCCATTTCCGTGGAATGGAGCCCCCATATGCAGCCGCATTTTGGCGCGGCTTTGAAATCGGCGCGATGGAGGGCCGGAGAGTTGGAAAGCCGCGGCGAGGCTGCGGTTTCGGCGAAAGGGTTGGAAGGGGGCGGACTGTACTCACTGACCCCGGCCTTGCGTGACAGAGCACCGCTTTTTGTCGATTTGGTTCCGGATTTGGATGCCGATACGTTGCGCAATCGTTTTGCGTCAAAGAAATCGAAAACGACCCTTTCGCAGTGGCTGAAGAAATCTCTGCGCCTGTCTCCGCAAAAGGTTGCCCTGTTTCATGAAATGTCCAAGCGCGACGGTCAGATCCAGTCGCTGGACGTGAGGGCGATCAAGCATCTGCAGATCACCCACGCGGGCCTGCGCCCGATGGACGAGGCCATTTCCATAGCAGGAGGTGTGTCACGTGCGGCGCTTAATGAGGGGCTCATGCTGACTGCATATCCCGGAGTGTTTTGCGCAGGCGAGATGCTGGATTGGGAGGCCCCGACCGGGGGGTACCTTCTGACAGCTTGCCTGGCGACCGGCCGTTGGGCTGGGCGCGCGGCGGCACATTGGTTGGATCAAAGCGGTTAGCGGGTCCGCGCCAGCATCGCCAGACGGATCATGGCGCGTTCGACCAATGCCATGGCCGGTGCGGTTTGCCCGGCCGAGCGCAGCGACAGGTCGGTATCGGTCAGAACCGTCAATGCAGTTTGCAATTTTGGCGCACCCCACCCTTGGGCCTGACGCAAAATGCGGTCGCGGCGCTTTCCATAAACGGGGGGGCGCAGCTTGCCGATTCCCTGCGCTGCTCCGCCGGGATCGGATGCGCAGGCATACAAAGTGCGGAAATGCCTTGTCGCGCCGATACACAGGCTGACCGCATTGGTTCCTTGTGACTGCAAACGTCGGATCAGCGGGCCGATTTCACCCGCGCGACCATCGGCAACCACGTTCAGCACATCGTCCAGTGCGGCCTCGGTCGAGCGGGGCGCGCAGGCTTCGACGTCTTCAATGGTCAGTTCGGAGCTGTCATCGCGTTTGTAAAGCGACAGTTTCTCAATCGTTTGGGTAAAGTCACCGGGGCTTATACTGGTTGCCAGCTCAGCAATCGCGGCCATCGAATCGCGCGGGATGTTCTGCAAACCGGCCTCAGAAAGTATTCGTTCGACTTCGGCCCGGGATGGTGGGTCGTCATAGATACCTACCGCATAGGCCGAGCGGTGTGCTTCGAACGCTTTACGAATCTTGGAACTGGCTTTGAGCTGCCCGGCGGTTACGATGATCTGGGCATCGCCAGCTACCCAATCTTCCAGCGCGGCAAGGATTGCTGGGGCGGCCGTGTCGGTTGTGTCTTCGACGAATACAGCGCGTGGCCCGGGAAAGAACCCGACCGCCTTGACCGCGTCCAGCAACAAGGCCGGATCGCCACGCAGATCGCTTCCGGGCAGGCGGGTCAGCCGCATCTCTTCTTCGGCATTGGCGCCCAGCAGAGCGGCCAAAACCTGTTGCCGCTTTAGCGCCACGCGCATCGCATCCGCACCGTAGATCAACAGCCCGGTCTTATCCGCGTCGGGTCTCGAGAAATATCCCTCGGCCTCGCGCGGGCTCAGCTTCATGCGGACAGGCCCGGCGTGGCGTACAGCCTACTGATGATCTGATCGGACAGAATCACCATCAGGCGCTGCGTAGCATCCCGCTCATCAGCCAGTGTGGATACGGTGGAACCAGCAGCCGAATACCCCACGAAGTCCGTCACCGAGCCAGAGGCAAGAACTTGCCCCGTCGCTTTCGATCTAAGCGAATAGTTGGCGGTCCCGTTGATGATAAGACGGTTGGTTTCGTTCGTTGAGGTGATCGATGCCGCCACCGTCTGGGTCACGACGGAAACGTCCAGACTGTATTCACTGCCGGATGTTGCGCTACGGCCTAGCTTTTGTTCCAGATCTTCGACCAGAAGAAAGCTGGTGACCGTGTTTGGTGCCGACACTTCTACGCGACCAAAAAGGGCCGAGCCCGATCCGCCTGGAGCGTACACAGGTTCAAACCCGCAGGCGGCAAGCGCCAAGGGCATCAGCAACAAGGTTCTGCGGTTAAACGACGACATTCACAATCCGGCCCGGTACAACGATTACTTTCTTGGGTGTGGCGCCATCCAGCGCCTTTTGCACAGCTTCGGTGCTCAGCGCGACTTTTTCAACCTCGTCCTTGGGCATATCTTTGGCCACGCAGATTTCCGCGCGGCGCTTGCCGTTGATCTGGATCGGCAGGGTGACGGTGTCGTCCACCAGCATAGCTGCATCCGCAACCGGCCATGATGCCGTGGCAACCAGCCCTTCGCCACCCAGCAGCTGCCAAAGCTCCTCGGACAGGTGCGGGGTCATCGGCGACATCAGCTGTGCCAGCGTTTTGGCGGCCTCGCGTTTGGCTGCGGTGCCCGCCTTGGATTTGGCCAGGGTGTTGGTGAAAGCATAGAGCTTGGCGATTGAGGCGTTGAAGCCGAAAGATTCGACTCCGCCTGTGACGTCATGGATGGCTTTGTGCATCTCGCGCAGCAGGGTTTCATCCTCGGCATTGGCCGGAACATCCGATTCGGCGATTTCCGAGGCGATCCGATGCACACGGCTGAGGTGCTTGAACGCAGCCTCGGCCCCGGATGCGGTCCACTCCACATCCCGTTCAGGCGGCGAATCGGACAGGACGAACCAACGCGCGGTATCCGCGCCGAAGGCCGAGATGATGCTGACCGGGTCGACCACGTTTTTCTTGGATTTCGACATCTTGGCCGAGGGGATAATTTCAACCTCGGTGCCGTCGGCCAGTTTTCCGTCGGTCACATCTTCGGGCAGGTGATAAACCGGACGGCCATTGGCGTCGCGTGTCTGATAGATTTCATGCGTGACCATGCCTTGCGTGAACAACGCATTGAACGGCTCGATGGCTTTCTTAGGCAGGTGACCCGTGATGTTCATCGCCCGCGCGAAGAAGCGCGAGTAGAGCAGGTGCAGAATCGCGTGCTCGATACCGCCGATATACTGGTCGACGTTCATCCAGTATTCGGCCTCGGCCAGATCGGTGGGTGTGTCAGCGCGTGGCGCGGTGAAACGGGCGAAATACCACGACGAATCGACAAACGTATCCATCGTATCCGTTTCACGTTTGGCAGGCGCGCCGCAAGACGGGCAAGGGGTGTCACGCCAATTGGCATGGCGGTCCAGCGGGTTGCCGGGGATCGAGAAGTCGATGGGTTTGCCGTTGCCATCGTCGTAAGGCAATTCGATCGGCAGATTTTCTTTCTTCTCGGGCACGGTGCCACATTTGTCGCAATGCACGACCGGAATCGGGCAACCCCAATAGCGTTGACGGCTGAGCCCCCAATCGCGCAGGCGATATTTGGTGACGCCTTCACCCCAACCTGCTTTTTCCGCGAAATCGACGGTGGCGTTGATCGCCTCATCCCCAGAGGCCTCGGTCAGGCCTGCGAAGTGGTCCACCCAGCGGACTTTTTCAGTTTTCGGCGGCACAAAGGCGATCTTGTCGACCGGCTTATCGTCATCCAGTGCAAAGAAGGTGTCGATGACCGGCAGGCCATACTTGCGGCAGAAATCAAGATCACGCTGGTCATGCGCGGGGCAGGCAAAGATCGCGCCAGTTCCATAATCCATCAGGATGAAATTGGCGATCCAGACCGGCAGTTCCCAATTCGGGTCCAGCGGGTGACGCACGCGAATGCCGGTGTCGTAACCCAGCTTTTCGGCCGTCTCGATGGCCTCTTCCGTGGTGCCACCCTTGCGGCATTCGGCAACAAACTCAGCAACTTCGGGGATTTCGGCCTCAAGCTGCTTGGCAATCGGGTGATCCGGCGAAATACCAACAAAGGACGCGCCCAACAGCGTATCGGGCCGAGTCGTATAGACGGTGATGGGCTCACCACCATCAGTACGTTCGAAGCCAAATTGCAGGCCGCGCGACTTGCCGATCCAGTTTTCCTGCATCAGCCGCACTTTGGCAGGCCAGTTCTCTAGCGTATCAAGCGCATCCAGCAATTCTTCGGAATAGTCCGAGATTTTGAAAAACCACTGGGTCAGCTCGCGCCGTTCCACCAGAGCGCCCGAGCGCCAACCGCGTCCATTTTCCACCTGCTCATTGGCCAGAACGGTCATGTCGACCGGGTCCCAGTTCACCACGGCGTTTTTGCGGTAAACCAACCCGGCATCGAGCATATCGAGGAACAGAGCCTGTTGCTGGCCATAATATTCGGGGTCACAGGTGGCGAATTCGCGGGACCAATCGATCGACAAGCCCAGCGGCATCATCTGCCCGCGCATGTCGGCGATGTTGCTGTATGTCCAGTCTTTCGGGTGGCCGCCAATGGCCATGGCGGCGTTTTCTGCCGGCATTCCAAAAGCATCCCAGCCCATCGGGTGCAGCACGTTGTGCCCCGTCGCCAGCTTGTGACGCGCAATGACGTCGCCCATCGTATAGTTGCGCACATGCCCCATATGGATTCGCCCTGACGGGTAAGGGAACATCTCAAGCACGTAATACTTCGGCTTGTCTGCCGTGTGGTCGGCGGTGAAGATCCCGGCCTTGTCCCAGGCCTCTTGCCATTTTGCTTCGATTTCGGTGGCCGAGTAGCGCGACATTGTGCGGTCCTTCGTGAATGAAAACGCCGGGCGTGAACCCGGCGTGGTAATATTGTGATTTTCGGCGGGTGGCTAGAGTTTGTTGTCCGCAATGCGCAACTGGCGTGCGCGGTTTAGGATCGCATCCTCGACCGCCCGCGACGTCGCGGCGCTTACCGGAGCGCCCCCGCTGGTCTGCAGTGCCACCGAAAGCGACCGCGCCGCCAGGGCCGGGTCGCTTATATGCACGGTCGCGCGATAAGAGCGTCCGCCACCAGGCGGCGTGCCGTAACCTGTTACGATCACGCCGGTAAATGGATCAACCTCCTGAATCGGGAGGAAATTCAGCACATCCAGCGAGGCAGCCCAAAGATACCGATTCACATTGACGATCTGTTCGGCATTCCCGCGGTTGAATACGTCCCAGATTGTTGTGCGCTCCGGATCGTTCAGCTCTCGTTCTTCTGTACGTGTGCTATCTGTATACAGCAATGCGGGATTCGGAGCCGCACTCTGATTCTGTCCGCAGGCCGACACGGCAGCAGTTATTATGATCAAACCGAAAATCGTCTGCAGGCGCATTGTCGACTGGTCCTGTTTCACTTGGTCTACTTTGTTAAGTGTTACTCCTAGACAAGGTCCAGTTCAGCAACAACCCTATTCTTGTTACACATGTCAGTGTGGACGGCAGTTTAGTCCCCAAATATCGACTGTGGCATCCTTGCACCAATTTGGGGCCAATGCACCCTTCACATTTAAGGCAAGCTTGCGCTTTGGGGGTAATCCGAGCGAAACGGTTCCCGTGCTGAGACATGTGCTGAGGCATATGTCGAGTAGAAAAACTTTTGAAACCGAGGGAAACAAGATGAAAAAAGTTCTCTTCGCATCGACCGCTCTGATTGCAACCGCAAGCGTTGCAGCGGCCGACGTTAAATTCAGCGGCTACGGTCGTTTTGGTATTGGCTACCTTGAAGACCGTACCGGTACTGTTGACAACTTCACCGTTGATCCGGCAACTGGCGCAGTTACTGCCGCTGGCACCGCGACCGTCGACACCGACAACACCATCCTGGTCTCGCGCTTCCGCCTGAACATCGACGGCACCGCAGAAACCGATGGCGGCGTTGAGTTCTCGGCTCGTGTTCGTCTGCAGGCTGACGAAAATGCCGGCAACGGCGAAGCCAACTCGGCTGGCCTGAACGGCGCACGTTTCTCGGTCATCTACGGTGGTCTGCGTGTTGACGCGGGCAACGTTGCGGGTTCGTTCGACAACCTGGCGAACTACTACGGTAACGAGCCTGGCCTGGAAAGCTTCATCGGCCAGTACTCGGGCGTTGACTACAGCTTCCTGGGTTACTCGTCGACCGGTTCGGGTGCGAACGCTGTGTTCTTCCAGTACGCAGTTGGCGACTTCGCTTTCGGCGCATCTTACGACCAGGCAACTGTTGCTCTGGACGGTGTTGCGCAGGACGCAGACCGCTGGGACGTTAGCGTAACCTACAACTTCAACAACATCACCGCAGCGCTGGCCTATGGTGAAACCAAGGCGAACGTGAACAGCAGCAGCGAAAAGCAGTCGCTGGCCGTTCTGACCCTGGGCGCAGAATTCGGTGACTTCTCGGGCACACTGTTTGTAGCTGACGATGACGTTGTAAACGACGCTCGCAACGGCACCGCATACGGTCTGTCGCTGGCCTACAACCTGGGCGCGGCAACCACTCTGACCGCCGCTTACGGTGACGGTTCGGCGGATGACGACCTGCAGCAGTATGGTATCGGCGTTAAGTACGACCTGGGCGGCGGCGCATCGCTGCGCGGTGGTCTGGGCCAGCAGAAGCGTGGCGACGGCGACAGCCAAGTACGTGCTGACTTCGGTGCTCAGTTCAACTTCTAAGTTGATCTGAACCACAAAGTTTAAGGGCAGGTCTTTGGACCTGCCCTTTTCTTTTGCGCGGACTTGGTGTTTTTCTGCCCTCAAAGCAGAGAAAGGAATTCCATGTCGCTGCACGACATCACTGCCCGCATCGCCAAGGCCGAATCCGCCGCCGGACGACTTGCGGGATCGACAAAGCTGATCGCGGTTTCAAAGGTCCAGCCGAATGAACGTGTTGAGGCTGTGCTAAGCCAGGGCCACCGTTGTTTCGGGGAAAACCGCGTGCAGGAAGCGGCCGAAAAATGGCCGGGCTTTAAAGAGAAATTCTCAGAGATTGACCTGCACCTGATCGGACCGCTGCAAACCAACAAGGCCCGGCAGGCAATGGAGCTGTTCAACGCGATTCACTCGGTGGACCGGCCCAAGCTGGCGAAAACACTTGCGCGGTTGGCGCAAGAGCTTGGCCACTGCCCTGATGTTTTCATCCAGGTCAACACCGGAGAAGAAGAGCAGAAAGCGGGGATCATGCCGGTTGACGCAGATGCCTTCATCGCCGAGTGTCGCGGACTGGATTTGCCGGTTCAGGGTCTGATGGCAATCCCGCCGGTTGAAGAGGAACCCTCGCTGCATTTTGCGTTGCTGGCCAAGATCGCCGAACGCAACGGGTTACAGGGCTTGTCGATGGGGATGAGCGGTGATTTCGAGCAGGCGATTGCACTGGGCGCCACCCATGTGCGTGTGGGGTCCGCCATCTTTGGCGAGCGGGTCAAACCTGCGGGATAATCAGACGCGTTCCGGGGGAAATTCTACGCGCGATCCAATGCAGATGATCGCGGCGAAACGCAACGCAGCCTTCGGTTGGGTAGCCGGGGCGTCTCCACTGGTGAAGGAAAATGGCGGACCCGCGGCCCGGCACAGAGTTCGGCCAGTTCCAGTCTGTGATCATGACAAGATCGTACAGGGGGTCCGCGCGCCGCATCTTTTCATGGCTGGGCGCGTAGGGCGCGCTGACCATCTGGTTGTACTGACCGTCCGCGCTATCATCAGACCAAAGATCGCCGGGGCCTATTGGGATGGACCATGCGGTCGGAGCTGTGAGCCTGTCCGGCCGAAACAGCATACCGACAATATGGTGTACCCCGATCGGCGTGGCCCGATCGCCTTCGCGCTTGTCATTTGTCAGACCGCCTTTTCCGACCGAACAGGGAAAGAGTCGACCGGCAAACCGGACACCGCGTGGCGTAAGCACCAGATCGTCCGGTGTCACAGCAAATGGCCTGACTTCGCGGCTTTGGTCGCCAGATACCCTCGGTTATGGGCTGTTTCACCCACTTTCAGCGGCACTCTTTCAGTCACGGCGATGCCCGTCTTTTCCATCATCGCGATTTTCGCCGGGTTGTTTGTCAGCAACCGAACCGACGAAAATCCAAGTTCTTTCAGAATGTCCGAACCCAGTCGGAAATCACGTTCATCATCTTCGAATCCCAATCGGTGATTGGCCTCGACCGTGTCAAATCCCTGATCCTGTAGGAAATAGGCCCGCATCTTGTTGGCAAGGCCGATACCGCGTCCCTCCTGATTGAGATACAGCAACACGCCCGCGCCTTCGGACCCCATCTGGGCAAGCGCTCCACGTAGCTGGGGTCCGCAATCGCATTTCAAGCTGCCCATCAAGTCGCCCGTGAAACAGGCCGAATGTAAACGGGCCAGCACAGGTTTGCTGCGGTCCGGACGCCCGATTTCTACGGCATAGTGTTCTTCGCCGCCATCTTCGGGGCGGAAAACATGCAGACGACCGGCCTCGGACACTTCCATTGGCAGGCGCGCGGCGGCAATCGCGTGCAGGGCGCTTCGATCTGCCAGATGCGGCGCAGCGCGGGTATGGTCGATGCAGGTCAGGCCATGTGCCACCGCAAAATCGCGACCGTCATCAATTGGAACCACCACGGCAGCTGGCAAGAGGCGTGCGGACTTCGTCAAAGCGATGGCAATACGGTGCAGGTTGGCATTACCCTGACGCTCGGACATCAGGGGGCCTTTCATCGGGGTATTCAGATCATCCGAGGGGTCGGCGACCGCCTGAACCCATGCGATGTCGGTGTCTGATGGGATGATTACTCGTGCGAGGTCGCCATCATAGGCGCGTGCCTTCAGCGTTTCCGCGCGTCTTACGGTGATCGCGACCACAGGCTGACCTTCGAAGTTCCGTAGATCGGCCAGCCGTTGTGCGCTTAATGTCTCAGACGCTATCGCTATGACGCTGAACCCGCTGTCATCAGTCAATACGACGGGAACGCCCATACGCAGATCCGCGCGGGCCCGTGCCAGCAATTCCGAAATATCGGGGATAAGACTCATCTATGTTACCCTGTAACGTGTTGGTCTTCGTCTAACCCGAACAGAAGAAAAAGTGAAACAATTCCTCTGCGTCAGACACGAGGGCGTGAGACCATTGCAGTAAATCTTGTTGATTGCATCTTCCGCACGCAAATGGTGGAAAAGGCTTAGGAGGACCGGACATGGCTCAGCTCAAGAAAATCCTGCTGGTGGATGACGATGAAGATCTGCGCGAGGCGCTCAGCGAGCAACTCGTGATGACCGAGGATTTCGACGTGTTCGAAGCGGCGGATGGGCAATCCGCCATGGAGCGGGCGCGCGAGGCGATTTATGATCTGGTCATTCTGGACGTCGGTCTGCCGGATACGGACGGTCGTGAGCTGTGCCGTCTGATGCGCAAACAAGGCGTCAAAAGCCCGATCCTGATGCTGACCGGCCATGACAGCGACGCAGATACGATTCTGGGTCTGGATGCCGGCGCCAATGATTACGTCTCTAAGCCGTTCAAATTTCCGGTCCTACTGGCCCGCATCCGCGCGCAGCTACGTCAGCATGAGCAATCCGAGGACGCGGTCTTTGTGCTGGGGCCGTATACCTTTAAGCCGGCTATGAAGATGTTGATCACCGAAGAGGATCGCAAGATCCGTCTGACCGAGAAAGAAACCAACATTCTCAAGTTCCTGTACCGCTCGGCAGATGGCGTGGTCGCCCGCGACGTCCTGCTGCACGAGGTCTGGGGTTATAACGCCGGTGTCACCACACATACGCTGGAAACCCACATATACCGCCTGCGCCAAAAGATCGAACCCGACCCATCGAACGCGCGCCTTTTGGTCACAGAATCGGGCGGATATCGCTTGGTTTCGTAACTCCGGGTGGATTGACGTGGATCAAAGTGATACTCTGGATGTGTAATTAGAGTACTCCCAACCCGCGCATGTCCGGGTTATGACATGCACCTCCCTGTTGGACTGCCGGGCCTTATGGCCCGGCTTTTTTTTGGGACGGGCTGGTGTGAATGAATGTCCGGTTCGAGCCCAAAACAGACAGCCAGATTGGATCGTGCTCTGAAAAGATCAAATAGCTTGACCTGCAGCGAGGTTGCAATCAGGGTCAGCGGAATTTCGGAAAGGTTCAGATGGGGCGGAAATTATGCTTAACTTCAGAAAGGCCATAGCAACACTTTGGTTGGCATTCACCGCTATGCTTTCCTTGGGCAATTTCACCGTCGCCCAGACCGCAACAGAGGGAGCGTCCACAAGCAAACCTGTTTTTGTTATGGTTCATGGGACGTTTCAGTGGGCCGGTCAGTATGAACCTTTGAGCATATTGCTTAGGGATGAGGGCTTTGAGGTGGTCGAATTGACCCTGACGGGTCTTGGCGAGAGAGAGCACCTTCTTTCAAAAGAAACGGGTTTGTCTACGCATGTGCATGATGTCGCAAACGTGCTTAGCTGGCGGGGCCTCGAGAACGTAATCCTCGTCGGCCACAGTTATGGGGGAACTGTGATAACCGGTGCCGCAGCAGAACAGCCGGATCGTATCAAACATCTGGTGTATCTAGATACTGTGCCTACGGATGACGGTGAAAGCCTGATGACCAGTTTTTTCGACGAGGCCACAAGAGACGAAGTGTATGCTATGGTCGAGAAAGACGGGGATGGATGGCTTATTCCAAAAGACGGATTACGCGAAGCCCTGCCAACGATGAGACCGCATCCTTTCAAGTCGTACACCGATCGGTTGGCGCTGCCCGACGGTACGCCGGACTTTCAGGGCACAATCATTGTGGCCAACGACAGCAACCCGTTCTTTCAATACATGCGCGCAGTCGAGGCACCCGCTCGTGTCGAAAAGCGCGGCTGGAACCTGATCACGGTCGAAGGCCCGCATCAGTTAATGGAAGTGAGCCCGGCGAAAGAAGTTGTAGCCGAAATTCTGCTGGGGATTGCCAGAAACTAAGGACACGGCGAGTGTCTGCTTCGTCCGCTTAGCAGCTCTTCCTTGATCGTTTCCTATGGCACCCCATCCCTCACCACGCTAACCTCCGCCCAACCGCGACAGAGGAATCCCCCATGCCCTTTACTCTTGCTACCTGGAACATCAACTCGGTCCGCCTGCGCGAGCCTATCGTGCTGAAATTACTGCAGGAAGAAGCTCCCGATGTATTGTGTTTGCAGGAGTGCAAGTCGCCGGTTGAGAAGATCCCAACTGACGGATTTGCCGAACTGGGGTACACCCACATGGTTGCAAGGGGCCAGAAGGGGTATAACGGCGTCGCCATCCTGTCGCGCCTGCCGATGGAAGAAGTCGGTGACAAGGATTTTGCAGGTCTCGGCCACGCGCGCCACATCGCTGGGCGGTTGGAAAATGGTGTCACTATTCACAACTTCTATGTCCCCGCCGGTGGCGACATCCCGGATCGTGAAAAGAACGAGAAGTTTGGACAAAAGCTCGACTACCTCACAGATATGCGCGACTGGTTCCATGCCGAAAAGCCCGAAAAGTCCATTCTGGTTGGCGATCTGAACATCGCACCGCGCGAGGACGACGTCTGGTCGCATAAGCAACTTCTCAAGGTCGTCTCACACACGCCGATCGAGGTTGAGGCGCTGGCCGAGACGCAGGACGCAGGCGGATGGGTGGACATAACCCGTCAGGACATCCCCGAAGGGCAGCTATACAGCTGGTGGTCCTATCGCGCCCGCGATTGGGACGCTGCCGACAAGGGGCGGCGTCTGGATCATGTCTGGGCCACGCCGGATATTTCCAACGCAGGCCACTCAAGCCGCGTGCTGCGCGATGCGCGCGGGTGGGAGAAACCCAGTGACCACGCACCGGTCTTTGCGACATTCGACCTTTGACCCTGTAACTCTCCCCTTGGTTTCTGCCCTTTGCAGTTGCATATAGGGGCCAAATTCGAACGAAAGAGTGAATGCCATGGACCTTCTGAACGCCGCAGCCGGACCTGATACTGCCGATCTGATCAAGGACGGATCCGAGGCCACCTTTATGGCCGATGTCGTCGAGGCCTCGCAGGAAATCCCTGTGATCGTGGATTTCTGGGCACCCTGGTGCGGACCGTGCAAAACGCTTGGGCCGCTGCTGGAGGAAGCCGTGACCGCCGCCAAAGGGGCGGTGAAGATGGTCAAGATCAATGTGGACGAGGCGCAGATGATCGCCTCGCAAATGCGCGTTCAGTCGATCCCGACCGTATACGCGTTCTACAAAGGCCAGCCGGTCGATGGGTTTCAGGGCGCCGTGCCGGGGTCCGAGATCAAGGCGTTCGTGGACCGGGTGATTGAGGCCGCAGGTGGTGAAAGCCCCGGTGGGCAGCTGGATGATGCTGTTCAGGCCGCCGAAGAAATGCTGGCCGAAGGTGCAGCAGTCGACGCCGCGCAGACCTTTTCGGCCATTCTGGGGGAAGACCCGAACCACGCCGCCGCTTATGGCGGGCTGGTGCGCGCCCATATTGCAGCGGGCGATCTGGAGCAGGCCGAGGCGATTTTGAACGGCGCACCCGCAGAGATTTCAACCTCGGCTGAGGTTGAAGCAGCCCATGCCCAGCTTGAGCTGGCGAAGCAAGCGGCCGATGCAGGCCCAGTGGGTGAGCTGAAAGCAGCGGTCGAGGCGGATGCCGACAATCATCAGGCGCGGTTCGATCTTGCGCAGGCGCTGCACGCCAATGGTGAAGTTGAAGAGGCTGTTACGCAGTTGCTGGAACTGTTCCGCCGCGACCGCGAGTGGGATGACGGTGCCGCAAAGGCGCAGCTTTTCACAATTTTCGACGCCCTCAAGCCCAATGATCCGATTGTTCTGAACGGGCGGCGCAAACTCAGCTCGATGATATTTGCCTAATTCCTGATCAGGGCTACACTCGGGTACATGATGCATCCCGCTGATCTGCCGGAGACGGTATCCGTTTTCCCATTGCCCGGGGCGCTTTTGCTGCCCCGGTCTCGCTTGCCGCTACATATTTTTGAGCCGCGCTACCTGCAAATGCTGGACGACGCGCTGAAAACGCCTGAACGCTTGATCGGCATGGCCCAGCCGAACCCCTGTCAGTCCAACGAAAGCAAGCTGCACCAAATCGGTTGTGCCGGACGTGTGACACAGTTTTCTGAAACCGAAGATGGTCGCTACCTGATTACATTGTCCGGCATCTCGCGATTTCGGATCAAGTCCGAGCTGGATGCGTTTACGCCTTATCGCCGTTGTGCTGTTTCATGGGACGGGTTTGACCGCGATCTTGGCAAGGCCGAGGCGGACAATGCGTTCGATCGGTTGCGATTTTTGGATCTGCTTGAACGGTTTTTTTCCTCGCGCCAGCTGTCGACCGACTGGGACACGTTGAAGGATGCCGATGACGAGCTGCTAGTGAATTCTCTGTCGATGCTGCTGGATTTCGATCCCGAAGAGAAACAGGCGCTGCTTGAGGCACCTTGCCTTCGCACGCGCCGCGAGACATTGGTGACATTGATTGAATTCGCCATGCGCGGCGGATCGAGCGAGGAAAAACTGCAATGACCGAACCTGAACACCCATTTGATCGCCACATGCTTGAGGCGCTGATCTGTCCGCAGACGCACACCACTTTGCACTACGACGCCGAAAAGCAGGAACTGGTGTCCAAAGCTGCCAATCTAGCCTTTCCGATCCGCAACGGTATCCCGGTGATGCTGGTGGATGAAGCCCGGCACCTTGACTAAATCGCGCGCCCTTGCAGAAGTTTCGGCAGATCTCCGGTCAGCCCGGCGGCCTCACGGACAAAGCCGCGACGTAGTCCGGGGATCGAGCCGACGATCTCCATCCCGATGTCGCGCCCGAAACGCAGAATCGGGTTGTCGTTCGAAAACAGCTTGTTGAACACATCGGTCGCCATGGCCAGCGCCGCCGTGTCGAACCGTCTCCATTCCTGGTAACGTTCCAAAACCAATACCGAACTGATATCTTCGCCACGCCGTCCGGCCAGTGTCAGAACTTCCGCCAAGGCACCCACGTCCCGAAGACCTGCGTTCAAACCCTGACCTGCAATTGGATGCATGCCGTGGGCGGCGTCCCCGACCAAAGCCATGCGGTCACCGATAAAGGAATTGGCGATCGTCAGGTTTAGCGGATAGGTGAATCGGTCGCCCTGAAGGCGGATGTCACCCAGAAAATCACCAAAGCGCGGGCGCAATACCTGCAGATAGTCCGCCTCGGGCATGGCGTTGATGCGTTTGGCCATTTCGGAGCGTTCGCTCCAGACGATCGAGCTGCGATTGCCGGTCAGCGGCAGAATCGCCAAGGGGCCGGGGGGCATGAAGAACTGATGCGCCACGCCGTTATGGGGCAGGTCATGCTCAATTGCACAGACCAGCGCGGTCTGGCCGTAGTCCCAACCGGTGCGCTTGATCCCAGCACGCGCGGCGGTGCCACTGCGGCGCCCGTCACAGCCAACCAACAATCCGCCGGTCAGGGTCGTGCCATCATCCAGCGTCAGCGCTACGCCGGTATCATCAGAGGCCTGCGCGACAACGGTTTTGCCGCTGATCTGCGTGATGCTGTCCTGTTCGGCCATTGTATCCAGAAAGGCGCGGCGCAGGTGGCGGTCTTCGACCATGTAGCCCATCGGGCCTTCTTCAATCTCCGCATGGTCAAAATGCAGGAAAAACGGGGATGGGCCTGCACCAGAATGTCCATCAGTGACCTTGATCTCAAGCATGGGTTGGGCATGTTCTGTCACCTTGTCCCAGACGCCAACTGCATCCAGCAACCGCTGCGAGGCCAGCGCCAGCGCATAAGCGCGCCCGTCAAAAGCCGCGTTTTTCCGCGCTTTTTCGGCCAATGCGTCGATAACGGTGACGGAATGCCCTGTCTGGGCCAGTGCCAGTGCCAGTGCCGGGCCGTTCAGGCCGCCGCCTACAATCAGGATATCCGAGTTGTGTTCCATGCCTGCAATATGCGCGTCCTTTCGGGATTGTCCATGTGCGGTCCTGTCGCTACCGTCCTCCAAAGTGCTTTTTTCAGAGGGGGCGGGGATGCAGGACTGGCTGACCATGACAGCGTGTGATCTGGGTCGGGGTATCGGCATGGGACAGATCGATCCGGTTGAACTGACCGAGACCTATCTGGCCGCCATCGGCGCGCATCCGCACTGCGATAGGATCTATGCCCGCGTTACGCATGATCGTGCTAGGGCCGAGGCACAGGCTGCGCAGGAGCGCGCTAATCTGGGCCTGCGGCGGTCCCTGCTGGATGGTGTGCCGATCAGCTGGAAAGATCTGTTCGACACCGCTGGCACAGCGACTGAGGCAGGCTCGGCGTTGCTGAAAGGCCGGGTTCCCGAAATGGACGCGGTCGTTGTGCGTAACGCCACCGCCATGGGCACGGTCTGTCTGGGCAAGACGCATATGAGCGAGCTGGCTTTCTCAGGCCTTGGCCTGAACCCGATCACTGGCACGCCCCCATGCATTGACGATGAAGACGCCGTATCCGGAGGCTCTTCTTCCGGCGCGGCCGCATCGGTGGCCTGGGGGCTTGCCGCCTGTGGGATCGGTTCGGATACGGGCGGGTCAGTGCGCATTCCAGCGGCCTGGAATAATCTGGTCGGGCTGAAAACCACCGCCGGGCGCGTCAGCCTTGAGGGTACAGTGCCTTTGTGTCTGCGGTTCGACACTGTTGGTCCACTGACCCGCTCAGTCGAGGACACGGCTCAGATGCTGGCCCTGCTCGAGGGGCGCTCTCCACCGGATCTTCGCGGTGCCAGCCTGAAGGGCCGCCGCTTTGCCAATCTTCAGACTGTGGCGCAGGACGACCTGAGGGATGAACCGCGTAAGGCTTTTGAGGATGGGTTGCAAAGACTCACCGAGGCAGGCGCCGAGATCGTTCCGCTTGACGTCCCCGAGCTGCACGACGCCATGGCGCTGTCCGGCATTCTGTACACGACCGAAGCTTATGGGTTGTGGCGCGATGTGATCGAAGCCAACCCTAACGCCATGTACCCCGAGATTCTGGAACGGTTTCGGTCGGGTCAAAACGCGACCGGTGCCGATTACATCGCGGCCTGGTCCAGGCTGAAAGCCTGTCGGGCTGCATGGGATGCCGCCACATCCGGGTTTGATGCGGTGCTTGCGCCGACAGCGCCCATTTTGCCGCCGAATCTGGATCGGTTGATGAATGACCATGACTACTATGTCACGGAAAATCTGTTGGCGCTGCGCAACACCCGTATTGGCAATCTGATGGGACTTGCTGCACTGACACTGCCGACCGGAATACCCGGGTGTGGCGTGATGATCATGGGATATCCGGGGTCAGAAGAGACCCTGCTAAGGCTGGGATCTGCCGCCGAGACGGCGTTGGCCTGAATGCCACAATCCCCTGATTCGCCACCTCTTTGTCTGGACGAAACCGGGTGCGATCTGTAGTCTGCCTGTAAAACGGGGCGAAATGATCCCGGTATTGAGGCAGTAGTTATGAATTTCCCCGAACGGTTTTCGGACCTACCGGAATATGCATTCCCGCGTTTGCGCACCCTGTTGGATAACCACCAGCCGGGTGGCGAAGTGATTCACATGACCATCGGCGCGCCTATGCATGATTTTCCGGCGTGGGTCACCGATGTGATCACAGAAAACGCGGCCGGGTTTAAGGGATACCCGCCAAACGAAGGATCGCCCGAGTTGCGGTCGGCGATTACAGGTTGGATTGATCGCCGCTATGGCGTTTCGATGGACCCCGACGCCAACGTGATGGCGCTGAACGGCACGCGCGAAGGATTGTACAACGCGGCGATGGCACTGTGTCCCGAGCAGAAAAATGGCGAAAAGCCCGCCATTCTGTGCCCGAATCCATTCTACCAGGTCTATATGGTGGCCTCGCTGTCGGTTCGTGCCGAGCCTGTATTCGTATCCGCAACTGCCGCCACAGGTCACTTGCCGAACTATTCGGGGCTACCAAAGGATGTTCTGAACCGCACCGTGGCGGCCTACATCTGTTCTCCCGCGAACCCGCAGGGCGCAGTCGCCTCGCGCGATTATTGGGTCGAACTGATCCAACTGGCCGAGACCTATGATTTCCGCATCTTCGCGGATGAGTGCTATTCCGAGATCTACCGTGACACGGCACCAACCGGTGTACTGACCGTTGCGCAGGAACTAGGGGCCAATCCGGAGCGGATCACCTTGTTCAATTCACTGTCGAAGCGGTCCAATCTGGCTGGTCTGCGCTCGGGCCTGATCGCCGGTGGTCCCGAGACCATCAAGAGGGTCAAGCAGTTACGCAACTACGCAGGTGCGCCTTTACCGCTACCTTTGCAGGCTGCCGCCGCAAAAGTTTGGGCAGATGAGGCGCATGTTGTCGAGAACCGCGCGCTGTATCAGGAAAAGTACACGATCGCGGATGAGGTTTTCGCGGGCGTGCAGGGCTATTTGGCGCCTGAAGCCGGGTTTTTCCTATGGCTGCCGGTCGAAAATGGCGAGGAAACCACATTAAGGCTGTGGCAGGAAACCGGTGTTCGGGTGCTGCCTGGTGCATATCTTTCTCAAGGTGATCCGGGGCAAAACCCGGGCGAGCAATTTATCCGGGTCGCAATGGTGGCCCCAAAAACAGAGTTGCGGCAGGGGCTTATTACGCTCCGTGACTGCATCTATTCGTGAGGTACGAGGGCAAAATGGCATCATATAACGCGCGCAACCGCGATCCATTGCTGGACAGTACGACCCAGGCCGCCATCGAAAGGCGTAGCAAGGAACTGATCGGGATCGCCCTGATCCTGCTGGGGCTGGCTTCAGCCGCGATGATCTGGTCCTACACGCCGGATGATCCGAACTGGATGGTGTCGACAGACGCGCCAGTGCAGAACTGGATGGGGCGGATTGGGGCGTCGATCGCCGCGCCGCTGTTCATGATCGTCGGATGGGGCAGTTGGAGCATCGCGCTGGTGCTGATTGGCTGGGGCATACGCTTTGCCGGGCACTTCGGCGAGGACCGCGCAGTGGCCCGCCTTATCTTTGCTCCGATCTGGATTGCCATCGTTTCCGTTTATGCCGCGACTTTGGTGCCGGGTGAGGCATGGCGCACGACCCACAGCTTTGGTCTGGGGGGCTTGTTCGGTGATACCGTCATGGGTGCGTTGCTGACACTGCTGCCCATCTCATCCCATTTCATGGTCAAACTGATGTCGCTGGCGATGGCAGCTGGCATGCTGGTGCTGGGTACATTTGTCCTTGGATTCACAAAAGCCGACGTGCGCAAAGGCACGCGTGCCTTCTTGTTGGGCCTTGTGATGTCCTATGACATGTTGATGAACCTCTTGGGTCGCAGTGCGTCGGTTACCGCACAAGCGGCACGAGATCGCCGGGCACAGTGGGAAGAGCGCAAGGCCATCCGCGCAGAGGCCAACGACGCGGTGTTTGACGATGATATGGCGTATGCCGATCCGATGTTCGAAGAGCCGGATTTCGAAGAGCCCGAACCCGCAAAACCCGGTCTGCTGGCGCGGATGCCAAGCCTGATCCGCCGCGCCGATCCCATGCCGGAACCTGAACTGGTCGCTCGCGAACCGGTTGCCGGATTCGATGAAATGCCGGGTGAAGATCGTATTAAGTCCAAGATTTCCGCAGCCGTACGCAATCGCAAAGTGGCCGCGGGTGAAGTGGCGCCAGAGGTCGATCCAACCCTGCCTTTGACCAAAGGGCGTGGCCGGGGGCCGGATCCGCTGATCCTGAACGCCAGAGGCGGAGAGGAGCTTCCGCCCGAGCCGCCGATGACATTGGACGGTCTGCCGCCTGAGCCGATGCTGACAGCAGAGCCAGAACCCGATTGGCAGCAGGAACCCCTGCATCATGATTTTGCGCCCGAGCCCGTCTATGAGGATGAGGCCGTATTTGAAGACGCACCCGAACCCGAACCGGCCCCGCTTCCTGCGATGAAAATTCCAGTGGCCGAACCGCGCAAACCCGTAGTGGCACAGCCTGTTCGCCGCACCCCTGCGCCGTCGCGTCGTGCCCAGGCCGAAGCGCAGCCTGGGCTGTCCTTTGAAGACCGGCATTCGGACTTTGAGCTGCCGCCTCTAAGCTTGCTGTCCAACCCTTCTAGCATTCAGCGCCATCACCTCAGCGATGAGGCATTGGAAGAAAACGCGCGCATGTTGGAAAACGTGCTGGACGACTATGGCGTCAAGGGCGAGATCACTAGCGTCCGCCCCGGCCCGGTCGTTACCATGTACGAACTAGAGCCTGCGCCGGGCCTGAAAGCCAGCCGGGTTATCGGTCTGGCCGACGATATCGCGCGCTCGATGTCGGCACTGTCGGCACGTGTTTCGACCCTGCCGGGCCGCTCGGTGATCGGGATCGAATTGCCCAATGAAAACCGCGAGATGGTGGTTTTGCGCGAAATCCTTGCCAGCCGTGATTTTGGTGATGGTAACCACGCGCTGCCACTGGCGCTGGGCAAGGATATCGGCGGCGAATCCATGGTCGCAAACCTGGCCAAGATGCCCCACTTGTTGATTGCGGGGACAACCGGTTCCGGTAAGTCGGTTGCGATCAACACCATGATCCTATCGCTGCTATATAAGCTGACACCGGACGAATGTCGCCTGATCATGATCGACCCCAAGATGCTGGAACTGTCCGTCTATGATGGCATTCCGCATCTGCTGTCGCCCGTTGTGACCGACCCGAAAAAGGCGGTTGTCGCGCTGAAATGGGTCGTGGGCGAGATGGAGGACCGCTATCGTAAAATGTCCAAGATGGGCGTGCGCAACATCGCGGGTTACAATGGTCGCGTGAAGGACGCGTTGACCAAGGGCGAGATGTTCAGCCGCACCGTGCAGACCGGGTTCGACGATGAAACCGGCGAGCCAACGTTCGAGACAGAAGAGTTCGCGCCCGAAGCGATGCCCTACATCGTCGTCATCGTTGATGAGATGGCGGACCTAATGATGGTCGCGGGCAAAGAGATCGAGGCCTGTATCCAGCGACTGGCGCAGATGGCAAGGGCCTCGGGTATTCACCTGATCATGGCCACGCAGCGCCCCTCGGTCGATGTGATTACCGGTACTATCAAGGCGAACTTCCCAACCCGGATTTCGTTCCAGGTGACCTCGAAAGTCGACAGCCGCACTATTCTGGGCGAAATGGGGGCCGAGCAACTGCTGGGGCAGGGCGACATGCTGTATATGGCAGGTGGCGCCAAGATCACCCGTTGCCACGGCCCGTTTGTTTCGGACGAGGAAGTCGAGGAAATCGTCAACCACCTGAAACAGTTCGGCCCACCGGACTATGTGAACACCGTGCTGGACGGTCCATCTGAGGACAAAGCCGACAACATCGACGCGGTTCTGGGCCTGAACACGGGCGGCAATACGAATGGCGAGGATGCTTTGTACGATCAGGCGGTAGGGATTGTGATCAAGGATCGCAAATGCTCGACCTCATACATTCAGCGGAAACTTGCCATTGGCTATAACAAAGCTGCGCGACTTGTTGAGCAAATGGAGGATGAAGGTGTTGTTTCGTCGGCAAATCACGTCGGGAAACGCGAAATCCTCGTCCCTGAGCAATAGGATATTTAATAACAAGGGCAGAGCGCTTATCTGGGGAGTTATGAAACAGATTGCCTTTGCCCTTGCTTTGACACTCGCCGCGCCTGCGGCCTGGGCGGCTGATAAGCTGCCGTTGTCCCAAATCTCAAACTACCTCAATGGCCTCAAAACCGTTGAGACCACGTTTACACAAGTCAACGATGACGGCTCGCTGAGCACCGGAAAGCTGTGGATAGAACGCCCCGGTAAGATGCGGTTCGAATATGACCCGCCCAACAGCGCTGTGGTTCTGGCGCGCGCAGGTACGGTGCAGATCTTTGATCCGAAATCTAACCAGCCCCCTGAACAGTATCCGTTGAAACGCACACCCCTGTCGCTGGTGCTGGCGCGTAACGTCAATCTGGGGCAGGCGAATATGGTGGTTGCCCATGATTTTGACGGGACGGCCACGGTTGTTACCGCTCGGGACCCAAAGAACCCCGATTCCGGCCGGATTGAACTGATGTTCACGGGGGACCCGATCGAGCTGCGCAAATGGGTCATTCACGACAATGCCGGCAGTCAGACGACCGTTCTGCTGGGGCAGCTGAGTACCGGCGGAAATCTCAGCAACGATCTGTTTTCCAGATCAAAAAGAAGCGGGTCAGGCAATCGCTGACCCGCACTCCTGTCAGTAGCGGCAATTGGCCAGCTGCGCCTGATAGAGCTTGGCGCGTGCATCCACGTCATTGGCGACGTTCAACAGCCAGGATTTGCTGTTATGGCTGCCGCGGGCAAAGCCGGTGTGCCCCTCGTGATAGGCCAAATACTGGTTGCGCGTATCTGTGGGGTGAATACCGTTCCGCTGATGGCTTTTGTTCATGTACCAGCCGATGAAATCTGACGCATCGCGGATGCGGTCCCGCTTGGCGCGGCGTTTGCCGGTTTCCTTGCGATATTCATCCCAGGTGCCGTCCAGCGCCTGGCTGAATCCGTAGGCGCTGCTTTGACGGCCCATGGGGATCACACCCAGAACGTATTGGTGCGGCGTACGTGCGTCGTGCTTATAGCGGCTTTCCTGATAGATCGTCGCCATCTGAACGTGAATCGGGACGCCCCATTTCCGTTCGGTGCTTTTGAACGCCTTGATAAAATCAGGCCGTTCGCGCGCAATGCTGCACGCGTCGTTCAGTCTGCTCGGTGGCTGTTTGGACCCGCCACCACAGGATGCCAAAAGCAGCACCCCAAGGAGTACAAAGAAAATTCTGCTCATGTGCCTCGTGCCTTTTTTCTTTATTCTAGCGCAGATTGAGAGTTTAGGAAATCACAATCGTTATAGAACAATCGCTAGAATTAAGGGCAAAGCGCCCACAGACAGCACCGTTGACACCATGACCATCCCGGCAACCGCGTCCGAATCCGCGTCAAACCGCTCGGCTAGCAGGTACGATGTAACCGCGACTGGGGTGCACATCTGCAGGACTAGTACTCCAAAGGCGATGGAATCCAGATCAAAGACGCGCGCGATTGCCCAGCCCAGCCCAAAGCAGACAAGAAGTTTAAGGCCTGATAGCCAGATCGCCTGACCCAATTTGCGCGTTGTCAGCCTTGCAATTGCCACGCCAACTGTAATCAACATCATAGGAATGGCCATTTGGCCCAGCAGCTCTAGCGTATTGGTCAGGAACAGTGGCGTTTCCCAGTCTTGCCAAAGAAACAAAGCTCCAAGCAGGGTCGCCCAAACCATCGGTTCGCGCGCAACTTTGCCGAATGCACCCTTTCCAGCGACCAGATAAATTCCATAGGTGAAGGAAAACAGGGCGGTAATGGCCAGGAAAATGACTGCAAATCCAAGGCCTGCCTGGCCAAACGCAAAAATGCACAGCGGCAGGCCCAGATTGCCAGTGTTCCCAAAAATAAGCGGCGAAAGGTAAGTGCGACGGTCCAGGTTTGAAAGGCGAACAAAAACGCCAAACGCCACGGCAAGCCCAACATGACCCGCAATCGCAGCTAACGTGAAACGGGTCAGTTCTCCTGCCGGAATCTCGGTTTGCATCAGCGCCACAAAGATCAGGCTGGGCACGGCCAGCGTCACGGCAAGGCGCGTCACAAACTCCAAACGATACTCAAAACCAAGTTTGACCCAGGTGAATCCGATGCCTGCCAGCAGGAAGACCGGTGCCACAATTTCGAACACTGTCAGTAGGATGTTCACAGACTGTTTCCTTTAATTTCCGATCAATGATTGGCATTCCGGCCCGGAAAGAGGTAGTAAGATCTCTGGGGGCTGAAAAAATGCTGAAGACAAATGCCAAGTACCGCCTGGGACAGGTGGTCCGCCATAAAAAGCATCCCTTCCGAGGGGTGATTTTTGACGTGGACCCGGAATTTTCCAACACGGAAGAGTGGTATCAGGCCATTCCCGAGGACAGCCGCCCCATCAAGGATCAACCGTTTTATCATCTGCTGGCAGAAAACGATCAATCCTTCTATGTGGCTTATGTTTCAGAACAAAATCTGGTTGCGGACCAATCCGGGGAACCGGTTGAGCATCCTGATATTCCTGACATGTTCGGTCCTTTCGAGAATGGCGCGTACCCGCTGCACTTTAATTTAAACTAAGTAATTTGGTGCGCCAGATTGCGCGCCTTGGTGGTCAATAGCCTAACGCACAACCGTCTTTTCTGGGGTCGCTTGCGCCCTCCAGAACGCCATCTGTGCGGATTCGGATTGCTTGCGCCCCGCCAAGGGGTGTTTCTGGTATCTCAACTTTGTGCCCCAAATCGCACAATTGTTGAGCTGTGCTGTGCGAAATTCCGCGCTCAAGTTTCAGAACGCCGCCGTCTGCAAAGGCACGCGGGGCGTCTACAGAAGCCTGCAAACCCAACCCATGATCGGTGAGGTTGGACAATAGGCGTGCATGGCCTGTTGGCTGAAAAGCTCCGCCCATCACTCCAAACGGCATGATCACCCGGCCATCCTGTTTGAGCATACCGGGAATGATCGTGTGCATCGGGCGTTTGCCTGGGCCAAGCTCGTTTGGGTGACCGGCGCTCAGGTTGAAGCCTGAGCCGCGGTTTTGCAGCAATATCCCGTACTTTTCTGATGCGATGCCAGACCCGAAGCTGTGAAATATGGAATAGATCAGCGAAACGGCCATCCGATCCCGGTCAACAACCGTGATATAGACCGTGTCCTTATGAATGGACTCGGTTAGTGGGGCCGCCGCTGGCATGGCGCGCTTGGGGTCAATCAACGCGGCCAGTTTATCGGCCGCCGTCTGGTCAAGGAACCGTTCAGCGTGGGTTGTGTGATCTGGGTCCGCAATGAACCGATTGCGCGCGTCATAGGCGAGTTTCGAAGCCTCGGCCTCAAGATGTATGAGTTCCGGGCCAAACGGATCAAGGCCCGTCAGGTCAAAGTTCTTCAGGATATTCAAAAGCAGGATCGCCGTCGCACCCTGTCCGTTTGGCGGGTGTTCGACCAGATCAATGCCCTTGTAACTTCCGCTGAGGGGCTGGGTTTTTGTGCATTGCGTGGCCAGAAAATCCTGAGCCGTGTGAACTCCACCCAATGCCGTCAGGGCGTCGATCATATCCTGCGCAATTTCACCGGAATAAAAGGCATCACGGCCATTGCGTGCAATCTGGCGCAGGACCTCTGCCTGCCCCGGCGCGCGAAAGATCTGGCCTACATTTGGTGCTTTACCGTCAGTCAGATAATGCTTGCGTGCAGCCCCTTGCAGCGTGTCAGCCCCCGTTTTCCAATCATAGGCGACCCGGGGTGCGACCGGGACACCGGCCTCGGCATAGTGAATGGCAGGTGCCAGTATCTCATCCAGCCCAACCCTGCCCTCGGTTTCTGCCAGATGGCAAAAGGCATCAATCGCACCGGGAATGGTCACCGCATCGGGTGTATTCAACGGCACTGTATCCAGCCCCTCGGCTCGCAACTTGTCCGCATTGGCTGCGGTTGGAGCGCGTCCGGACCCATTCAGGGCGCGTATCTGATCTTCGCCTGCGCGGTTGAAAAGGACAAAGCAATCGCCACCGATGCCCGTCATCTGCGGCTCGCAAATGCCCAGCAGCACAGCGCCTGCGATGGCGGCGTCCATGGCATTGCCGCCTTGCTGCAGGATATTTACGGCAACCTGCGCGGCTAGAGGATGCGATGTGGCGCACATTCCCTCGGTAGCCAAAACTTCGGACCGGCCTGGAGTGTGAAAATCCCGCATAGGTTTGCCTTCCCCTTTTGAACACGCCGAACGTAAAGCGCGGTCACGGATTGTCTAGTCACATCAGCGGGAAGGGAGATCCTCGGCGCCGTTCACTGGGTGGGGGCTGTGACACTAGGCGCCGAGGGAAGCTATCTGAGCTACAGATATCTTTTTGCCCTTTGTTTGCGGCGCGCCAATGGTGCGATCGGGGCCTTTATGTGGCCTTTTTGAGTCCGGCGGAGCGGTTTGGGAAGTCAAACCGCAGTGACAACCGGTTGCAGCCATTGCGATGCTCATAGCGAATGTCGCTGGTCAGTTCATGGATCAGGAACCAGCCAAACCCGCCTTCGGGTAACTCATCGAGCGTCGATCCCAAAGGCGCAGGCACACCATCCGGCACGCGAAATCCGGGCAGAGGATTCCCCGTGTCAGAGATCAGAATATCCAGCCAGTTTTGATGCAGCCGACAATGCACCCTGACCTTGGCCGGAGTGACGCCCGCATAGGCATGCTCGACCACATTGTTGATCGCCTCGGCCAGCGCGATTTTAACGTCGCTCGCCTTGTGTGACGGCAGGCCCTGCACCTCAAGCCCTTTGCTAAGCTGGGCGATGCCAACGCTGGCTTCGGTTTCGGTGGCAGCAAAGCTCAGATCCAAGCAGTTCCCATTCCCCATGGACATCGCGCCTATTCAATCCGTGAATTCATTCCGCCGACCGTTCAAGGGCGTCGTCCAGGGTCTGGTAAAGATTGAAAACCGTATCCATACGGGTCAGCCGAAACACCTTTTCGACAAAAGGGTGTAGCCCAGCCAGATCCAGTCTGCGGTTGCTGCCCAGTTGCTTCATCGACGCGACGATGGCCCCAAGGCCGCTTGAATCGATGAATTCGACACCCGTCAGGTCCAGGACAACGCGCGGCGCGCCACCGTCGGCTTCATTGCGCATGTCTTCCTTGAACTGAATGGCCATTGCGGCATCAATACGGTCAGAATGCACCGTTATAATCTGCGTTGCGTCTGTTGTTTTACTGGTCAGGGCCATGCGCGCGGGCTCTCTAAACTAAAAATCACTCGTAGAAATACGCTAGACGGCAATTCTTACCATTCGGTATCCATCTCAGTAGAAAAGCGGAGGAGCATCCAAATGAAACAAGTCGTTATCGCTGGCGCGGCGCGGACCCCGATGGGTGGGTTTCAGGGGATGTTCGATACCGTGACAGCGGCCGATCTGGGCGGCGACGCCATCAGGGCAGCGTTGCAAGGGGCCGGTACGGAAACCGTTGACGAAGTCCTTATGGGATGTGTTTTGCCGGCCGGGCAGGGGCAGGCGCCCGCGCGCCAGGCCGGTTTTGCGGCAGGGTTGGGCGAAGACGTTCCCGCCACAACGCTGAACAAAATGTGCGGATCGGGCATGAAAGCGGCCATGATGGCCTATGACCAGATCGCTTTAGGGCATGCCGATACAATGATCGCAGGTGGGATGGAGAGCATGACGAACGCGCCATACCTTTTACCCAAAATGCGCGAAGGCGCGCGATTGGGTCATACGCAGGCAATGGATCATATGTTCTTGGACGGGCTCGAGGACGCTTACGACAAAGGTCGCCTGATGGGCACATTCGCCGAAGACTGCGCCGAGGCCTATCAGTTCACGCGCGAAGCGCAGGACGAATATGCGCTGCGTTCATTGTCAAATGCGCTGGCCGCACAGGAAAACGGCGCATTCGCGGATGAAATCACGCCGGTTACGGTCCGCACCCGAAAGAGTGAGGTCACGCAGGCCACGGATGAACAGCCGCTTTCGGCGCGGCCCGAGAAGATCCCGACGCTCAAGCCGGCGTTTCGGAAGGATGGCACTGTCACGGCGGCAAACTCTTCTTCGATATCGGACGGTGCCGCTGCATTGGTGCTGGCATCCGAGAACGCAGCCCATGCGCAGGGTCTGACCGTTCGTGCCCGTATTGTCGGCCACGCTAGCCATGCGCAGGCACCGGGGCTGTTTACGACGGCACCTGTTCCGGCCGCGCAGAAACTGCTGACCAACATCGGCTGGTCGAAAGAAGATGTCGATCTGTGGGAGGTCAACGAAGCCTTTGCGGTCGTGCCGATGGCGTTCATGCACGAAATGGGTCTGCCCCGCGATATCGTCAACGTGAACGGCGGGGCTTGCGCACTTGGACATCCGATCGGTGCGTCGGGTGCACGGATCATGGTCACCCTGCTGAACGCGTTGGAAAAGCGAAACCTGAAACGCGGGGTGGCGGCCATCTGCATCGGCGGCGGCGAAGGCACGGCGATAGCCATCGAACGCGTTTGACGCTTCACCTTTTTCCAAATACTCCGGCGCAAAGCCCTGCCACGAGTTCCGACATGACAGCTGATTACGATACACTTGCCAAGACCATCGCCGCACTGACCGAGGGTGAAACCGACGACGTGGCCCTGATGGCCACCATCGCGTGCGAGGTGCATCATTCCGATGATCGTTTTGACTGGACAGGCTTCTACCGTGTCACCGAGCCGGGGCTTTTGAAGATCGGGCCCTATCAGGGTGGGCACGGCTGTCTGGTCATCCCGTTCGACCGCGGTGTTTGTGGCGCTGCCGCCCGTACGGGTGAGGTACAGTTGGTGCCGGATGTGGATGCGTTTCCGGGCCATATCGCCTGCGCATCTTCGACCAGATCCGAGGTGGTGCTGCCTGTGCGCAACGCCACCGGTGACGTCATTGCGGTGTTTGATATCGACAGTGATCAACCCAACGCGTTCAATGAAAAAGACGCAAGTCAACTGAGCAGAATTCTGTCCAGCGTATTCGCCAAATAACAATGGCCGAGGGCGTACCCCCGGCCATTTTGATTAGTGTGTGCTTCCTATCAGGTGCTCAGAAGCTTGGCTTTCTGCGCCGCAAACTCCTCATCCGTCAGAACGCCTTTTTCCTTGAGCGCGGCAAGCCGTTCCAGCTCATCCGCAGCAGATACTGTGGCTACCGAGCGGATATAGTCCTTTTGCGCCTGTTCGATCTGGCTCATGGCCTCGGCATTGTGCTGGTGCATCTTGTCGCCGCGGACGATCAAGTAAGCCAGAACGCCCATCCATGGAATCAGGATGACAAAGGCGATCCAGACTGCCTTTCCACCGCCACTTAGGTCCTTGGATCGGAAGACATCGGCCACAACCGAAATCATCACCCAGAACCAGGCCACCATCAGGAACAGCCAGAAGATTGACCAGACTATGTCGAAGAAACCGATACCGTTTTCCATTTGTCATCCAACCCTTTGCGAATGCGTAAGAATATTCATATTCAGATAACACTGGACTGTAGCAGACAGTTTGCCGGTTGGTTAGTGTCAATTCTTTAATGGTATTACTACGCTACGCCAGGCTGGGTAATTCAATGACCGTTAGAAGATAGGCCAGCACAGCTTGAATGCCGAATATCCCAAAGATGTAGTATGAAAACAGCCGCTTGCGGGTTTTGTGTCTGAAAATCCACCGCCCCAGCAATGCGCCTGGACTGCCGCCCAGCGCCGCTAACCACAATAGGTTTCGTTCCGGGATACGCCTTTTCCGCCGTCTTGCCCGCAGCTTATCCCAGCCAAAGGCAAGCAAAGTCAGGGTGTTGACGACCCACAGATAAATCACCGCAATCCACATGGTGGACGGATATCCAAACATTGTTGTGGACCCAAGTGAAAAAAATCTTGGTTTTTTCACGGAATCACTGCATCGTGAAAAACGAGGAGAAAATTTCACCAAACTTCGGAGCGTTCAGTGAACAGCCAAGCCCCGCACAGTGCCACACTCGGAGCCGATCTTCGGGCTTTGCGTAAGGCGCGTGGGTTGACGCTGACTGAGATCGCCGCACGTCTGGGTCGTTCTGTTGGTTGGCTTAGCCAAGTCGAGCGCGACAAGTCCGACCCCTCAATTTCCGACCTGCGCCAGATTGCCGAATGTCTGGGCGTGCCGATGTCGATGCTGTTCGCGCATTCTTCCTCTCCGGCAGATGAGCAGGGGTATGTGGTGCGCGCCGGAACGCGCCGCCCGATGGGGTCCGGTGAGGAAGGGTTGATCGAAGAACTGCTGTCGCCCGATCTGACCGATGATTTCGAAATGGTGCATTCCACATTCAAGCCCCGATCGAAAATGCAAACCCCGGCCAACCGACCAACGCAGGAGGTTGGGTACATGGTGTCAGGGCGGTTGGAACTGACGATCAGTGGGCGCCAGTTTTCGGTCGGCCCCGGCGACAGCTTTCGGATCAAACATGAACCCTATCAATGGTCGAACCCCTATGATGAGCCCGCAGTGGCCATCTGGGTTATCGCTCCGCCGGTGTACTGATGAGCTTTGAAGCCTGGACCATATTCGCGCTGTTTTGGGTGGTGTTCGTCACCACGCCGGGGCCGAACGCGGTCAATTGCATTTCAAACGGGATGAGCCTGCCGTTTCCCAAAGCGATGCTGGGCGTGCTGGCGATTCTAACGCAGGCCAGCACGTTTCTTGTCCTGTCAGCGCTGGGTGTGACCGCGTTGATCGCAGCATCCCCAACCGGGTTTTTTATCGCCAAACTGGTAGGGGCAGGGTTCCTGATCTGGGTTGGGGTTCGCGGCTGGATGAATGCCACGCGCCCGGCCCCGGCAAGTGAACGACCCGCGCGCCATGTGTATCTGCACGCACTGGCGGTCGCTACGATCAATCCTAAAAGCGTGGCAGGGTACCTCGCTGCCTTTTCCCAGTTTGTGCAGCCTGATGTTCCGATCTGGCAGCAGATGGTCGTCATCATGCCTACGGCGCTGATCATCACCACGCTCAGCTACACCGGGTTCACCGTGTTGGGCGCGCTGATGGGCAAGGCTGCGCTGGGAGCGGTTTTCAACACTTGGGTGCGTCGTGTCATGGCCGCCTGTTTCATCATCTATGGCGTGTTGCTGGGGGCCAGCTCCACGCCCACAGCAAGGGGGTAGTCACATGCAAACTGGTTCTTGCCTCTGCGGCGCTGTCGCGTTCACGATTGAAGGAGAGCTTTCACCGCCTTCGGCCTGCCATTGCGGTCAATGCCGCAAGCAATCCGGCCATGTTTGGTCTTCGACCTGGACACATCAGGATAACTTGAGCTTCACCGCCAGCGACACGCTTACGTGGTTCCGCGCTTCGGACACCGCCCGCCGCGGTTTCTGCCGTTCCTGCGGCTCGTTCCTCTTCTGGCAGCACAATGACGAGGACACGATTTCAATTTCCATGGGTGCGCTCAGCGAGCCCACGGGTCTAACGCTCTCGAAGCATATCTTTGTCGCCGACAAGGGCGATTACTACGACATCACAGACGATCTGCCCCAACGGGCACAGTAACAAGGATCAAGACCAATGAGCGATTTTCCGACAAAAGCCCGCGTGGTTGTTATCGGTGGCGGTGTGGTGGGGGCCTCCTCGCTGTACCATCTGGCCAAGAAGGGCTGGACTGATTGTGTTCTGCTGGAAAAGAACGAACTTACCGCTGGCTCGACTTGGCACGCGGCGGGTAACGTTCCGACCTTCTCGAATTCATGGGCGATCATGAACATGCAGCGGTACTCAACCGAGCTGTATTCGCGTTTGGGCGAAGAGGTCGACTATCCGATGAACTACCACGTTTCAGGCTCGATCCGTCTTGCGCACAGCAAGGAGCGGATGCAAGAGTTCGAACACGCCATGGCGATGGGACGCTATCAAGGCATCCCGATGGAGATGTGGACCCCGGAAGAAGCTAAAGAGCGCTATCCTTTCCTGGAGACGCACGATCTTGAAGGCGTTCTGTACGATCCCACCGATGGTGATATTGATCCGGCGCAGCTGACACAGGCACTGGCCAAGGGTGCCCGTGACATGGGCCAGAAGATCATCCGCTTTTGCCCGGCAACTGGCGTAACTCAGCACGACGACGGCACCTGGACCGTACACACCGACAAAGGCGATATAGCCTGCGACTATGTTGTGAACGCCGCTGGGTATTACGCGCAGCGCGTGGGAGAGTGGTTCAAGCCCTTTGGCGGCCGCACAGTTCCCGCGATGGTGATGAGCCACCAGTACCTGCTGACGGACGAAGTTCCAGAAATTGAAGAATGGTCCAAAGCGAACGGTGGTAAGAAACTGCCACTGCTGCGCGACGTGGATATCTCGTACTACCTGCGGCAGGAAAAGAATGGCTTCAACCTTGGTCCGTATGAGCCTAACTGCAAGGGCCACTGGATGACTGAAGACGATGCTATGCCCGAGGATTTCTCGTTCCAGCTGTGGAATGACGATCTCGACCGCATCGAGGATATCGTCACTGACGCGATGGAGCGGGTGCCGTTGATGGCGACCTCCGGCGTTGGCCGTGTGATCAACGGCCCGATCCCCTATGCGCCGGACGGGCTGCCGCTGATCGGCCCAATGCCCGGTGTGAAAAACGCGTTCGAGGCACACACATTCACCTTCGGCATCGCTCAGGGCGGTGGTGCAGGCAAGGTGCTGGCCGAATGGATCGTCGATGGCGCGACCGAATGGGATATGTGGGCCGTCGACCCGCGTCGCTACACCGATTACACAGATCAGGACTACTGCAACCAGAAAGGTCTGGAAGTTTACGGCAACGAATACGCCATGCATTTCCCTCATCATGAATGGCCCGCGGCGCGCGACAAGAAACTGTCACCGGTGCATGACAAGGTCAAAGCGCTGGGCGGCGTGATGGGTGCCTATAACGGATGGGAGCGGGCCAACTGGTTCGCGAAGCCGGGCGATGACACGTCGCTTGATGCAACCCATACCTGGGGTCGGTCCGGCCCGTGGGAGCAACGAATCCAAGAAGAATGCGAGGCCGTGCGAGACCATTGTGGCGTACTAGATCTGCCAGGCTTCTCGCGCTTCATGGTCAAGGGAGAGGGCGCCGCTGAGGCGCTGCGCGGCCTCGCAACCGGTGGGTTGCCAAAGGTCGGCCGGATGAACCTCATCTATATCTCTGACGACCGTGGCCGCATTCTGACCGAGATGTCCTGTATCCGTCTTGGTGAGGATGAGTTCATCATGATCACCGCCGCAACTGCACAGTGGCATGATCGGGACATCCTGATGAACGCGATGCCTGCGAGTGTTTCGATTGAAGACGTGACCACGACACGGGATACACTGATCGTCACTGGTCCGAAGTCGCGCGATATACTGTCGACTATGACGGATGCGGATCTGACCTCGGGGTGGCTGACTCATCAGTCTGCGACCGTTGCAGGCCAGCCCGCCTATCTGATCCGCGTCTCCTTCGCGGGTGAGCTAGGATGGGAAGTCCACGCTCTGAACGAGCATATGCCCGCGATCTATGATGCGATCATCGATGCCGGTGCCAAACCGTTCGGCATGTATGCCCTGAACTCGCTGCGTATCGAAAAGGGATACCGTGCATGGAAGGGGGACCTATCGACCGACTACTCTCTGCTGGAAGGCGGTCTTGGGCGGTTCGTCAAACTCGACAAGCCGCAGGATTTCCCCGGCAAGGCTGCAATCCTGAACGAAAAGCAGCAGGGCGTGAAGAAGTCGTTTGTCACGCTGACAGTGGATGCGGGCGATTGCGACGCGCCGTATATGTCGTGTATCTGGCAGGGCGATCAAATCGTGGGCGAAACCACGTCAGGCGCATGGGGATACCGCGTTGGCAAATCCATCGCGCTGGGCATGATCAAGGCCGAGCTTGCCAACCCCGGCACCGAGCTTGAGGTCGAAATCTACGGCCAAAAGTGCCGCGCTGTGGTAGAGCAGGATCAGCCGCTCTGGGATCCCGAGAACGAGCGGTTACGCGCTTAACTTCTCACGGAGACCGCCATGAGCAAACGATACGCCAAACTGGGACCCGGCGAGGGCCCCAACTATGACTGGGAAAATGACCACACCTTTGTGAAGGTGTCTGGTCAGGATACAGATGGCGCATACACGCTCATGGAAGACAATCTGAAGGCCAGCTTCGCGCTTGGTCTTCATCGCCATGATACCCACGCCGAGACTTTTTACTTTCTGGAAGGCGCAGTGGATTTCTACGTTGATGGCAACTGGCATCGATGTACTCCGGGCACAACCATGCATGTCCCGCCGGGAGTACCCCACGCGTGTCGCGTCGCCGATGGCACACCCGCCAGAATGCTGATGATCTTTCAACCCTCGGGGTTCGACGGGTTTCTGGCCGAACTGGCGACAATGACCGAGGCTGACTTTGCAGATGAGGCGAAAATGGCCGAACTGAACGCGCGTTACGACATTGTGCCGATGGGACCGGTTCCAGCCCATCCGGAAGACAGGGTCTGAAGATGACCACGCCCACAAAAATGTCTGGTGTTTACCTGACGCGCCACGGCGGCCCCGAAGCGCTGGAATGGCGCGAGGATATTCCGGTTCCAACGCCTGGACCGAGGCAGGTTCTGGTTCGGGTCGCGGCCGCAGGGGTAAACAACACGGACATAAATACACGGGTCGGTTGGTATTCCTCGGACGTGACCGGGGCAACGGACGCCGTTGATCAGGATGTTGATGCCGGAGGCTGGGGAGGCGCGTTGGCGTTTCCGCGCATTCAGGGTGGCGATCTGTGTGGGATAGTCGAATTGGCAGGGCAAGAGACCGGGTTTCAAGCCGGGCAACGGGTGACCTGCCCGATCAACTTGCCGCGCCCACGTCCCGGCAATCCGACTGGCTTTATCGCATTAGGCTCTGAAATCGACGGAGCATTTGCGCAATACTGTCTAGTTCAGGCCGACGACCTGTATGACGTGACGGCCTCACCCCAGTCAGATGTCGAAATCGCCGCCATCCCCTGTGCATTTGGCACGGCCGAGAACCTGTTAACCCGTGCTGGCGTGGCCGCTGGGCATAAGGTGCTGATTACCGGTGCCTCGGGTGGCGTGGGCCTTGCCGCTGTGCAACTGGCGTCTCTACGCGGGGCGACAGTTTGGGGCGTTACGGGTTCAGCCAAAGCCGAGGTGGTCAAAGCGCAGGGGGCCATGGACACCTTTGACCGCAACGCGCCGCTGCCCAAGGACATGTTCGACGTCGTGATCGACGTTGTCGGAGGCCGGGCTTGGCCCGGCCTGATCCTGGCCCTGAAACCCGGCGGTCATTATGCCGTTTCCGGGGCAATCGCAGGACCAATCGTTTCGGCTGACCTGCGTGAGATCTACCTGCGCGACATCACGATTCACGGCTGCACACATCAGGCATTTGAAGTCTTTGGCCGCCTTGTCGAGATGATGAATGCAGGCCGCATCAAGCCTTTGGTTTCCAAGACCTATCCACTAAGAGACATCGCCAAGGCGCAAGAGGACTTCCAGTCCAAGGTGCTGCCGGGAAAACTCGTTCTGATTCCTTAGGAAGGTTGGCAAATGGCAGAAATCACGCTTCTGGATGGCTCGATTGGGCAAGAACTGGTCAAACGCAGTGGGGACAAACCCACTCCGCTGTGGTCGACGCGCGTTATGATCGACCATCCCGAATTGGTGCAAGAGGTCCACGCCGAATATTTCCGCCGTGGCGCGACGGTTGCAACGACCAACACCTACGCGGTCCATCGTTCTCGGCTGGAGCGTCTGGATATGGAGGATCAACTGCCCGACCTGGTCCATGCTGCGGTTGCTCAGGCGAACCGTGCGCGCACGGGCGGTTCCGGGCGCATCGCCGGGGCGCTGGGTCCTTTGCTGGCGTCTTATCGCCCCGATCTGAATCCTGATGTGGAAGACGCCGCCGAAAAGTTTGCCGAGTTGGTTAACCTCATGTCCGATGACGTCGACCTTTTCCTGATCGAAACCGTTTCCTCGGTGCAAGAGGCCGAAGGGGCCCTGCGTGGTACGGCGGAGGCAGGCAAACCGGTTTGGCTGGCGCTTTCTGTGATGGATGATGACGGAACACGGCTGCGATCCGGTGAACCGCTTGCCGATATTGCGCCTCTTGTGGATCGGTTTAACCCTGACGCTGTTCTGATAAACTGTTCGCGCCCCGAGGCCGTCCCCGCCGCGCTGAAGGTCATCGCCACGATGGGGCGGCCATTTGGGGCCTATGCAAATGGGTTCACCGGGATTGCACAGGATTTCCTGAAAGACGCGCCGACTGTCGACGTGTTGACACAGCGCCACGATCTTGGACCCGAGGCTTATGCCGATCATGCGATGGAATGGGTAGCACAGGGGGCAACAATAGTTGGCGGATGCTGCGAAGTCGGGCCGGACCACATTGAGGTCCTTGCCGATCGATTGCGGTCCGCCGGGCACCGGATTGTCTGAAAGGAAAGTGATGCCATCGCCGTCGAACATCCCGGCTTCTAACGCGCAGCGACATTTCGACATCGTTGTCGCACCGGGCTATGTGCTGCTGGAACTGGCGTCATTGGTTGAGGTGCTGCGGCTGGCCAACCGCGTATGCCCGAGCCCGCCATTCACCTATGCCTATCGCTCTCTGAGGGGTGGCCCGGTCGCCAGCAGCAGCGAGGCGACGATCCAGACTGAGCGCATTCCGTCGCAGCCCAACGCGGACTATTTGTTCGTCATCGGAAATTCCGACCCCGATCATCCTGATCTATCGCTGGGGCGTGTTGTGTCGGATTATACTTTCCGCGGTGCACAGGTCTTTTTGTTGTCCGAAGCTGCAAGCCGGTATATCGACGAGCAGGGGACCGAGGACATGTCGACCCACTGGGAAAACGCGTCCTTCCTGCGTGAACGTCGCGCCCAGTTCGAGGCCAAACTGTCGATTGCAACAGAACAGGGCGCCGTGGTGACCTGCGCCGGGATGGAGGCCACTACCGATGTCGCGCTGGCTGTGATCGGGCGTCATGTTTCCGGGCCAACAAGAATGACCGTGGCCGACATCATGCTGCACGAAAACATTCGGGATTTCTCGTCTCTCCAGCCATTTTCCGGATCAAAGACCACCGCTACAGGTGACGCCAAACTGGACCAGTGCATCAAGGTGATGCAGGCCAATATCGAAGACCCGCTGCCGATTAACGAAATCGTCGAAGCGCTAAAGCTTTCGAACCGATCGCTGGAACGGAAGTTCAAGAACTATTTCGGAACCACACCAAACGGCTTTTACCGCGAAATGCGGCTGGCCAAGGCCAATAACCTGCTGCTGAACACAACGATGAGTGTTCGCGAAATTGGTCTTGCCTGCGGGTTTCCCAACGGTTTCTCGTCAGTCTACAAAAGCTTTTTCGGCGTAACCCCCTTTGTGCTGAGACGTGAAAAACGGCAAGTCAAACAACGTTGATTTTTGCAAATGGTCTGACGTTTTTCGTGCATTCTGTGTCGCTCTTCCGTGTCATTTTGGGTGGAAACTCATAAAGCGGAATCATGAGAATGGCTGATCTTCCAAACAAGGCCCGTGTTGTCATTATCGGTGGTGGTGTCATCGGATGTTCGGTGGCGTATCACCTGACCAAGAAAGGCTGGAAAGACGTTGTCCTGCTGGAGCGTAAGCAGCTGACCAGCGGCACGACCTGGCATGCGGCGGGTCTGATCGCCCAGCTGCGCGCAACGGCGAACATGACAAAGCTGGCGAAGTACAGCCAGGAACTCTATGGTTCGCTCGAAGAAGAAACCGGTGTGGCCACAGGCTTTAAACGCTGTGGATCAATCACTGTTGCGCTAACCGAAGAGCGCAAAGAAGAGATCTACCGTCAGGCGGCCATGGCGCGCGCTTTCGGCGTCGAGGTCGAAGAAATCGAGAATGAACGTGTTCAGGAGCTGTATCCCCACATCAACCTCGAAGGCGTGAAGGGTGCTGTTTACTTACCGCTGGACGGTCAGGGTGACCCGGCCAACATCGCCTTGGCATTGGCCAAGGGCGCCCGTCAGCGTGGCGGTATCGTCAAGGAACGCGTGAAGGTCACCGACATCGTCAAACAAGACCGCAAGGTGAGCGGTGTTGACTGGGTCGCAGATGACGGCAGCGCATCTGGTCATATCGAATGCGACATGGTGGTGAACTGTGCCGGTATGTGGGGGCATGAGGTCGGCAAGATGGCTGGCGTCAATGTTCCGTTGCACGCTTGCGAACACTTCTACATCGTTACCGAAAATATCGACGGTTTAACTCAGTTGCCGGTTCTGCGCGTTCCCGATGAATGCGCGTATTACAAAGAGGACGCAGGCAAAATCCTGTTGGGTGCATTTGAACCGAATGCCAAGCCCTGGGCGATGGACGGTATTCCTGACACCTTTGAATTCGACCAGCTGCCCGAGGATTTCGACCATTTCGAACCGATTCTCGAAGCCGCGTGTGAACGTATGCCGATGCTGGCCGAGGCCGGTATCCATACCTTCTTCAACGGGCCCGAATCGTTTACCCCTGATGACGCCTATCATCTGGGTCTGGCACCCGAGATGGACAACGTCTGGGTCGCAGCGGGCTTCAACTCGATCGGCATCCAGTCCGCCGGTGGCGCTGGCATGGCGCTGGCCGAATGGATGGACAGCGGTGAAAAGCCTTTCGATCTGGGCGACGTGGACATCAGCCGGATGCAGCCGTTCCAGGGCAATAAGCAGTACCTTTTCGAGCGCTCGAAAGAGACGTTAGGCTTGCTCTACGCCGACCATTATCCCTATCGCCAAAAGGCCACCGCACGTGGCGTGCGCCGGACGCCGTTCCACCATCACCTGCTGGAACAGGGCGCGGTCATGGGCGAGTTGGCGGGTTGGGAACGTGCCAACTGGTTCGCGAACGAGGGGCAGGAGCGCGAGTACCAGTACAGCTGGAAACGCCAGAACTGGTTCGAGAACTCGGCTGCCGAGCATAAAGCCGTGCGCGAGAATGTCGGCATGTATGACATGTCGTCCTTTGGCAAAATCCGCGTTGACGGCCCGGATGCCGAAGCATTCATGAACTATATCGGTGGCGGCGATTACTCGGTCCCGAATGGCAAGATCGTCTATACTCAGTTCCTTAACCGCGCAGGCGGGATTGAGGCGGACGTGACCGTTACCCGCCTGACCGAGACCGCTTATCTGGTGGTGACCCCGGCAGCGACCCGCTTGGCTGACCAGACCTGGATGCAGCGCCATGCGGGCAACTTCAACGTCGTTGTCACCGATGTTACTGCGGGTGAGGGCGTTCTGGCCATTATGGGTCCAAATGCGCGTACGCTGCTTGAAAAGGTCTCGCCCAACGATTTCACCAACGCGACCAACCCGTTTGGCACCGCGCAGGATATCGAGATCGGCATGGGTCTGGCTCGAGCCCACCGTGTGACCTATGTCGGTGAGCTTGGTTGGGAAATCTATGTCTCGTCCGACATGGCGGGACATGTGTTCGAAACCCTGCACGAGGCCGGACAGGACATGGGGCTAAAACTATGCGGCATGCATATGATGGACAGCGCCCGGATAGAAAAAGGCTTCCGCCACTTCGGCCACGACATCACTTGCGAGGACCACGTCGTCGATGCCGGTCTTGGTTTTGCGGTCAAGGTCGATAAGGGCAGCGATTTCATCGGGCGCGAAGCGGTGATTACGCGTAAGGAAAGCGGACCGCATAACCGCTTGGTTCAGTTCAAGCTGACCGATCCGGAACCGCTGCTGTTCCACAATGAGCCGATCATTCGGGATGGCGAGTATGTGGGATACCTCTCCTCGGGCAACTATGGCCACACGCTGGGCGGTGCGATCGGTCTGGGTTATGTGCCCTGCGAAGGCGAAAAAGCGGCTGACGTTTTGGCTTCGACCTACGAGATCGATGTCTGCGGTGTGAAGGTGAAAGCCGAGGCATCACTCAAGCCGATGTACGATCCAAAATCCGAGCGCGTTAAAGTTTAGCGCCAAGGTTCGACACACGGGGCGCTGCGGCGCCCCGTTTTCTTGGTACATATCAATTTTCTTGATGCGACCGTTCACGGTTTTCGCAGTTTCCAAACCCTCCGGAACAGCCGTATAGACAAACGGTATCACCCGGAGATCCATGATGGCGGACGTCGCAACATCACCCCACAATGAGGACACGCCAAAAGGATTGGCTCTGGCGGTGACCGCCTACGTTCTATGGGGTTTCCTGCCGCTGTACATGAAAGCTCTGGCGCATATCGGGCCGGTCGAGATCGTGGCGCATCGGATTGTATGGTCGGTGCCTGTGGCCGGGCTGTTGCTGGTGGCGCTAGGGCGAACCGGGGATTTGAAGGCTGCCTTACAAAACCCGAAGATGCTGGGCATGGCCTGTCTAACAGCGGCTTTGATCTCGGTGAATTGGGCCATTTACGTCTGGGCGATTGCCAGCGGTAACGCATTGGACGCAGCGTTGGGCTATTACATCAACCCGCTGTTCAGCATTGCGCTAGGGGCGATCCTGTTACGTGAGCCTTTGAATCGTACGCAATTGGCGGCAGTGGGGTTAGCTGCTTTGGGTGTGCTGGTATTGATCGTCGAAGCGGGTCGGCTGCCGTGGGCCGCGCTGGCCCTGACGGTCAGTTGGGGGTTTTATGCTTTCTTCAAACGCTCGCTGCCCATCGGCCCCAATCAGGGCTTTCTGCTAGAGGTTCTGATCCTGCTGATCCCAGCCTTGGTCTACATCACCTGGTTGGGGGCAAAAGGAACCGGCCACTTTGGCGCAGCCGCTGGGGACACCATGCTGCTGGCCTGTGCCGGCATTGTCACCGCTGTTCCGCTGCTGGTCTATGCCAACGGGGCCAAATTGGTGCGGTTGTCCACAATGGGAATCCTGCAGTACATCGCGCCGACGATGATCTTTATCACTGCGATTACCGTGTTCGGGGAACAGATCGATCGGGGCCGGATGATCGCCTTCCCACTGATCTGGGCGGCTTTGGTGGTCTATACGATCCCGATGATTCGTCAGATGCGGGGTCAGCGCTGATGCAATAAGTCGGCCGCGGCCTCTGCCCACAAGCGATAGGCTTTGGGGCTTGGGTGATATCCGTCCGGAGCAGCCAGCGCCGGGTCATCCGGAAACTCCAATGACAGGTGCCGGGCTTGCGGGAATGTCGCAGCGGCCTTTTGCAAACCCCGATCCAGCCGGGCCGCCTGTCGCCCCAGTGCCCAGGCCAGCGGTTGGGGCAGGGCCGGAAAACGGTTCATTTGTGGCACGGCGGTAACCACGACACGTCGAACACCCAGATTGCTCGTCAGATGATCCAGAAGCTGGGTCTGCAAACCCGTGAACTTTTGCCGGGATACTCCACGCGTGACGTCGTTTACACCCAAGGCAGTCACGGCGGCGTCATAGCTGCCTTCAAGGCGGTTCAATCGTTCCAGCGTATCCTGTGTTGTGTGACCCGTCGTCGCTTCCAGCCGCCACTCCACGCTGTAATGGCGGGCCAACCGCGCCACGAGAAACCCCGATAGTGCCTGTTGCTGTCGCCCAGCCCCCACACCCGCGGCCGAGCTGTCACCAGCGATGAGCAGCCGCAATCGGGGGCCGCGCCCTTCGCGCCCTTGGCGCGGGCCGGACGGTTCGGGCAGCAGCTGAGCGTTACGACGCACGGAAATCGCCTGTGCTGCCAGAACCGGCAACAGCGGGACGCGCAATATCTGATCGGCGGCAATCGGGGCAGTCATGGTTAGCTGAGCGCGTTTTTGTATTCGAGGAAGCGGGCGTCCGTCATAACCCGAGCCATCATCGCCTCGCGCAGGGCACCGATGGTCTTGTAAGGGCGCATGACGACCTCGAATTCCTGTATCAAACCCTCATCGTTCAACGTGATCAGATCGACGCCGACCGCGTCCAGATCCCCGACCTTGCATTGAAACTCCAGCGCCCAATCCTTGCCTTCACCCATAATCCGGCGATAGCGGAAGTCGGAAAACACCTGTCCCACGTGACCCAGAACAGCCGCCACCGGTTCGCGTCCGGTCCAGGTGCTGTAGTAAGTTGGCGGGGAAAACCGTACGTCTTCGGCCAGCAATTCGTGGATCAGGGTTTCATCGCCCTTGGCGACAACGTCTTGCATGCGCGCGATTGTGGGGTGCATGGGTTCTCCTCCGCTTTGGGTCTGAGAGTTGCTGAACCGTTTCGTTCAGGCAAGCCCGACGTTGCGGGAACCTACGCGGTGCGATAGGCAGGCGCGCATGAGCGAGACCTATGATCCCCCGAATACGCCGTTGGATGTGCTGCATGAGGATGCGCAGCTTATCGTGGTCAACAAGCCCTCGGGTCTGCTGTCCGTGCCTGGGAGGGGAGAGCATCTAGCCGATTGCCTGCTGACCCGCGTGCAGGCGGCATTTCCGCAAGCTTTGCTGGTGCATCGGTTGGATCGGGATACGTCGGGTGTCATGGTGTTTGCCCAGTCACCGCACGCACAGCGGCATCTGAGCATGCAGTTTGAAAAACGCCAGACCCGCAAGACCTATGTTGCGCGTGTTTGGGGGCGCATCGAGCAAAAGTCCGGAACCGTCGATCTGCCGTTGATCGTGGATTGGCCCAACCGCCCTCGCCAGATGGTCTGTCACGAGACTGGCAAACCCGCCGTCACTGATTGGCGGTTTGTAAAACACGAGGGTGAGACGACGCGCGTCCGATTGTTCCCCAAAACAGGTAGGTCTCATCAGCTACGCGTTCATATGCAAGCGCTGGGCCACCCGATTCTGGGCGATCCGTTCTACGCCGACGGACCTGCGCTCGAATTCCCGCGTCTGATGCTGCATTCTGAGGAACTGCGCCTAAAAAGCCCCGAGGGCGGAGTTTCAATGAAATTCCGCGCCCCGGCTGATTTCTGACCTCAGGCCGTGCTTGTCCACAGCATCTTGAGGTTGCCCAACGAGAACCGCTTGGTCCGTTTGCGCGGTGCGCAGGGCTGACGGGCAGCCATAATATCACGTTCGATCTCGAACGCGCGCAAAGTGTGATCCTGCGCCCAGCGGTCCAGTTTCAATGTCATCATCACGTGATTGTCGAGGTATGGCATGGTCGACCTCCTTTGGTTTGTTTCCCAAAGATCGCAGATCACTCCTGACACCACCCTGTCAGTGGGGTGTGCTAGGATGTCAGCAGACCGCCCGGAGAACCTTATGCGCCGCTCAACCCGCCTTTTTGAAATCATCCAGATCCTGCGTTCGGCCGAAATGCCTGTGACGGCGGAGGCACTGGCAGAAAAGCTGGAAGTGTCAGCGCGTACCGTCTATCGCGATATCGCCGCTTTGCAGGCACAGCGAACCCCGATCGAGGGTGAAGCCGGCGTGGGATACTTGATGCGGCGGGGATATGACCTGCCACCGTTGAATTTCGACGCTGAAGAGGTCGAGGCGCTGTGGGTCGGGTTGTCGATGCTGGCGCGCACCGGGGATAGCACCCTGCAACAAGCTGCGGACCGTGTTTGCCGCAAGATCGACGCTTTGCGCGCGCCTGCAGATTGGCTGCAAGTCGCCCCATGGGGTGCACCGATGGATGATCCGGCCAAGGGGTGCGTGCCTGTCGTAAACTATCGCGAGGCTATCCGCTCTGAACGCAAAATTCGCATCACCTATGTGAATGCCGAAGGTGAGCGAACCGAGCGGATCGTCAGGCCCGTCGCCCTTATCTACCACATTGAATGCACGATGTTGGCGGCGTGGTGTGAGCTGAGGAATGGGTTTCGCCATTTTCGTACGGATCGCATTTGGGCCTGCGACGTTACAGACGATCATTTCTGCGGGCAGGGGGAGCCTCTGCGAGCGATCTGGCAAGACCAGAACCAATTGGATCCTGTTGAACGGCGGTAATTTGCCGACTTCACCCGATTGTTGCTTGAGCCTAAGATAAGGTAACGCGATATACTGCGCCAAACAAAGCGGGTTCGGTGAACGGGCCCCAGAGCAGAAGGTGATTACATGACGATTTCCAAGAGTGTTCTTGCCGCAGGGCTGTGTTCGGCCATGTTTTTGGGGGCCTGTACGGACCCTGGCACATTGAACCTGCCCTCGGACCCGAACCAGAACGCCAAGCAGGGTGCACTCCTTGGCGGTCTGATCGGCGCAGGTGTCGGCGCGATTGCCAATGGATCTGATCCGCTTTTGGGGGCCGTAGCAGGCGGAGCAATCGGTGCAGCAGGAGGCGGCCTGATAGGCAACCAACTAGACAAACAAGCAGCAGAACTGCGTCAGCAACTGGCCAATCAGGGCATCATCGTTACCAACGCGGGCGACCGACTGATTGTGACCGTCCCGAATGATATCACCTTTGACACCGACAGCGCGACCGTGCGCCCGGCACTGCGGGCCGATCTGGTCCGGGTGGGGCAGAATCTGGTGAATTACCCCAACTCGAACGTGCAGGTCATCGGCAATACCGATAGCGACGGCGACGCTGCGTATAATCAGGGCCTGTCCGAACGCCGGGCGCGCTCTGTCGCCGATATTCTTCAAGCCAATGGTGTAAGTGGTGCACGCATCTCGACCATCGGCCAGGGCGAAAACCGCCCGATTGCCTCTAACCTGACGCCCGAGGGGAAGGCCCAGAACCGCCGGGTCGACATCGAGATCATTCCGAACGGAAACACATAATGATATGGGCACTTTCGGGTGCCCATTTTTCGCACATTGACTGCGCGTCATCCGGTCTTTGGTGCGCGCGAAAGTTACGCTAGCTATTGGGCAACACCAAAGCGGAGTTTCCCAATGTCTGAACCCATCCTTCTGAGCCTGTCCGGCTCATTGCGCCAAAGCGCGACCAACCGCAAACTGCTGCGCGAAGCGGCCCGGTTGTTCGAGCCGGGAACGCATATCGAAGCTGATCTGAACCTGCCGCTTTATGATGGTGATCTTGAAGATGGCGAGGGCATCCCCGAAGCCGTACAAACCCTTTCCGATCAGATCGCCCAAGCCCATGCCGTGATCATTTCGACCCCGGAATACAACAAAGGCCCGTCGGGTGTTCTGAAAAACGCTTTGGACTGGGTCAGCCGAACAGATGACCGCCCCTGGGCCGACAAACCGGTTGCCGTGATGTCCGCCGCCGCAGGGCGTGCGGGTGGTGAGCGGGCGCAGATGGTTCTGCGCGGCTATATGGTTCCCTTCCAACCGCGCATCCTGCAGGGGCCAGAGATTCATCTCGCCAGCAGTTCGAACGAGTTTGACGAGCACGGCAAATTGCTGAGCGACCGTTACGAAAGTTCTCTGCGGACACTCATGCAGAAACTGCGTGCTGAGGCTGGGTTCTAAGATCGAGAGGCTGCTTGCCGGGTCTGGTCGGTCTGCATAGTCTGCCGCCATGACTGACGAAATACTGACCGATGTGATGGACCCGGCCCGCGCCTCTGCGCTATTGGTAGCGCTTGGATCCAACGACAGGGTCGCAGCAGGCGATCAACTGCCGCTGTTCTTTCACCAGCTGTATTTTTGGTCGCCTCAGCCGCCTGCCAATTTGGGGCGGGACGGGCATCCAAAGGTTGGGGACGGTCTGATTCCCGATATGGGCTTGCAACGTCGGATGTGGGCCGGGGGACGGTTGCAGTTTCACGCGCCGCTGGTCGCGGGCTCAAAAGCCGTGCGCCGGTCTGTTCTTGAAAGTGAGGCGGCAAAAAACGGACGGACGGGACCGCTGGGGTTTGTTACACTGCGACACGAGATTTCTCAGGACGGTCAATTGTGTCTGAGCGAATGGCAGGATCTGGTTTATCGACCAGACCCTTCGAGTTCCGACATAAAGCACAAGCCACCTATGGCCCGTACCGATGAAACCGACAGGCGAGACGTCACCTTCGACAGCACATTGCTGTTTCGATACTCGGCGCTGACCTTCAATGGGCACCGTATCCATTACGATCTGGACTACGCGCGGGATGTCGAAGGGTATGACGGTCTGGTCGTTCATGGCCCGCTGCTGGCACAACTATTGATGCTGTTTGCTGAGGATCTGGCAGGTCCATTGGCTCAGTTCTCCTTTCGCGCGTCATCGCCGCTGATGCACTTTGAGACGGCAACCTTGTGCCGGTATGGCCAGGCGATGTGGGTGCGCGGACCCGATGGGCGGCAATGCATGTCCGCCGAGTTTGTCCCGCGATCAGAGTGATGCTTCGGGTCTGAAGTCACCCGGGATCGCATCCCGGTCCTCAAGAACCAGATCCGCCATGACCTCGGCCACTTTCGGGGCCATGCCAAAGCCGATTTTGAAGCCACCATTGGCGATGAACTGCCCTTCGTACAGCGGGTGCGCGCCCAGCATTGGTGCGCGGCTTTTGCTGCGCGGCCGTACACCCGCCCATCGTTCGATGACCTCTGCGCCATGCAGGACGGGAACGGCCCGCATCGCCCGGTCCAGAACGTCATCCAGAGCTGCATCCGTGCTGGTCGGGTCGTCATAGCCACGCTCCGAGGTCGAACCGATTGCCAACGTCCCGTCCGCATGCGGTATGAAGTGGATTGTGTCCGCAAACAGTTGTGGAACCTCTCCCGCATCAAACCGCAGAAGTGCGGCTTGACCCTTGACGCCGTTGCCAACGGTTTTGCCAAAAGCCTCGCTCAGTTCCTGCAGTCCGGCAAGCCCGGTGGCATGGACAACCTGTCCGCGATCTGGTGCGTCGGCTACGACCTCGACGCCAATCACAGCCAATGCCGCAACCAAGGCCGCACAGGCCCGGCGCGGATGCATGCGAGCGCTCAGCGTATCATGGATGACAAAACCGGTAGGACTGGGCGGACACCATGTACCGACCGCGGCTGTTTCGACGACCCACCATTCAGCGCGACCCTGCCACAGTTCCGCTGCTGTGATGGCGCGGGCATGGGCAAGTTCCAGCGTTCGGGTGTCGATGATAGGTTGCAACCGTCCCAGCCGCGCATATCCGGGTGAGACGCCGCCTGTGGCCTCGACCTGTTTCCAGAATGGTTCGGCCATGATCAGGCTGTCGAACTGAAACGCCTTCTTGGCATTCCAGTTTTCAGGCACATGCGGTGCCAGTGCGCCAACCAGGCCACCGCTGGAACCAGCGCCGGGGCCAAAGGGATCGACGATCTGCACCTTTGCGCCGCGCCGGGCACAGATCCAGGCGATAGACAGGCCGAAAATCCCTGCACCGCGCACCGTCACATCGACCATTGCCATTCCCCTTTACCTTGTTCAGTGTCGCGCCGCTTAGCTACAGGATTCCCCGATGGCAGACCAGCGCGCCGAACTGACATGGACTGAGGATCAGATCCCGGTCTCGGATCGTTTCGACGATCCGTATTACTCGTTGCAGAACGGGCTGGAAGAGACGCGGCATGTGTTTCTGGCGGGTAATGAGCTGCCTGCGCGGTTCGCATCTGGTTTCCACATTGCTGAATTGGGCTTTGGCACCGGCTTGAACATGCTGACTGTCTGGTCAGAGTGGGAGAATTCCGGCCAGACGACGCCCCTGTCCTTTACCAGTTTTGAGGCCTATCCGATGGCACCCGTGGACATGTCCCGAGCGCTGGCAGCCTTTCCTGAACTTGCGCCTTGGTCTGACCGGTTCCTTGCGCAATGGGAGGGAGGCACATGTGATTTGGGCACCCTGCGGCTTGAGGTTGTTGAAGGCGATGCACGTCAAACCCTGCAAGAATGGGAAGGTGCCGCCGATGCGTGGTTCTTGGATGGGTTCTCTCCGGCTAAAAACCCCGAATTATGGGGCGCAGACCTGATGCAGCAGGTCGCCGACCACACGGCCACTGGTGGGACGGCGGCGACGTATACAGCCGCCGGGTTCGTGCGACGGGGGCTTGAGGATGCCGGTTTCATAGTTACACGCGCACCCGGTTATGGCCGCAAGCGCCACATGACCTGCGCTGTCAAATAATGACGCAACAGAACAATACGCGCGCCGGGATTGCGTTGATGATCGGGGCGACCATCGTCTTTGCACTGCAGGACGGTATCTCGCGCCATCTGGCAGGAACCTACAACACCTACATGGTAGTGATGATCCGGTATTGGTTCTTTGCGGCCTTTGTCATCGCTTTGGCCGCACGTGCGCCCGGCGGATTGAAAGCCACCACCCAGACAAGCCAACTTAAGCTGCAAATATTTCGTGGCCTGCTGTTGGCGGCCGAGATCTGCGTCGCTGTGTTCAGTTTCACTGTTCTGGGCCTGATTGACGCGATGGCCGTATTCATCTGCTACCCGTTGTTGATCGCTGCTCTCAGCGGGCCGGTATTGGGCGAACAGTTCGGCTGGCGACGCTGGGCCGCAATCGGCGTTGGGTGCATCGGTGTTCTGATCATCCTGCAGCCCGGTGTAGGGGTCTTTAACCCTTGGGCCATTGTACCGCTGATCTCGGCTTTCATGTTTGCAGTCTATGGTTTGCTGACCCGTTACGTATCCCGCCGGGACAATTCCGCCACCAGCTTTTTCTGGACAGGCGTCAGCGGTGCCGTCGCCATGACGCTCGTGGGAATGTGGTTCTGGGAGCCGATGGCCCAGACGGACTGGGCCTGGATGGCGCTGCTATGCGTGAGCGGCGTTCTGGGGCATTGGTTGCTGATCAAATGCTATGAGATGGCCGAGGCCAGCGCGGTGCAGCCCTTCGCCTATTTCCACCTGGTCTGGAGCGCGATCCTGGGAATCTCGGTCTTTGGTGAAACGCTGCGCCCCGAAGTGGTCATAGGCGCAGCGCTGGTTGTCGCCGCCGGGCTGTTCACCCTATGGCGCGAAAGACGCCAGCGTTGACCCGACCAGTTCCTGCGAGAACGGGATCGGCAAGGCAGGTTGGCCAAGACGGGCGCGATAGACCGGCAGGCTTTCCGACACACGCATCACGTAGTTGCGGGTCTCGCTGAACGGGATCGTCTCAATCCAGTCGACCACGTCGATCTCACCTGCGCGCGGGTCGCCATAGCGATCCATCCACGACATCGGCCGACGTGGACCTGCGTTGTATCCTGCAGCCATCATCACAACGTTTCCGTTGAAATCAGCGGCCAGACCGGACAGGTAATTGGCACCCAGCTTGGCGTTGTATTGCCAGTCCGAAGTCAGCTTGATCGTCTTGTGGCCGCTTAGGATACCCAATTCCTTGGCAACAAGCTTTGCCGTGGCCGGCATGACCTGCATCAGCCCGCGCGCGCCGGCTCCACTGATCACAACGGGGTCAAACTCACTTTCCCGACGGGCAATGGCCAGCGTCATTTCCTTAGCCATGGGCAAACCCATGTCGGCCACCGGATGCACCGGGTAATAGGCGGCTGGCAAAACCAGGCCGACTGTTGCAGCGCGTTTGGCGATCATCACGGCCAGATGCGGCTGCTTTAACTCGATCACCAAATCGCCCAACTGATTGGCCTGAACCGGGTCCAACCCTTCAACCAGATGGGTCAGGAACCGTTCAGACAGGGTGTCTTCGTCAGCCTTCAGCAGCAGTAGCCCGGCTTCCAGTACGCTTGAATTGGAGAACTCAGCTTGCTTCCAGTGTGGCGCCCGGCGGGGGGTGGCCAACTCACTATCGAAAGGACGCCCGATCTGTTCCGCCGCCAGCAAGCCGTAGAAAGAGGATTGATAATCTGCACCCATCGCATAAGCGTCATAGGCTTTTTCGGCGTCACCATGGGCCGCATAGGCACGACCCAACCAATACCCGGCGCGTCCTTTCGAGATCGGCGATTTCACCGCGTCCGAGAAGTTCTGGAAATGCCGGATCGCGGTCGCCGGATCATTCAGCTTCCGCAAGGCCAGAAACCCGGAAAACCACTCCAGATCGGCATAGCCATAGCCCATTTCCGGCGTCATGTGGTGATTGGCAGCAATCTGATAAGCGCGGTTCTGGTCCCCATTTCGCATCTCAAGCCGGGCCAACCGGCGACGGCCTTCGGCCCATTTGTCAGGCTCCCCCAACGCATCAGGACCGGAAGAACGCGCCAGCATCAAGTCTATCGCGCTGTCGTCCAACTCTTTCCTGTCGCGCCAAACAAACCTGTCAAAAGCCAGTCCCGGAGAATCGATCAGCGATTTCGGAACTGCCGCCACCTTGGTGTCTACACCGGGTTGCCGTTTCTGAAGACCGATCCGCGCCTCAGCCAGTTTGCGCTGATCAGCGCCGACCAGCGGCAGCATCTGACCTGCGCTGACAAGATGATTGTCCCATAGCATCCGGTCCAGGCGTGCGGCGTGATGGGGTTTCAGCAGCTTGCCAAAGTTCTCAAGATAGTCCTTCTGCAGACCAGACCCCATGGGCATGGTCCGCCATGCCGCGACGATATCGGCCTCGGCATCTCCCTGACGACCCTTTGCCTTCAATGCGACTGCATAGTTCAACGCACCCTCTGCGGTTTGCGGTGGCTGTTCGGCATAGAATCTAAGAACGCGGTCCGGATCGGCGCCAGTAAAGGCGGGCTCACTTTTACGCCGCAACCAAGCCAGACCAGGCCAGTCTGGACGACGATCCAAAAACACCAGAACGTCACCCGAACTGCCAAACCCTTCGCGCAGCCAGTGCCAGACAATGATGTCCCGAGACACTGAACCCCGCGCACCAGAAACACGCAAGGCTTCATTCCAGTCCCCCTTGCGCATTTCATTCATACCGGCCCGCAGATCACCTGCGGCGTCGGCTCGCACATGTGTGCCCGAAATCAAAATTACGACCGTCAAAAACGCCAGAAAGCGTGTCATCCCTTGCATTTCCCAACCAACCAAGGATACAGCCATTCAGGATAAAGCTTGCGCCGTCGGGTTCAACTCAAGAAAGACAGATTTCTGGCAAACCGAGGCGTAAAAATTACAAACTGCACCTAAGGAGCGTGTCATGTTCAAAGGCTCTATGCCAGCCCTCGTCACACCGTTTAGCAACGGCGAGTTGGACCTGAAGACGCTCAAACACTTGGTGGAATGGCAGATTCAGGAAGGCTCCACCGGGCTGGTTCCCGTTGGCACCACCGGCGAAAGCCCCACGCTGAGCCACGAAGAGCATGAAACTGTTGTCGACGAGGTTGTCAAAGCCTCGGCTGGTCGTGTTCCTGTGATCGCAGGTGCTGGGTCAAACAACACTGTTGAGGCCATCCGGTTTGTGCGATTCGCGCAGAAAGTAGGCGCCGATGCAGCTCTGGTCGTGACGCCATATTACAACAAGCCCACGCAAAAGGGTCTACTGATGCATTTCCGTGCGCTGCATGATTGCGCGGATATTCCGATCATCATCTACAACATTCCCGGTCGATCAATAATCGACATGACCCCTGAAACCATGGGCGAGTTGGCGAAACTGCCGCGCATTGTGGGTGTAAAGGACGCGACCGGAGACCTGGCCCGCGTCAGCCAACAGCGCGCCTCCTGCGGTCCAAACTTTTGCCAGCTGTCCGGCGAGGACGCGACGGCGCTTGGTTTCAACGCGCATGGCGGTGTGGGCTGTATTTCGGTTACCGCGAACGTCGCGCCCAAACTATGTGCCGAATTCCAGCAGGCGACGCTGAACGGCGACTATGCCAAAGCGTTGGAGTATCAGGACCGCCTGATGCCCCTGCACGAAGCGATCTTTATCGAGCCCGGTCTTGTAGGCGCCAAATACGCGCTCAGCAAATTGGGCCTGTGCAGCGAAGAAGTCCGCTCGCCCCTGTCCGGGCTGGAAAGCAGCACCAAATCGGCGATCGACGCGGCGCTTCAGCACGCAGGCCTTATCTAAGGCGAATTCAAGAAAGAAAAAGGCGGCCTCGAACCTCGAGCGCCGCCTTTTTTTGTTCCGGATCCAGACTTCATCTGGCCAAAAATATCCCGGGGGAGTCGCGGCTTGCCGCGACGGGGGCAGAGCCCCCTACCGTTTTCCGTAATACAGCCCGACGACATGCTCGGCCTGTGCGAAGAACAGCCAGCGTGACGTCGCAACACCGGCCAGATGGGACAGCACAGCCAGCAGCGCGAAGAAATGACCGAATGGCAACAGCAGCAGGATAACCGGCAGAACAAACGCCAACGCAAACGAGATTATGCGCAGTTTTTCGGCATGCTTGCGGCCAACGACGTGAACGAATTCACGCAGCAAATAGTTGGTGCCGGTATGAGGAGGCTCGAATGCACGCACTGTGCCGCGATCGCCCAATCCGGTTGCCGTGCCCAGATTTGTGCCGGACTCCTCCAGTGCTTTGTCGCCCTTTTTCCAGTACAGGATCTGCACCAAAGCAGCGATCAGCAGTAGCGGCAGTGCCACTCGGACCTGCCCGGCCAACAGCGCGCCGCCCGCAAGGCTGAAGCTGAGGAACATGGCCGGAGTCAGGTTCATATTCCAGCGGGGAATGGTTTTGAGCTGCGTGTAGATCATCGACGTGGTAAATACGGTCAGCAGCGAAAACAGCGCACCGATCCAGCCAAGAAGGCTCCAGCGCTGGCCTAGGAAGATCACGCCAATCGCATAAAGCCCCATGACGATCAGAGCGATGACCGCGCACCAGCCTTCGCGGCTGAGCCAGCTGGTCTTCCATTGCGTAAACGCTTTCCAAGCCCGCTCGGGGTGGCCAAGGTGAAAGGTGGACGCCATCAGGCCGCCAACGGACAGGGCGTAGGCGATGGCGAAAAAGACAAAAGCGACCCAGCCAGAGACGTCTGGCAAACCGAGGCTCAAAAAGAACAACAGTCCAAAGCCAAGACCCGACAGGGTGGTGAAAATGATGACGGAAGGTGCTGGATGCATCAGAGCTTCTCCAAGGTCTTGTCCAGCCAGCTAAGGAACCCTTTGGGCTCTTCAGCGACCGGGGCCAGCAACGGGGCCAGGATGTCGATCTGATCTTCGACGTTGTCCTTGGGCCGTGGCGGCAGGTATTTGTTGACGGGTTTGGTGCCCATTTCCGGCATCAGGTCCATGCCACCGCGTTCGGCGACCAGTTTGCTGACATCGCTGTCCGCATCGCCCAGATCACCGAAGTGGCGCGCGCCTGCGGGACAGGTGCGTACGCATGACGGAACACGGTCTACTTCAGGCAGGTTTTCGTTGTAGATACGGTCAACGCAGAGGGTGCATTTCTTCATCACCCCTTCGGCCTGATCCAGTTCACGTGCGCCGTAGGGGCAGGACCACGCGCACAGGCCGCAACCGATGCAGTCGCTTTCATTGACTAAAACGATGCCATCCTCGACCCGCTTGTAGCTGGCCCCTGTGGGGCAAACGGTGACGCAAGGTGCGTCCTCGCAGTGCAGGCAGGATTTGGGGAAGTGGATCAGCTGGGCATGACCTTCCGCAGGCTGCACCTCGTAAGAGTGCACCCGGTTCAGGAACGTGCCGGACGGGTTGGCGCCGTACGCGTCCTGATCGGATAGCGGCGCGCCGTAGTTTTCCGTGTTCCAGCCTTTGCATGAGATGACGCAGGCGTGGCAGCCAACGCAGGTGTCCAGGTCGATGACCAGACCCATCTTGCGGTCGGTGGATGTGGGGAGCTGGGTCATGACTACCTTGCCTCCGCTTTTGTGGTGATGGCGGGCTGGGGCGCTGCCCCAGACCCGGGGATATTTTTAGCCAGATGAAGCAGGGATCGGATCATTTGCCTACCTTCCACGCCAAATCTTTCGGTCCAGTTCCGACCGGAGATTCAATCGGTGGGAATTCCGGTTGGCTTTCCGCATCCGTTGGCGCGTCAGCTTTTTCGATCTTCACTTTCAGGTCGAACCAGGCTGCCTGACCGGTGATCGGGTCAGAGTTTGCCCACCGCAGACCATCGCCCTTGGGCGGCAGCAGTTCGTGGATCAGGTGGTTCAGCAGGAAGCCCTTGGTGGCCTCGGGCGCGTCGTCTTGCAGCGCCCATGCGCCTTTGCGTTTGCCAATGGCGTTCCAGGTCCAGACGGTGTTTTCGTTCAGGGCCGCCATTTCCATGACCGGAACCGTGATCTCTCCATGCGGCGAGGTCACCTTGGCCCAATCACCGTCGCTCAGGCCATTCTCGCGCATCAGCTTGGTCGGAACATAAAGTGGGTTGCGGCCGTGCAACTGGCGCAGCCATGCGTTCTGGGTGCCCCAGCTGTGATACATCGCCATGGGGCGCTGGGTCAGAGCGTTGACAGTGAAGCCTTCGTTGCCGGCCTGGTCGGTTTCGTACCAGATGGGCATCGGGTCCAACGTCTCTTTGATGCGTTCCCGCAGGTGTTCCGGGGGCTGACGTTCGCCATGGCCTTCGGCGGCAAGCTGGAACTTGCGCATCGGCTCGGAATAGAGCTGGAACAGGTATGGCTGCGGGCTGTCATAGATGCCCATGCCGACAGCCCAATCCTGATAGGCTGCGTTCCATGGTTTGTAGTAATCCGCGCCTTCGGGAATATGGGCCACGTAGAAGCCGCCGTTTTCAATATAGCGGTTCAGCTGATCGGGGTTGACCTCGCCGCGGCCTTCCTTGTCGCCGTTTTCACCACGGAAACCGGCAAGTGGGCCGATGCCGGGCTTGCGCTCGTGGTTGACGATATAGTCGGCGTAATCTGTCCATTTGGCGCTGCCGTCTTCGTTGGTGAAGCCCGGCAGGCCCATGCGGTTGGCCAGTTCGACCAGCGCTGATTGGAAACCTTTGACATCCCGGTCGGGCTCAATCACCGGCCAGCGAATTGCGTCGGCTGCGGCATCCGCTTCGCAGATCGGGCGATCAAGCAGCGAGATACAGTCATGCCGTTCCAGATACGTGGTATCCGGCAGGATCAGGTCGGCATAGGCCACCATCTCCGACGAATAAGCGTCGGAATAGATGATATGCGGGATTACGTAATCGCCGTTTTCATCTTTGTCCGTCAGCATTTCCATGACACCTTTGGTGTTCATGGATGAGTTCCAGGACATGTTGGCCATGTACATGAACAGCGTGTCGATCTTGTAGGGATCGCCCGCATGTGCGTTCGAGATCACCATATGCATCAGCCCGTGGCTGGACATCGGGTTGTCCCACGTAAATGCCTTGTCGATCCGCGCCGGGCTGCCGTCTGCCTTCAGCGCCAGATCCTCTGGCCCTTGAACAAAGCCCAGATGCGGGCCGTCCAGCGGCGTGTTCGGGGTCACCTTGCAGTGCGGTCTCGGGTGCGCCTCGACCGGTTTGGGATAGGGCGGTTTGAAGCGGAAGCCGCCGGGGACTTCGACTGTGCCAAGGATGATCTGCAACACGTGCAGTGCGCGGCAGGTCTGGAAACCGTTGGCATGAGCCGAGACACCGCGCATCGAGTGCATTGCAACCGGGCGACCGATCATCTTGGTGTGTTTTTCGCCGCGGAAATCAGTCCATTCGCGCTCCAACTCGAACGCCTCGTCAAAGGCAACGCGGGCCAACTCGCCCGCGATGGCGCGGATACGGGTGGCGGGGATGCCACACTGCTCGGCGATGTTCTCGGGCGCGTATTCGTCGCTGAGGTAGCGTTCGGCCATCAGATGGAACACGGGCCGGTGGGTGACGCCATCCTTCTCAAAGGTCGCCGACAGGTCGGGGCGGACCCCCGGTTTGTCAAACGCCGTCAGTTCGCCCGTGTTGCGATCAACAACCAGCGGTTTGCCGTTCTCATCGCGCAGGAACAGACCTTTTGTGGGGCCTTCGGACGCGTCGACCAGAACCGGCGCGTTGGTGTAACGGCTGAGATAGTCCAGATCGATCTTGCCGGCCTTCATCAGCACGTGGATCATCGACAGGATGAACAACCCATCAGTACCAGGAGTGATCCCGACCCAATCGTCAGCAACCGCGTTATAGCCCGAGCGGATCGGGTTGACGCCGATCACCCGTGCGCCACGGGCTTTGATCTTGCCGATGCCCATCTTGATCGGGTTGCTGTCGTGGTCTTCGGCAACACCGAACAGCATGAACAGCTTGGTGTGATCCCAGTCGGGCTGGCCGAATTCCCAGAATGCTCCACCCATCGTGTAGATGCCGCCTGCGGCCATATTGACCGAGCAAAAACCACCATGGGCCGCATAGTTGCAGGTGCCAAAGTTTTGCGCCCAGAAGCTGGTGAAGCTCTGGCTCTGGTCCCGGCCGGTGAAAAACGCCAATTTTTCGGGGTTATCCTCGCGGATCGGCTTGAGCCAGCCAACGGCGATGTCCAGCGCCTCGTCCCAGCTGATCTCTTCGAACTTGCCCGAGCCACGCGGCCCGACGCGTTTCAGTGGGGCGCGCAAGCGGGACGGGGCATTGACCTGCATGATCCCTGCCGAGCCCTTGGCGCACAGGACGCCCTTGTTAACCGGGTGATCGCGGTTGCCTTCGATATAGGCAACCTTGCCGTCCTTCATGTGTACGTTGATGCCGCAGCGGCAGGCGCACATGTAGCACGTTGTTTTTCTGACCTCGTCAGAGACCTTGGGAGAGGTATTAATGATTGGCTGGTTCATTTCTGGTCCCTGTGGCTTTTGATCCGATTATTCTCATGAGCAGAGATCAATCGAAACAGTATTTCGCTTTAGCCGGATTTACGAGGCGTCTGTCCGGGTTTTGGATGTTTCTGCTTGCACGGCCGTAACCGCGATCATGTGCAGAACGTCCTCGGCGGAGCATCCGCGTGAAAGGTCGTTGGCCGGTTTCGCCAGTCCCTGAAGGACCGGGCCGATTGCTTCGGCACCCCCAATACGTTGCGCGATCTTGTAGCCAAGGTTGCCTGCGTCGAGGTTCGGGAACACAAAGACATTTGCCTCGCCGCGCAGAGGCGAGTCCTTGGCTTTCTTTGCAGCCACCTCGGGGACGAATGCGGCGTCAAACTGCAGCTCGCCGTCGATCAACAGATCGGGGTCGGCCGATTTTGCAATCTGCGTGGCCTCGCTGACCTTCGTGACTTTCGGATGATTGGCGCTGCCGCCGGTGGAAAAGGACAGCATCGCAACGCGGGGTGTCTCATGCGTCAGCGCCTTGAAAGACGCGGCAGATGCCCGGGCGATTTCGGCCAATTCCTGTTCGTTCGGATCAACAACCAGGCCGCAATCGGCAAAGATGTGCGCTCCGCGGACCGTGTGGTGATCGCGGCAGTAGAGCATCAGGAAAAAGCTGGAAACCATGGCTGCGTCGGGCGCTTTGCCGATGATCTGCAAAGCGGCGCGCACTGTGGCCGACGTGGTCTCAACAGCTCCGCCGACGGTTCCGTCGGCATTACCGGTATGAACCAGCATCGCGGCATAGTTCAGGCGGTGTTTGATTTCTTCGGCAGCCTTTTCAGGCGTCATGCCCTTGTGCTTGCGCCGCTCAAAAAGCTCAGCTGCAAACGCTTCGGCATGGGGAGAGTCCGATGGATCGTGGATTTCGATGCCGTCGACATCCTGACCAGCCTGTTCGGCCAGCAGGGCAGTTACTTTGGCTTTGTCACCAACCAGAATGATGCGCGCGACACCTTCCTTGCGGGCCTTCAAAGCACCTTCAACAACACGTGGATCATCGCCCTCAGCGAGGGCGATGATCTTGTCGGAGCTGCTAGCAGCTCCGAGAATTGTGCGTAGTGGCTTCACGCGATTATGCCCCGGCCGACGTATTCATGTCAGCCGCGTCGATACCGGCAACACGGACCGGCTTTTTCATGGCGTCGCGGCGGAAGGGATCGCCCAGTTCCTGGTTGATCATGGCTTCGATCAGAGTGGTGATGCCATTTTTCTGGTCGATGATCGCCTGGTTCAGGGCCGCGGTCAGCTCGTCCTGAGTGCGTGCAACGACGCCTTTCAGACCACATGCGGTTGCGATACCGGCATAAGAGACCTGTTGGTCCAGTTCGGTGCCAACGAAGTTGTCGTCGAACCACAGGGTCGAGTTACGCTTTTCAGCGCCCCACTGGTAGTTGCGGAAAACGATCTGGGTCACGGCGGGCCATTCTTCGCGGCCAATCGCGGTCAGTTCGTTCACAGCGATACCAAATGCGCCGTCACCCGAGAAACCGACAACCGGAACGTCCGGGCAACCAATTTTCGCGCCAACAACGGCAGGCAGGCCGTAACCACAGGGGCCAAACAGACCAGGGGCCAGGTACTTGCGGCCTTCTTCGAAGGACGGGTACGCGTTACCGATGGCGCAGTTGTTGCCGATATCGGACGAGATGATTGCCTCGGTCGGCAGCGCCGCTTGAATTGCGCGCCATGCCATGCGGGGGCTCATCCAGTCGGGCTTAGCGGCACGTGCACGCTCGTTCCAGGTGGTGCCCGGATCGTCGTTCTCGTGGGTCAGCGAGCTCAGTTCTTGCGCCCAAGCCGATTTGGTGGTGGCGATCAGGTTCTTGCGGTCTTCGCGACCTGCTTCACCGGCGTTGTCGCCCAGACGTTCCAGCAGACCTTCGGCCACTTTCTTGGCGTCGCCGACGATGCCAACGGTCACATCTTTGGTCAGGCCGATACGATCAGGGTTCAGGTCAACCTGAATGATCTTGGCATCGGTCGGCCAGTAGTTGATGCCGTAACCAGGCAAGGTCGAGAACGGGTTCAGACGAGTGCCCAGAGCCAGAACAACGTCCGCTTTGGCGATCAGTTCCATACCGGCTTTCGAACCGTTATAGCCCAACGGGCCAGCAAACAGCGGGTGCGAGCCGGGGAAGGCGTCGTTGTGCTGATAGCCAACGCAGACCGGTGCGGTCAGACGTTCGGCCAATTCGGCTGACGCAGGGATCGCGCCGGACAGAACAACACCAGCACCGTTCAGGATGACCGGGAATTTGGCGTCGGACAACAGGGCTGCGGCTTCGTCCAGTGCTTCGTTGCCGCCAGCAGTCGCGGCGAATTCGACGATCTTGGGCAGCTCGATGTCGATGACCTGAGTCCACATGTCGCGCGGGATGTTCATCTGAGCAGGTGCCGAGGCACGCTTGGCTTGCAGGATGACGCGGTTCAGAACTTCGGCGACACGGCTGGGGTCACGCAGTTCTTCCTGGTAGGCAACACAGTCCGCAAACATGCGCATCTGTTCCATTTCCTGGAAGCCACCCTGACCGATGGTCTTGTTGGCAGCCTGCGGAGTGATCAGCAGAACAGGGGTGTGGTTCCAGTATGCGGTTTTGACGGCGGTGACGAAGTTGGTGATGCCGGGGCCGTTCTGCGCGATCATCATCGACATCTTGCCGGTGGCACGGGTGTAGCCGTCCGCCATCATGCCGCCGGAACCTTCGTGGGCGCAGTCCCAGAAATTGATGCCTGCAGCCGGGAAGATATCCGAGATCGGCATCATCGCCGAGCCGATGATACCGAACGCATGTTCGATACCGTGCATTTGCAGAACCTTAACAAAGGCCTCTTCAGTGGTCATTTTCATCTGAGTGTTCTCCGCACAATTGAAGAAAGGTTCGGGCACAGCACCCGCCTTTGATACGGTTTTGGCGCAAGGGGCGAAGCGGCGTTAGGGCCAGAACGTTAGGCGGGATATGTCCAGAGTCGTGCTAGGCGGATCGGATGGCATCCGCGATCAGTTTCACCCCCGGCCCGATGCGGTCCCGGCCAATGGACGAGTATCCAAGGCGATAGAAGTTGTGCGGTCGGTGCAACCCATTGAAGAACGGGGCACCTGGTTCGATATGGACGCCCTGGCTCTGCAGCTTTTGGGCAAGTTTCGTCGTGTCCACACGCTCGGGGGCCGACATCCAAAGAGACGAGCCGCCCATGATTCCGCGTCCGGCAGCGGTAAGCCCGTACTGTTCGACTGCAGCATCCAACGCTTCGCGGCGCCGGGCAAGGGTCTTGGACATACGCCGAATCTGAGCATCGTAATGGCCCAGTGACAGGAAATAGGCCGCAGTGCGCTGGATATGGCCCGGCGGGTGGCGCAGCACCAAAGAACGCAAGGCTCGTGCCTCGCGGATAAAGGGCTCGGACCCAACAATGTAGCCTAGCCGCAATCCGGGAAACAGCGACTTCGAGAAGCTGCCCACATAGATCACCCGTCCGTCGCGATCCATTGACTTGAGGGCCGGGGACGGGGATCCCAGAAAGGCCATTTCAAACTCGTAATCGTCCTCGACCACCATGGCGTCCAGTTCGCGGGCGCGTTTCAGCAGCTCGTAGCGGCGTTCAACGGGCATGGTTGCCGTTGTCGGGCTTTGATGGCTGGGGGTGGTGAAAATTACGTCTGTTTCGTCAGGTAGCGCATCCGGGGTCAGGCCGTCGCTGTCGACGGCCAGTGGCGACACCTTGCAATCGGAGTGATTCAACAGATCCCGCAGCGCATAGTAACAGGGGTCTTCAATCACCGCTGTGCGGTTGCGGTTCAAAAGAATGCGTGAGGCCAGCCACAGTGCGTTTTGCGCGCCCATAGTGATCAAGATCTCTTCGGGGCGGGCGGCGATTCCACGGCGCGGCAACGTGTGACGGGCGATGAATTCGATCAGCAGCGGATCATCCTGATCCATGTAGTCCCCGGTCAGGGATGCAAAATCCTTGTGACCCAACGCGCGGACCGCGCAGAGACGCCAGTTGGCGTGGTCAAACAATTTCCGATCTGCCTGACCATAGATGAAAGGGTATTTGTAATCGCGCCAATTACTGGGCTTGGGCAGCACGTCCCCGTCCGAGAACCTGCGTGCGAGTGCCGTGTCCCAGTCGACATTTTCATCGCGTTTTTGCACAGGCGAATACTTGGGTGGCACGGGCGCGTTTTGCGAGACGAAATACCCCGACCGGCCTTTGGCAGTCAGGTAGTCATTGGCCAGAAGTTCCGTATACGCCAATGTCACCGTGATCCGGCTAACACCTAGGTGTGCCGCCAGTTTACGAGACGAGGGCAGCTTTTCCCCAACGTGGAACCGGCCAGACAGGATGCCTTCGGCAATCATCTGCTGGATCTGCGCCTGCAGCGTGCCCTGTCCGTTCAATTCCAGAAAGAATGTGTCGACCGATATTCCCATAGCGCCTTATAGGGTGGACTTAAGGCGAGGGCAATCTGGACTTAATCTCGTCTCGAGAATTCGTGAACAAGGCGCTTGACGAAAAAGAACGACTCACCTAAATAACTAGAAATTTAGTTTAATGGAGAAGTCAGATGTGGGAAACAGCTGCAGCAGGATTCTCGGCCATGGGCTCTGAAGCGCGACTGAAGGTTCTCAAGACATTGGTTCGGGCTGGTGAGGCGGGGTTGACCGTTGGGGAAATCCAGAACCGCACAGGCATTGCGCCTTCGACATTGGCCCATCACCTGCGGTTTCTCGCGGCCGGCGGTGTTGTCGAGCAAGAGAAAATCGGGCGCGCCACCATCAACCGCGCAAATTATGAAGAATTGAGAGGCCTCGCGCAGTTCATTCTTAGCGAATGCTGCGCGGACGAAGTGGGAAAGGCTGCGAACGATGGCTGAGCTGACACAAAACCCAAAGGCACCGGCAAAGGTGGCCGTTGATCTGATCAAAACCCCATGGGCGGTGATCGTGGCCATTCTGGCGCTTGTGGCTGTCCTTGACCCCGGCAATTGGGGAGAGGTTGTAACCTTTGCGGGTAAAGCCCTTGCCCATACGGGCCAGTACATTCTGTTCGCCGTCTTGCTGCTGTCTTACCTCAAGGCGACAGGTGCCGAAGTGATGGTTGCGCGCGCCTTTGAGGGGCGCGAGACGCGGATGATCTTTCTGGCCGCAGTCTTCGGCGGCCTCGCACCGTTCTGTTCTTGCGAAGTCATTCCGTTTATTGCTGGTCTGCTGGCGCTTGGTGCGCCATTGTCGGCTGTCATGGCGTTCTGGCTCAGCTCGCCCTTGATTGATCCACCTACCCTGTTGATCACGGCAGGCGCATTGGGTTGGCCATTTGCAATCGGCAAGGCCATTGCAGCTGTCGCATTGGGTCTGTTTGGGGGCTTTGCCGTCCGTGCCCTGATGCGAGGTGGTGCGTTTGCCCAGCCTCTGCGCGAGCACAAACCGGCTGGCTGCGGATGCGGACCTAAAACAGAGGACAAACCTGTCTGGAAGTTCTGGCAGGTACCCGAGCGTCGTCAGCGCTTCCGGTCCGAGTTCATTCACAACAGCCTGTTTCTGTTGAAATGGTTGGCTCTGGCCTATGTGCTTGAGGCGCTGTTGGTCAGCTATGTGCCCGCCGATCTGATCGCGCGCGTTGTCGGCGGTGACGGTGTTGTACCCATTGTCATTGCCGCGTTGGTCGGGATGCCCGCTTACCTGAACTCCTACGTCGCGCCGCCGCTGCTGGCAGGCCTGATGGAACAGGGGATGAGCGCTGGGGCCGCGATGTCATTCATGGTCGCGGGTGCCGTCAGTTCGATCCCAGCGATGGCCGCCGTCTGGTCATTGATCAAACCGAGGGTTTTTGCGACCTATTTGGGACTGGGGATTATCGGGGCCATCACCGCCGGCATCCTGTTCCAGATGATCTGAAACCAAAGCCGTCCGGTGTTCTTATCGGGCGGCTTTTCTTATCCTGCTTCGCAGTGGCGTGGCAGTTTGAACCGATACCGGGCCTCGCCACTGTCCACGTACACACGTTTCTCGATGCAGGCTGTCGTGCCAACGGTTTGTGAGACCGGAGCGTCGGTTGAAGTGATCGAGGTCGCAGACCCGTCCGGCAGCCGGACCGAAGCAATGACGCCGTTCTTGAGGTCCCCGTTGATGGGTGTCGCTGACAAGACGTTGACGGTCATGAATGCCTCATGCTCGTGCTCGCCGCTGTCGTTGAAGATCAGCAAACCAGCAGCGACGGCAACAAGACCAACACCGCCTGCCATGGGCAAACCCCAGGTCTTCAGGAAGGCATAGATCGAAACGGCGCGATGCGGTCCAAATAGTTTGGAAAGAACGTTCAGCATGGTTTTCTCGTAAAAAAGCCCCGGTCCGTTCAGGCCGGGGCTGTCTGTGCTTTAGGGGCGCGGATCGTCTTCGTCTTCGTCGTCGGCACCGCCTTTGGGCAGGTTGAAGAAGCTGTCCGCGTCGAGGATTGGTTCTTCTTCTTTCTCTTCCGCAGGCTCGTCCGACAGCGAGAAGGTTTCCAGACCTTCGATGGCAGTCGGGATCTTCGGCGCCGCGTCCATTTCCAGCGACTGTTCGGTCGAGACCAGCTTGCGGCGCTCGTCATCGCTCATGACGCCACCTTCGGCAGCTTTCTTGGCTGCGGCCTTCTGCACGATCGCGTCCAACTCGGACTGTTTGCACAGGCCCAGGGCAACGGGGTCGATCGGCTGCATGTTGGAAATGTTCCAGTGGGTCCGTTCACGGATCGACTGGATGGTCGGCTTAGTGGTGCCCACCAGCTTGGCGATCTGACCGTCGCTGAGTTCCGGGTGGAACTTGACCAGCCACAGGATCGAGTTCGGACGGTCCTGACGCTTGGACAGCGGGGTATAGCGCGGACCGCGACGCTTTTCCTCGCCGCTTGCAGCGGGGTTGAACTTGAGCTTCAGCTTGTGCAGCGGGTTGTTCTGCGCGGTGTCGATCTCGTCCTGGGTCAGCTGGTTGTTGGCGATGGGGTCAAAGCCTTTCACGCCAGCGGCCACATCGCCGTCCGCGATGCCCTGCACCTCAAGCTCGTGCATGCCTACGAAATCCGCGATCTGCTTGAAGCTGATCGTGGTGTTGTCCACCAGCCATACGGCTGTTGCCTTGGCCATAAGCGGTTTTGCCATCAGCCCGTCTCCTATAAATACATCTTTCCCGTCGCCGGAATTCGGCGGCCCCTTTTTTTGGGGCAGGTTTCCGTTGTCGGGGAACTTGGTCCGTATATAGTCGCGCCAAGGCAAGAAGGGAAGAGGCGAATGCGCTGGGTTGTTTTGGGGCTGGTTTCGTGGATTTTCGGTGCAATGGCGGCGCTGGGCGATGGCGAAAAGGCAGGCAAGTTTGACTACTACGTCTTGTCGCTTAGCTGGTCGCCAAACTGGTGCGCCCGCGAAGGCGACGCGCGCGGATCGGATCAATGCGACACCCGGCATGACCATGGCTGGATCCTGCATGGTCTGTGGCCTCAGTACCATCAGGGCTGGCCCGCCTTCTGCCGTACGCCCGAGGCGCCGCCATCGCGGGCTATGTCACGCAAAATGACCGATATTCAGGGCAGTTCCGGTCTGGCGTGGCATCAATGGAAAAAGCATGGAACCTGCTCGGGCCTCAGTGCGTCCGACTATTATGCGCTGTCCCGGCAGGCGTATGAGGCGGTTGAGCGTCCTCAGGTATTCCGCAAGCTGGACGCCTCGGTCAAACTGCCTGCATCGGTCGTGGAAGAAGCCTTTCTGAAAGCCAACCCCGGCCTTGAGCGCGATATGATCACAGTGACCTGCAAGCAGGGCTATATAGAAGAGGTCCGACTGTGCCTGTCGCGCGACCTTGAACCCGTTCCCTGTGGTCGTGACGTGATCCGCGATTGTACGGCCAAAGACGCGCTTTTCGATCCGATTCGTTAGAGTTTCCTGTTCTGGCACTCTCGCGCATATTCCAGCGCTTTGGCCGTACCTTTCAGATCAATCGCCATCACCGTCTCACCCGCAGGGTTGTAAACCGTCATGGTCTTGTTCTGGGCAATTGCGTTGACGAAGCTGCGGTCGGTGAAAAACACAGTCGCGCCAGGCACGTCACGCTGATTGAAGCCGATGGCCGTGGCGTCATAGCTTTTGCCGTCCAGATCGAACCGGATCGGATAACTCTCGCCCTGTTTGATATCGCCCCACGCCTTGTTGTAGACGGCGAAATACCCGCGATTATCCAGCGCATCATAGCCCAACCGCACGACCGAGAGGTCTTGGTAGATCGTTTGAATCAGACAGCCGTTTCCGAGCGCTGGGTCCATCATAATGTTCCAGCCCTCGACAAAGCCTTTGTCGATCAGTTCCTGCGAAAACGCGGCGGTGGCTGTAAAGGCGGCAAGCGCGAGGGCAAATAGGCGTTTCATAACAGTTTCCAATATCAAATGGATAAGGTCGCAGCCATAGTACACGCCGCGTGCAAGAGGCAAAGGCCATTCTTGATTAATGCGGCCGCGAACAAAGACCTATGTGCACAGCGGAACCCGGCTATGCCTCACAGGGCAAACGCTTGAAACTCGGCTGTGGCACAATAGTTTTCGCCCCATAAAATTAAGGAGCGTGCCATGCCGCAACATCCAAGAACATTTTCTCACATCGGATTGTCCGTCCCAAACGTTGACGAGGCTGTAAAGTTCTACTCTGAAGTCCTTGGTTTTTACGTAATCATGCCACCAACGGACGTGGTAGAGGATGACACGGATATCGGTGTCATGTGCACTGATGTGTTTGGTCCGGAATGGAAAAAACTGCGTATTGCGCATCTCGCGACCGCTGATCGCGTTGGTTTTGAACTTTTCGAGTTTCACGGGAACTATGTGCCTGAAAACAATATCGACTTTCGCCAGAACGGTACGTTTCATTTTTGCGTCCAGGACCCGGATGTCGAAGGCTTGGTAGAAAAAATCGTGGCGGCTGGCGGCAAACAACGGATGCCGATCCGATACTATTATCCCGGTGAGAAACCCTATCGCATGGTCTACGTCGAAGACCCATTTGGTATCGTCTTCGAGATATACAGCCATTCCTATGAATTGACGTATTCGTCGGGTGCTTACACCTGACAATCGGAACAGACCTTGGTGTGCAACCGGAAGAGGCGAATCCTTTCCGGTTGTCGCCGTATCGCAAGACTCAGAGTTCTTTTCGTGCCCTCAGCGCCGCCGTAATCGTCCCGTCGTCCAGATAATCAAGCTCGCCCCCAATCGGAACACCCTGCGCCAGTGAGGTCAGGCGGACCTGTCCCTCCAACTGATCCGCGATGTAGTGGGCGGTGGTCTGGCCATCGACAGTGGCATTTAGGGCCAGAATGACCTCAGAAATCCCTTCGGCCATCACCCGATCCTTGAGTCGGGGAATGCGCAGTTCGTCCGGTCCGACCCCATCCAGAGCCGACAATGTGCCGCCCAAAACGTGATAGCGACCCTTGAAAACTGCAGCGCGTTCCATCGCCCAGAGATCAGCCACATCTTCGACCACGCACAACTCTCCGGTTGCACGATCCTCGCTATCGCAAATGTCACAGATATCTGTCGTGCCTACGTTGCCGCAATTCAGGCATTCGCGGGCGGTGGCAGCCACCTGCTGCATTACGTCCGACAGGGGCGTCAGCAGCAGGGCGCGCTTTCGGATCAGGTGCAGCACTGCGCGGCGGGCCGAGCGGGGGCCGAGGCCGGGCAGTTTGGCCATCAGGTCGATCAGATTGTCGATATCGCTGTTCGAACTCACGGCGTGTGCTCCTGCAAAAGGGCCGGACAGGGGTGCCCGGCCTTTGGGTCGTCAGGAGTGTCTATCAGAACGGCAGCTTGATGTCTGCGGGCAGACCCATGCTTTCGGTCAGCCTTGCCATCTCGGCCTGAGAGCGCTCGGCCGCTTTGGTTTGCGCGTCCTTGATAGCGGCCAGAATCAGATCTTCGACAACCTCTTTATCGTCGCCGTTGAAGATCGACGGATCGATGTCCAAACCCTTCAGCTCGCCTTTTGCGGTGGCGGTAGCCTTCACCAGCCCCGCACCGGATTCGCCCACAACCATCATGTTGTTCAGCTCTTCCTGCATATCCGTCATCTTGGTCTGCAAATCCTGTGCGGATTTCATCATCTTGGCCATATCGCCCAGACCGCCGAGTCCTTTGAGCATTTACTGTCTCCTAAATTGTGATCGCCTTAGGCGAACATATACAGCGTAAAGTGTCATCGACGCACATAGCGCAATTGTCAGCCCTATGATCAGGCTGGAATGACCGATGCACCCGATGTCTGCCGCCGATCTACGCGAGTCATCCATCAAGTCGTCGACAAAAATGTGAGCCGCCCAAATCGCCCAAGCGAAGGACGTCGCCAATGCGATCCATAGGTTTCCGCGCCAGATTGCTATAGCAGACAACACCAGCAAGACCATGGATACCGGATGCAAGGTGAGAGCAACTGCTTCGACCAATTCGCTAACCGGTTCGCCATCCCAGCCAGGGTTAAATACTTCGCATGCTTCGTAATAGACCGCATCGATGTGTGCAAAGTGCAGGTGTTAATCCTCCTCGAACGGGTCCCATTCGTCTTCGACCTCAGGCAGTGCTTCGGTTTCTACCTTGGCGGCGCGTTCCTCCGGGGTTTCGATCCGTTTGATGCGCGCTTTGGGAAACTGCATCAGAACGGCTTGAACCAATGGGTGTTGTTCGGCCTGCGCTTTCAACGCCAGATCAGCCGCGTCTCGAACCTCGGCGATTGTTGCCGCGTCCCCATCGGCCACGATTGAGACGGCCCATCGGTTTCCGGTCCAGCGTTGCAAGGCTGAACCAAGCCTTTGCGCCAGATCGGTCGGCGCTTTGTCCGTCGGCGTGAACTCGATCCGTCCCGGGGAATACGAGACGAGACGCACACCGTTTTCGACCTCAACCAACAGTTTTACGTCCCGGTTGGTGCGGATCAACTCGACCACGTGTTCGAAGGTTGGATAGCGTGCCAGCGCGGTCTGGATGTCCTGAGCAAGCGCTGCGGTGGGTGCCCCTGCCGGCCCGCGCTGGGCCGAGAGATGCGTAGAGGAAGTCGCCTGCGTAGGTGCATGAGTTGGCACAGCCACACCACCGCCAGGTCCCCCGTTCGGTGGGGGTGGAGGCGCATCCTGTAGTCGTTTGATAAGTTCTTCGGGGCTTGGCAAATCGGCCACATGAGTCAGACGAATGATTGCCATTTCGGCGGCCATCATCGCGTTGGGTGCTGCAGAGACCTCCTCCAGCGCTTTCAGCAACATCTGCCACATCCGCGTCAACACCCGCATCGGCAGCGCCTCGGCCATCTGTTGACCGCGCGCACGTTCATCCGGTGAGACGGTGGGGTCATCGGCGGCATCGGGCGTGATTTTGACCACGGAAACCCAATGGGTGATCTCGGCCAGATCGCGCAGCACGGCCAGCGGGTCGGCCCCTTCGGCATACTGGCCGCTCAACTCAGTCAATGCCCCAGCCGCATCGCCACGCAGGATCATGTCCATCAGATCCAGCACGCGCCCGCGATCTGCAAGGCCCAACATTGCCCGAACCTGATCGGCGCTGGTTTCCCCTGCACCATGTGAGATCGCCTGATCCAACAGCGAGGTCGCATCGCGGGCAGAGCCTTCGGCCGCACGTGTGATCAAAGCAAGCGCGTCTTCGGCGATCTGTGCGTTTTCCGCCGCGGCGATCTTGTTGAGCAGACCGATCATATCTTCGGGTTCGATCCGGCGCAGGTCAAACCGCTGGCAGCGCGACAGCACTGTCACCGGGACCTTGCGGATTTCGGTCGTCGCAAAGATGAACTTTACATGTTCGGGCGGTTCCTCAAGCGTTTTGAGCAGCGCATTGAAAGCGCTGGTCGACAGCATGTGAACTTCGTCGATGATGTAAATCTTATAACGCGCACTGGCGGCACGATAGCGAACGCTGTCGATGATCTCGCGGATATCGTTCACGCCGGTGCGGCTGGCGGCGTCCATCTCCATCACGTCGACATGCCGGCCTTCCATGATGGCAACGCAATGCTCGCACTGACCACAAGGTTCGGTCGTTGGCTTGCCTTCACCATCGGGACCGATGCAGTTCATACCTTTGGCGATAATCCGGGCAGTGGTGGTTTTGCCGGTGCCGCGAATACCGGTCATGATAAAGGCCTGCGCGATCCGATCCGCTTCGAACGCATTTTTCAGCGTGCGCACCATTGCGTCCTGTCCAACCAGATCTGCAAAGGTTTCAGGGCGGTACTTGCGGGCAAGAACCTGATAGGCGGGGCTGGGCGTTTCGGTCATGTCTGCTCTGTCAGATTCGTGTCAGAAATGCAGCGTAGAGACCCGGGCCGCCCGCGTCCACAGCATGCTTTGTGGAATTTCGGTTTGGACAGCGTCTGTAAGCGGGATAAATAGGCTGTCAAAATCTGGTGGGCCGGTGGCAGTAGGAGCATAAGCTTTGGCAAAATTTGCAATCTACGCGCTGCCTGTTGGCACAGGCACCTTGGCGCTGTCCCCCTTGCCTAGCGGCGGCAGTGGGTATGTGGATGATCTGAGGGTGATACAGGACTGGAACCCCGATCTGGTGATTTCAATGACCACCGAGGCCGAGATGCGGCAGGTCGGCGCAGGCGGTTTTGGTCGAGACGTTCAAAGCAGGTCCGCGACCTGGGTGCATCTTCCGGTCGAGGATTTTGGCACGCCGCCCCTGCCAATCGAAACTCTTTGGCCCGACGCCAGCGCAGCCGCCCGGCAGGTGCTGTCCGACGGTGGACGCGTGCTGGTGCATTGCCGGGGCGGTTGTGGGCGGTCGGGGATGGTCGCGCTGAGGCTCATGGTGGAAAGCGGTGAAGATCCAAACCACGCGCTAAACCGGCTGCGCTTGGCCCGACCATGCGCGGTGGAAACGGATGAGCAGATGGCTTGGGCCATGAAACCGGCCCAGAGCGATCGGTGAACTAGGATCAGGCCGTGGCTTGTTGAACAACCTGATGCGATGGACGCGGTGCAAGGGCCGATGCCTGAAGCATGGCGCAAGGCAAGGCCGCCAAAACACCAGCAGGCAGAGTGGAAAAGTCAGGGTTGAACATCATATCGGCGTATTCGTCCAACGTGTCGGCCGAGTCGCCCGTGTTTGCCCCGCAATAGACCCTGATCCGGGCCGGGCTGGCGCGAAACCGTGCGGTGCAACCCTCATCGCAATGGGTCAGTTCGCTGGAGCCGTCCACCTCAAATTCGCTGGTCGTCATTGGTTGTGCTGTTGCCATCGCCTCGGCCAATGCCCGAGCCATTTGGGCCAATGCGGGGCATGTTTTCCCCGTTTTCTGGCACAGGGTGGCGGTGAATTCGTGGGTCGTTGTCTTCCAGATCATAATGCGCCCTCCGCGCGGTGAGCGGGGGACGTGGAACAGGGAACTCAGCGTACTGAAGACCTGCCCGGACACCCCGCCCGAGTTTCGGTTTTTACTTTGATGGCAGGTCTCCTGACTTGCGGGTCATTGCTTTGCCGACCTTCCCAGCCTTTCGGCCAGTGGTATTTCGGCATTGCTTACCGCTTACAGTTGCGGGGGCAGTCGCGGCCTTGGTCTGTTCCGGCATTGCCGGGCTGGACCGCACCGAGTTCCCTTTTCATCCCGCCCCAATATAAGGACGAGAACCATCACCTCATCGCTAGCGGTTGTAGGTGGCTTGAGTCAAGCGGGCTGTTTTCCATCGTTCAAGTGGACGCTTGGTCACTTTGAAAATCTGTTGACTCTAGTCGCGCAAAAGCGCCGATATGCCATATGTGAACCGAATAGTTCAGATGCTTGCGAGGGCACCATGTTGGACAACACTCCGGTCGTTTTGACCGAAGATTTCACGTTTTCTGCCGGAGAGGCCGAACTGTCGGCACGGCTGTATATGCCTGCCTCGGCACCTGATGTGGCGGTTGTAGTCCATGCAGCCACAGGCGTACCGCGCGACTATTACCAGCATTTTGCGCGGTGGTTGGTGGAAGAACAGGGTATGGCCTGTCTGACCTATGACTATCGCGATTTTGGCCACTCTCTACACGGGCGCCTGCGCGATTCGCAGGCCACGATGGCTGACTGGGCGTTGATCGACATGCCCGCTGCTCGCGCCGAAATGCGGCGCAGATTTCCCGCCGCCCAGCAGTGGAGCATTGGCCATTCGGTGGGTGGAATGCTGGGGCCAATTCAGCCCGATATTGAGCAGATCGACCGGATGATCTGTGTCTGTTCAGGTTTGGTGACGGTATCCGACCACCCCTGGCCGTATCGCGCACTGGCGACAATGTTCTGGTATGCCCACCCGCCATTGCTGGTTAAGGCATTGGGATACCTGCCGGGCAAGGCACTTGGGTTCGGCTCGGACCTTCCGGCACGTGTCTACTGGCAGTGGCGCAAATGGTGCACCGCTGCGCTGAGCTATGTGCCGGATATCGGCAAAAGCCTTCCAGACGCCCGTTGGGCTGCGTCGGAAACACCCGTCGATCTGTTCACAATGGACGATGATCAGGTGGTGCCCCCGAACGCGGTTTGGCGCCTGGCCGATCTTTACGGTCCCAAAGCCCGCCGGCATCAGTTGTCGCCGAAAGACTTTGGATTGGCCGAGGTCGGTCACATCGGCGCATTTGCGCGCCGAAATGCGGCCATATGGCCCCGGTTAATCGCCTGAGCCGGTACTTACAGCTTTTTGCGGGATTTCTTGTCCTGCATCACCGATCGTACCATCTTACCAAAGGCCTTGTCGCGCGCACGAGACTGCGCAACGGTTTCCGAGTTCCTTTCATCTTCGCGCCGCAGCTTTCGCCAGCGCTCCAACCGCTCGGTGTCCAGTGATCCGTTTGCAATCGCATCCTGCACGGCGCAGCCCGGCTCGGCCTGATGCTGACAATCGGAAAAGCGGCAGGTCTGAGCCAATTCCAGAATGTCAGAAAAGACCTCATCGACGCCATCCTGCGCATCCAGCAACCGCAAAGCCCGCATGCCGGGTGTATCGACCAGCCATCCGCCGTTCTGCATCGGATGCAACGCGCGGGCAGTTGTCGTGTGCCGCCCGCGCGCGTCGTCCGCGCGAACGCCGGACGTTGCCTCATCCAGGCCCGTCATGGCGTTGACCAATGTTGTCTTGCCGACACCGGATGAGCCGACCATTGCGGCAGTCTGCCCGGTGGAGCACCAGGACAGAACTTGCTGCACGTCCAGGGCATCCAAAGCATTGATAGCCAGCACGGTCAAAAACGGAGCCAGCGACTCGGCTGCTTTGGAGAAATTATCAGGATCGGCGCAGGTATCGGCCTTGGTTAGAACGATCACCGGATAGCACCCGGCCTGGTGTGCCAAAGCCAAATACCGTTCCAGTCGGGCCAGATTGAAGTCAGCATTGCAGGAACTGACGATGAACAGCACATCCACATTAGCAGCAATCAACTGAGCCTGGGCCCCGGTTCCGGCGGCGCGGCGTTTCAAAAGGCTGCGGCGTTCCAGCAGCTGTTGAACGCGGTTATGATCATCCGCCAATACCCAGTCGCCGACGGCGAAGTCGCCCGTCGGCTGGGCCAGGGTGAGCAGAGGTGTTTCACCGTTGATGTTTGCACCGATCAGACGATCACGGTGAACGGCTGTGATGCGAAAGGGAACGCACGAAGGATTGGCCGCATGTTGGGCGGCAAAGTGTGAGGACCATCCCAGGTCCGAAAGTGTAAAAGACATTGTTCTGCCTGTGTTCAGGTACAGCAATCCGTCTGGATGGCGGTCGCGCATCCAGCGGTAATGTGTTCAGGCAGGTGTGAGGGTCGGCCTCAGAAACGCTTTGCCTGAAGGGTTTTTGCTACAATCATAAAAGCCCTCCTGCGGCTAGCGGTTCAAGTAAGTGAGAGGTTGGACATCGACCCAAGCGGGGCTCGTTGTGGCTGCTTCCTTCCGGACCTGACCAGGTTGGCGAGGCGCTCGCCCGCGCCAACCTCTCGAATTTTGATATAGGGAAGACACGCAGAGATGACAACCCGTCACAGTGACAGTTGTATGTGCAAAAACCCCTCGGCATCCGTGCCAGCCAGCTTTGGGCTGAACTCTGCGATGTCCGCGAGATGACGCTGTGCCTTTGGACCGGTCTTCAACAGGACAGTGGACCCTGGCATGGGCGCAAAACGGAATGGGCAGGGACCTTGTTCCAGCGATTCTGTGGGCATTGCACCGGTCAGGTAGCCCTTCAACGCGTGTTGGATCGGCAAGGCTGGAACGTTGATGACTTCGGCGTCTTGTATGAACGGAAAATGTCCACCGCCGCTGGCGCGGTAATTGTTCAGTGCAACGACAAAGCGGTGTTCGGCCGTCACTGCGTGGCCCTGGAAACGAAGATCTGAGATGCGCCGGTATGCCGGATTTACCAGTCGCCCTTCCGCATCGAACCGAGGCGGTACGCTGAGGTCGATCACGTAGCTTAGCCCGAACAGAACATCGAAATTGTGTCCGGCTCGATCAGGATTGACCAATTCAGTTTGCGCGCCGGGTTTCACCTGATTGAAAACGCCCGCAGACATTTCAAGCCAATCTCTGATGTGCTCTCCTGACACCGCGACCGAACGAAGTTCGTTTGGAAAGATGTTCAGATCGGCCACGTGGCGCATGCGCATTACGCCCGCAGGAATGTCCGAGTAAAAGCGAGGCCCGGCGCGACCGCCGAATTTCGAAGGCGCTACGGCAGACAGCAATGGTGTCGCTTCATGGGGTGTGCCCTTCAGGATCTGGCGCACGGCCGAAGCCTGTGCTGCGGCCACCATCGCAAGCCCTCGATCCTTGGCGCAAAAGCTGAAATAGCTGTGCAGGTGCTGATCCGTATGCCCAATCGGTTCGTCGGCCCGTTTTCGTGTTGCGGAATGCACATCCGAAAATAGCGCCACCAACAGCGTGTCTTCGGCCGAAGGTTCAGCACCTGAGACCGGGCGCAGTTCAGTGCGATGAGCCGCGACCGACCAGCCCTTTTCTGCCGAGGCAAACAGCGTCAGATCAATCACGCCAAGATGAGATCCGGCAGATCCCGGCATGACAACAGGTGTGCCATGCACCATACCGCCAGTGGCATCGACGTGTTCCAGCCCAGCGTGTGACTTCCCCGGCAAGGTCAGATGCGTGTGCCCGGCGATGATGGCGTCAATGCCTTCAATCGCGGCAAGGGGGATTATCGCGTTTTCAAGATCGGGCGCGGGGTCGACGGACCCCAGCCCCGTATGGGCAAGCGCGATGATCACGTCGCAGCCGTGGGATCGAAGCTCTGACACTTTAATGCGCGCGCAGGTCAGAATGTCGTCTATCCGGACGTCATTACCCAGCCGATGAGATTCCCAATTCCGGGTCTGCGGCGGAACGACCGAGAAGACGCCGACGGTTAGCGAGGCTTGGTGCCCCGCGACCTCAACCCGGCGGGTTAGAACTGCCTGATCCTGCCAGACCTCGTTGGCACCCGGGCGATGAACATTGCTGCAAACCACCGGACAGGGGGCCTGCGAAAGGATGCGGTCCAGTATATCTTGACCGAACCCGAAATCATGATTGCCCAACCCGATCGCATCATACTCTAACGCGCCAAAGGCCTGCATCAGCGCATGCGGCTTATCAGCCTGCTCGGCGGCCAGGTCCCCAACCGGAGTTCCCTGCAGCGAATCGCCGTTGTCAAAAAGCAGCACGGTTGAGCCTTCCGCCTGCGCCTCAGTTCGGGCTTCACGGATCAGGCTGGCGGTTCGAGTCAGGCCGATTGTGGGTTCAGGGGTGTCAGAATAGTAATCAAAACCCCTCAAGTTCATATGAAGATCCGTGGTGGCCAGTATTCGGATCTGCACGGTCTGCGATGGCAGAGAAGGGGAAGGTTTCAAATTTCTACTTTTGGCAGTTTTGTCTTAGTCATTTTCAACAAAAAGATTAATCACAGTGAATTGCAAGGCTTAGCTGTGTTCATTCGATGGCGACCTGTGATTTTGGGGGTGAAACACCGTTGCAACTGATTGACCGACATGGCAGCCCTATGCGGAGCAAGCCTAAGGATAACTTATGAAAAACGCGGAATATGTGACGTTTGGTAGCTCGGGGCTGGATCGTGCGGCGCATATTCGTGGAGATGCTGATGCGGTCGCGCGGGCGCGAACGCATCCCGATGCAAAATGCCTGCTGTTGTGGCGCGGTAAGGTTTTGGTTCAGGGTGGGGCGCTGGATCAGTTGGGGCTGATTGCGATGTCACATAAGCTGGTCGAAACCGGGCCAGGAGGTTCTGTCGAGCAGCCTGTATTCCTGGGGCTGTCAGACAACGCGCCTGTGTTTGCCTTTGATATTTCGGACTGGACGGCTGATGGGTTGGACGTGTCCGGTGTCGGAGGCTTTATTGATAAGTCAGAGCAACAGCACCCGGACTTGCCCCACGGCCATGTCTTTGCCGAACTGCGTCGGATCATGACCCGTTTGTCGACGCGTGACGCCGAACTGGCGGCCTCGGCCAAGGCGGTGACTGCATGGCACGAAACGCATCGGTTTTGCGCCCGGTGCGGCGCAGCCAGTGAACTTGCGCAGGCGGGGTGGCAGCGCAGTTGTCCGTCCTGTGGTGGACAGCATTTTCCACGTACCGATCCGGTCGTCATCATGTTGATTACCCATGGCGATTCAGTTCTGATGGGGCGTTCGCCGGGCTGGCCAGAAGGGATGTATTCGCTGTTGGCAGGGTTTGTTGAGCCGGGTGAAACGCTTGAGGCTGCAGTCCGACGCGAAGTGATGGAAGAAGCCGGGGTGCCCGTGGGTGAGGTCCGTTATCTGTCCAGCCAGCCCTGGCCGTTTCCGGCCTCGTTGATGTTCGGCTGCGCCGGTGAGGCGCTGTCGCGCGCCATCACCATCGATCCAGTCGAAATCGAAGATGCGATGTGGGTTACCAAATCCGAGATGATGCAGGCCTTTGCCGGCGAACACCCCGTTTTGCTGCCAGCCCGCAAGGGAGCGATTGCGCATTTTCTTTTGCAGAACTGGCTTGCGGATACGTTGGACTGACAAAATACTGTTCTGAAAAGCGAGAGAACCCCGAACCACAATGCAGTTTACAGTGCGCGAAGATATCGAAGCTCCCATCAACTCGGTGTTCGAAATGGTGGCCGACTTTGACCGATTCGAACGGATCGCAATGCGGCGTGGGATCGAGGTTCGGCGGATTTCGGGCGAATTGGGCGTTGTTCCGGGCACCAGTTGGGAAACAGAATTCAGGTTGCGCGGAAAGCCACGTCAGATTTCCGTGCAGATGGCCGAATGCGACCCGCCTTCGCTGATGCGGTTCGAAGCGGCAAGCAAGGGGATGAACGGCATCACCACGATCGAGCTTTTGGCCCTGTCGCAGCGTCGCACGCGTCTTAGTGTTGATATGTCCCTGTCAGCCAAATCCCTGCCTGCGCGGCTGCTGTTACAATCGCTCCGGCTTGGGCAATCCCGGTTTCGCCGACAATTTCAGTTGCGCCTGACCGAGTTCGCACGGGAATTGGAACAACGCCACATTCATGGTGGCTGATTACCCAATGCCTTGGTGAGAACGAGATGGATAGCTTTAGTGTTCGTGAGGCGGTGTTGACGGATGCCCAAGGTATCTCAGAGGTACTGCAGGACATCGCAGCGGCCGGAAAGCGTAATAAGCGCTGCGACGTTGATTTTGCTCGCGAGCATTACGTGGCCGACCCCGACCGGATCAGATGTTCAGTCGCTGTTCAAGGGGAACAGATCCTGGGGTTTCAATCACTGAAATGGGCGGTCGATAACAACCCATATGGTGCTCCGGTCGGATGGGGCGTCATTGGAACGCATATTCGCCCGTCTGCCGCCCGGCGCGGTGTCGGGCGCGCCCTGTTTCGTGCAACGCTCTTGGAGGCACGGCAGAGTGGCCTACCGGCCATTGATGCAACCATTTCGGCCACAAACGCCGAAGGACTGGCCTATTATTCGGCGATGGGATTTGTGGATTACCGGCGGCACGAGGTTGCTCTGTGCAAAAGCTTCACCGTGACTTGAGCCGGGGTCGCTTCAGCCGCGCGGTTGAGCCGCTGGGTAGACGCCCAAAATCTCGACATTCGTGGTGAAGTGTTCCAGTTCTTCCATCGCCAACTGTACGTTCCGGTCGTCCGGGTGGCCCACGATATCGGCATAAAACTGGGTCGCAGTGAACGAGCCATCGACCATGTAGCTTTCCAGCTTGGTCATGTTGATGCCGTTGGTCGCAAACCCACCCATCGCCTTGTAAAGCGCAGCCGGAATGTTGCGCACCTGAAAAACAAAACTGGTGATCATGCCGTGTTCTCCGCGGCGTGACATGTCGGCCTGCTGTGACATCACCAGAAAGCGCGTGGTGTTGTTGTCGCGGTCTTCAATGTGTCGGGCCAGTACGTTCAAGCCGTAGATTTCGCCGGCCAACTCGCTGGCCAATGCTGCTGAATGCACCTCGCCTTGTTCCGAGACCTCGCGGGCCGCACGCGCGTTGTCGGGGCTGACACGTCCCTTGATGTTGTGTTCTTTCAAAAACCCGGCGCATTGCGGTAGCAGAACCAGGTGCGAGTGTGCCTCGGTGACATCCTCAATTTTGGCCCCTGGAACGGCAAGAAGGTTGATGTGAACGCGCACGAACGCTTCTTCGATGATGTGCAGCCCGCTGTGGGGAAGCAAACGGTGGATATCGGCGACCCGGCCATACGTGGTGTTTTCGACCGGCAGCATTGCCAATTCAGCCTCACCTGCGCGCACCGATTCGATCACATCTTCGAAAGTCCGGCAGGGCAGGGCCTCCATATCGGGGCGGGCATTACGGCAGGCCTCGTGGCTGTAGGCGCCGGGTTCTCCCTGAAATGCAATACGTTTGGTCATTTGGTCGATTCCGTGCAACAAGTTCGATAATTGGGCGTTTAGTCGCGGTGTCTATACCTTGCCTCTTGTAAGGGGAAGCCTTAGACACCCCGCAGACAGCTGAAATGGACTCGCGATCAATGTTCGACACGATGACAGTTACCAAGGCCGCAGCAGGCCTGTTTGGCACCTTCCTGGTGCTGCTTTTGGCCAAATGGGGTGCCGAAGTGCTTTACCATGCGGATGGGCATGGTGAGACGGCCTCGTATATTATCGAAACCGAAAGCTCCGGTGAAAGCGCTGACGGCGAAGAAGTGGTGTTCGAAGATATGCTGGCCGCCGCAGACCCAGATAAGGGCGCGCGGGTTTTCCGTAAGTGTACTGCCTGCCACAAGCTGGAAGACGGCGCCAACGGCACTGGCCCCTACCTGTTTGCAATCGTGGATCGCCCGGTTGCTTCAGCCAAAGGTTTCACTGGCTACTCAGCTTCGATGCAAGCCCATGGCGGCAATTGGACACCCGAAGCGCTGGATGCGTTCCTGACCCGCCCCAGTGCCTATATCTCAGGTACATCGATGAGCTTTGCGGGTCTGAAAAAACCGCAGGAACGGGCCGACCTGATTGCCTATCTGCAGACCATCAACTGATCTTTCGCTCAGTTTTGACGCATTCAAAAGCCGCTGCCCCGTGCAGCGGCTTTATTTTTTGTCTAAGTAAATCTTCACAAAGTGTTCACGCACTCTAAACTTGAAACTGGCAGTGCTGGTCTTTTAGCTGGCGCAAACAATATTAAAGACGTCAACGAGCAGGGGATGAACCACATGAAATCCAATCGAGTTACCGCTTTAACGCGAACAAGGGATTTCGGACGCTTAGTTCACATTCTGGCTTTGGGGGCATTGCTCTGTGCAGCCGCTGCAACTCAACTTTTTGCTGAGGAAAAGATCATCAAATCACACGGGTTCTCGGAATTTGGTGATTTGAAGTATCCGGACGGCTTTGCGCATTTCGACTATGTGAATCCGGATGCGCCACGTGGTGGAGAGCTCTCCTATGCGGCGCAAGGCACGTTCGACAGCTTTAATCCCTATACCAGGCAGGGCCGGGCTGGTGCGCGGTCGGCAGATCACTACGAAAGCCTGCTGATTCCATCCTATGACGAACCAGCTGCCTATTATGGACTGCTCGCCGAAAGTCTCGAATACCCCGAAAGTTATGAGTGGGTGATCTTCAATATCCGCCCCGAGGCGCGGTTTTCCGACGGCACACCGGTGACGGCCGAGGATGTGGTGTTTTCCCATAATCTGCTGCTGGACCAAGGGCTGAAATCTTATGCCGACGCAATTCGCCAACGGATCCCCAAGGCCGAGGCGCTGGATACCCATCGTGTAAAGTTCTACTTCTCGCCGGACTTCCCTCGCCGAGGCCGGATTTCCCAAGTTGGGGCCACTTCGATTTTCTCAAAGAAATGGTTCGAGGAAGACCCTGAAAACCGCCGGTTGGACAAGTCGCGGCTGGATCCGGGTATTGGCTCGGGACCGTATGTTCTGGATGATTATGACATCAACCGGCGCATCGTGTACAACCGCAACCCCGATTATTGGGGCAACGACGTCAACGTCAATGTGGGCCGCAACAACTTTGACACCATCCGCGTTGAGTATTTCGCCGATTCCATCGCTGCGATGGAGGGGTTCAAGGCAGGCACATTTACGCTTCGACAGGAAAACAACTCAAAAAGCTGGGCAACGGCCTATGATTTCCCGGCAATTGCGAATGGCTCTGTCGTTCGGGCTGAACTGGCAGACGGAAATGTACCGTCGGCGTCGGGCTTCATCATGAACCTTGACCGGCCAAAGTTTCAGGACCCCCGTGTTCGCGAAGCTATTCAGCTGGCGTATAACTTCGAATGGACGAATGAGAGCCTGCAATATGGGTTATTCCAGCAGCGTAGTTCGTTCTGGGAAGGAACGCATCTTGAGGCGACCGGCCTGCCCGAAGGGCGCGAGCTTGAGGTGTTGCAAGAACTGGGCGACGCGCTGGACCCTGCCATCCTGACCGAGGAACCCGTCTCGGCGCATGAATCCCGGGCCGCCCGCCAAAATGACCGTGGCAACTTGCGCAAGGCGATGAAACTGCTGGACGAAGCTGGCTGGCTTGTTGGGGATGACGGCATTCGCCGAAACGACAAGGGCGAGGTGCTGTCCATTGCATTTCTGTCTGACCAGCCAACGCTGGACAGGCTCATTCAACCTTTCGTCGCCAATTTGCGGGCAATGGGGATTGATGCAAGTTACAATCGGGTGGACAACGCCCAGTTCACCTTGCGCCGCCGGGACCGCGATTTCGACATGATTGTTGGCGGGTACCCGCGGTCGTTGCAGCCGTCGACAGGGTTGTATCAGCAATTCGGAACCGAAGCGGCCTCATACTCGGTCTTCAACCCGTCGGGTGTGCATGGTCCGGACATCGAACCGCTGATCGACAACATCGCATCCGCCGAAGACAGCGAAGAGCTGTTCGCCAACGTTCGGGCGCTGGACCGCGTCCTGCGCGCCAAGCGGATCATGGTTCCCACTTGGTATCTGGGCAAGCACTGGGTTGCCTACTGGGACATGTATGAATATCCGGAAAATCTGCCGCCTTATGCATTGGGTGTTGAAGACCTCTGGTGGATCAACGAAGAGAAAGAAGCCGAGTTGAAATCCTCCGGCGCCTTGAGGTAATCCGCCCCCATGGGAGCATATATTCTTAGACGACTGTTGCTGGTCATCCCAACCCTGCTTGGGATTATGATCGTCAACTTCACGCTGGTTCAGTTCGTTCCTGGCGGACCGATTGAACAGATCATCGCCCAGTTGGAAGGTGGCGGTGATGTGTTCGAAGGAATCGCTGGCGGCGGCAGTGACATCGAGCAGCAAACCGGCGGCACGAATGATCGCTACATCGGTGCGCGTGGCCTTCCGCCCGAGTTTATCGAAGAGCTGGAAAAGGAATTCGGGTTCGACAAACCTCCGGTTGAGCGGTTCCTCAACATGATGGGCAATTACCTGACACTGGATTTCGGTGAGAGCTATTTTCGGTCGATCAGCGTAACCGATCTGGTGCTGGAGAAGATGCCGGTGTCGATCTCGCTGGGACTGTGGTCCACGCTGATCGCGTATCTGGTGTCGATCCCGCTGGGTATTCGCAAGGCGATTAAGGACGGGTCACAGTTTGATACCTGGACCAGTGGCGCGATCATCGTAGCCTATGCTATTCCCGGCTTCTTGTTTGCGATCCTGCTGTTGGTTCTGTTTGCTGGGGGATCTTATTGGCAGATATTCCCGCTCCGGGGGCTGACCTCGGACAACTGGGACAGCCTCAGCCTGTTTGGCAAAGTCGTTGATTACTTCTGGCACATTGCCCTGCCGATAATCGCGCTGACGATTTCGGCCTTTGCGACGCTGACTCTGCTGACCAAGAACTCGTTCCTGGACGAGATCAAAAAACAATATGTCATGACCGCCCGCGCCAAGGGTTTGAGCGAAAGTCAGGTTCTGTACGGCCATGTTTTCCGCAACGCGATGCTGATCGTAATCGCCGGATTTCCTGCGGTTTTCATCGGCGTCTTCTTCGGGGGGTCGATCATCATCGAAACGATCTTCTCGCTTGACGGTCTGGGCCGTCTGGGTTTTGAGGCAGCCGTTGCACGCGACTATCCAGTGATTTTCGGCACACTTTTCATATTTGGCTTGATGGGGTTGGTTGTCGGCATCATCAGTGACCTGATGTATGTGCTGGTCGACCCGCGCATCGATTTCGAAAAGCGGGAGGGGTAAATGGCACTTTCCCCACTCAACCAGCGCCGCTGGCGCAATTTTCGTCGTAACGGGCGTGCATTCTGGTCGCTGATGGTCTTTTCCGTCCTTTTCGGCCTTTCTCTGTTCGCCGAGTTCATCGCCAACGACAAACCAATCCTCGTTAAATACCGCGGTGAGTTTTATACGCCGATCTTCAATTTCTACGCGGAAACCGAATTCGGCGGCGATTTCCAGACCGAGGCGATCTATCGCGACCCCGAGGTTCAGTGTTTGATCGACAGCGGTGGCATCGAAGACTGTTTTGACGATCCCGAGGGGATTATCGACGAAATCAAGGCCGGTACATTCCAGGCAGAGGGGTACGAGCGTGGCTGGGCCGTCTGGCCGTTGATCCCGTATTCCTTCAACACCAGCGTTGATCGCCCCGGTGCAGCGCCGCTGCCACCCAACGGGCAAAACCTGCTGGGCACGGATGACACCAAGCGCGACGTGTTGGCCCGTGTAATTTATGGCTTCCGACTGTCGATTTTGTTCACGCTTATGGTCACGGGTGTGGCCAGTCTTGTGGGAATTTTTGCCGGGGCTATTCAAGGATTTTTTGGCGGCTGGCTGGACCTGATCTTCCAACGGATCATCGAAATCTGGTCAGCGACGCCTTCGCTTTACGTCATCATCATCATGTTCGCCATTCTGGGTCGAAGTTTCTGGCTGCTTGTCGCGCTGATGATCCTGTTCAGCTGGACCGGGCTTGTGGGAGTTGTGCGCGCCGAGTTCCTGCGGGCGAGAAATCTGGAATATGTGCGCGCTGCGCGGGCACTGGGTGTGGGCAATATGACAATCATGTTCCGCCACATGCTGCCCAACGCGATGGTCGCAACGCTGACCTTCATGCCCTTTATCGTGACGGGCACCATCGGCGGCCTGGCCTCACTGGATTTTCTGGGCTTCGGCCTGCCGTCTTCCGCCCCGTCTTTGGGTGAGTTGACTTTGCAGGCTAAACAGAACCTTCAGGCACCCTGGCTGGCATTCACCGCCTTTTTCACCTTTGCCATCATGCTGTCGCTACTGGTCTTCATCTTCGAAGGCGTGCGCGATGCATTTGATCCCAGAAAGACCTTTTCATGAGCCTGCTGGATGTGAACAACCTCAAGGTCTCGTTCCGTCAGGACGGGCAGGTGAGCGCAGCAGTCAAGGGCGTGTCCTTTACTGTGGATCGGGGTGAAACGGTTGCGCTGGTGGGCGAATCCGGATCCGGCAAATCAGTCACTGCGCTGTCGACAGTGTCTTTGCTGGGTGACAGTGCAATTGTCGAAGGTTCGGTCACCTATGAAGGGCAAGAGATGATCGGCGCGTCTGACCAGCGCCTGATGGATGTGCGCGGCAACGATATCAGCTTCATCTTTCAGGAGCCGATGACCTCGCTCAACCCCCTGCACACGATCCAGAAACAAATGGCCGAGTCACTGGCCCTGCACCAGGGTCTGACAGGTGATGCAGCACGGGCCCGGATCGTCGAACTGCTGACCAAGGTTGGCATTCGCGATCCCGAGGAGCGCCTGGACAGCTATCCGCATCAATTGTCAGGTGGCCAACGCCAGCGCGTCATGATCGCCCTGGCACTTGCCAACAAACCCGATATCCTGATCGCGGATGAGCCGACAACGGCCCTGGATGTAACCATTCAGGCGCAGATCCTCGAACTGCTGGCCGAGCTTCAGAAATCTGAGAATATGGGGATGCTTTTCATCACCCACGACCTTGGGATCGTGCGCCGTATCGCCGATCGGGTCTGCGTGATGAAGGATGGCGAGATTGTCGAGACTGGCGCGACCCAGGAGATATTCGACAACCCCCAGCACCCTTATACGCGCAAGCTGCTGGCGGCGGAACCATCCGGTCATCCCGATCCTGTGGCTCCCGACGCCGAAGAAGTGGCGCGCACCGATCATCTGAAGGTCTGGTTCCCGATCCAGCGCGGGTTCCTGAAACGTACCGTTGGCTATGTGAAGGCAGTGAATGATGCCACGCTCAGCGTGCGCGCCGGTGAAACCTTAGGGATTGTGGGCGAAAGCGGGTCGGGCAAGACAACGCTGGCGTTGGCGATCATGCGATTGATTGCGTCCGAAGGTGCGATAACCTTCCGAGATCAGGACGTGCGCCGCTGGTCCACGCGCGAGTTGCGGCGTTTGCGCAAGGACATGCAGATTGTGTTTCAGGACCCGTTCGGCAGCCTCAGCCCGCGGATGACCTGCCAGCAGATCATTGCCGAGGGGCTGGCGATCCACAAGGTCGACCCGCACCGCTCGCCACGGGAGCTGGTGACCGAAGTAATGACCGAAGTGGGCTTGGACCCGGCTGCGATGGACCGCTATCCGCACGAATTCTCGGGCGGGCAGCGTCAGCGTATTGCCATTGCACGAGCCATGGTCCTCAGGCCCAAATTGCTGGTTCTGGATGAACCGACCAGCGCCCTGGACATGACTGTGCAGGTTCAGATCGTCGACCTGTTGCGCGATTTGCAGCGTAAGTATGGACTGGCCTACCTATTTATCAGCCACGATCTGAAAGTCGTGCGTGCGATGTCCCACAATGTGATTGTCATGCGAAACGGTGACGTCATCGAAATGGGCGCGGCCGAAGACCTTTTTGAAAACGCCCAGACAGACTATACCCGCGAACTGATAGCGGCGGCGGGCTGAAACCAGCCCGCCCGGGGCTTTCAGGCATTCGCTGTTTCACGCGCCGCGGATTTTGGAACCGGGCCGCGAAGCTCTTCGTAATGATCGAATTGCAGTTTTACCCACCCGGTGCCGCGTGTCGCGCTGGCGAGGGTACGGTGTAACTCGTCTTCGGCCACAGCAGGCAGTTGGGCATTGAAAATCTCCCATCCAGACGCGTTGGGATTGCCTTCAAAGCCCAGAACCTGACCCTGCAGCGAACTGATTGTAGGCACCAGGTCGCCCACGAAATCCGAGGGCAAGTGGATTTCGGCGTTCAGGATGGGTTGCAGGACCACCGGTTTCGCCTGCGGCAAAGCCTCTCGAACCGCGTTCTTGCCCGCAGTGCGGAACGCATAGTCAGAACTGTCGACGTTGTGATGCTTGCCGTCGCTGAGCGTGACTTTGACATCCACAACCGGGAACCCTTCAGGCCCTTGAACCAGCGCATCCTTGGCCCCGTGTTCGACCGATGGGATATAGTTTCTGGGCACAGCGCCCCCTTTGACGATCTCTTCGAATTCGAACCCGGCCCCACGTGGGGTCGGTGCGATCGAGATCACCACATCGGCAAATTGTCCTGCGCCGCCGGATTGTTTGCGGTGGCGATGACGATGTTCGATCGGTGCGCGGATGGTCTCGCGATAGGCCGTCTCAACCGTCTGGGTCTCAATCTCGATACCGAAGTCTTCAGCCAGCTTGGCGCTGACCCGGCGCATATGCTGAGGCCCTTGCGATCCCAGAACCGCATGGCCGCTCAGTTCATCGTGCTGCAGGTGCAGTCCGGGGTCGATCTCGACCAGTCGGGATAACGCGTTGGACAGGCGTACATCGTCGCGTTCATGTGCCGGCGACACAATTTGCCGATGGGCGGCCGGATGGGCCTCGGCCCATTCCGGTAACGGTGTGGTTCCGGTGCTGTCGTACAGGTTGCCAGGGTTGAGGTGGTCGGATTTCACGGCTAGCCCGATTTGACCAGCTTCCAATTCCGAAATCTGGGTTTTGGCATCCAGCGTCGTCAGGTTGCCAACCGTTTCCCCGCCCAGGGCTTCATGCGCTTTGACACCTTTGCCCAGACCACGCAGCACGATGATTTTTCCGATGTGCTTTTTGACATCCGCGAACCCGGCAATTGCGCGCACGTCTTCGGCTGCTTCGTCCCGCCCGGCGGCGATATTGAATTCTGGAGCTTCGTGACGAAGCGCTTTCATCAAACGGGTCAGCCCGTTGCCGTGGCTGGCAGACCCCAGGCAGGCCGGTATCAACTGGTGGTTTTGCAGAACCTGTGCGGCCAGATCATAGATTTCTGCGCTGGGCGGCTGTTTGTCCTCGATCAGTTGTTCTAGCAGATGATCATCGAAATCGGAAAGCGTCTCCAGCAATTCGGTTCGGGCTTCCTGTTCCCGGTCTTCGACGGACTGCGGAAGTTCGATCAGGGCCGAGGGTTGCCCTTCCTGATACTTCCATGCCCGCTCCGAGATCAGGTCGACCGCGCCGATGATCGCCTCGCCATCGCGGATTGGAACCTGCCGCAATGCGATGTGGTGTGTGCAGTAGGTTTGCAGAGCGGCGATGATATCGCGGATACGTCCGTTTGGGGTGTCCATGCGATTGATGAACAGAAAGCAGGGAATACCCGCCTCTTCGACCAGCCGCAGATAAGGGGCGCAAAGCACGGCGGCGTCCGGGTCGGGCGGTACGACAACGACAGCAGCATCCGAGATAGCCATGGCAGGGCCGACATAAGCCATGGTGTCGCTGCCACCATTCACGTCGATGGCACACCAGGGTTCGTCCAAGTAAGAAAAACCGTGCAAATGCACGGTTCCGGAAACGTCGAATGTGGTTGGCCGGCCATCAAGGCGGCTGATGGCCTCGACCAGTGTTGTTTTGCCCGAGTGGCTGGGGCCGAGGACAGAAAAAACGCGCATGAATGCAGTCCCTCTTTCAAGTTGCAGAACGGCTGCACGAAAAAGGCGGTCGAGCGCGAACGCGTCGGCACATACTGTCTGGTACTCTGCCTGCCTCAGGCACGGGGCGGATTTCCACCCGCCTTACAAGTGTGGGGAAAACCCACCCTCCGCGTCAAGTCCTGTCCTGCGTCGGTATCAGATCGCCGAGCTGTGTCCCGCCTTGCTCAGATCATAGGCGTCAAAAGTGCGGGCGACCATTCGGGTCAGCGCGCGTGCCTCGGGCGGGATGAACAGGCCGTCTTCAGAGATGCTTAGCAACCCATCGAAGGTTGCGTTTGCGGTCTGGTACATCCCCTGCAATTCCGCGGCCGTGATGTCGTGGTCGCGCAGAATTTCGGCAGTATCTATACGGAAATCGCACATCAACGCTTCGATCAATCGGGCGCGCAAGACGTCTTGGCCTTTGAACAAGTGCCCACGGGATATTGAGAACCCGCCCTCGCGGATCGCTTTGGTATGTGCTGACGTCGCGGGTGCGTTCTGGGCGTATCCTTGCGGGAATCGTGAGATCGAGCTTGCACCAATTCCAATCAGAACGTCGGACTGATCGTCGGTGTAGCCCTGAAAGTTGCGTTTTAACCTTCCCGCGTTCAGTGCGTGCGTCAGCCCGTCATCCTGCGTGGCAAAGTGGTCAATGCCGATTTCGGCGTACTTGTCCCACAGGAACAGGCGCCGGGCCGTATCGAACAGATCCAGGCGGTCTTCGGGTGTGGGCAGGGCATCCGTTGGGATCAGCTGCTGCCGCTTTGCCATCCACGGCACATGCGCATAGCCGTACAACGCCACCCGGTCTGGGTTGAGCGACAGCAATTTCTGCACGCTTTCAGTCATCCGTGTCTTGGTCTGGTGCGGCAGACCATACAGAATATCGGCATTCAGGCTGGCGATACCGCGCGCACGGATCATTTCGATGGCGTTGCGGGTGGTGTCGTAACTTTGGATGCGTCCGATGGTTTTCTGGATTTCGTCGTCGAAATCCTGCACGCCGATAGACGCACGGTTCATGCCGGCCTCGGCCAATGCATCGAGCCGACCCTCGTCAATCTCATTCGGGTCGATTTCGACCGAGAACTCTGCATCCGGCCCCAGCGGGACAATTTCAAGAATCCGGGCGGCCAGATCGCGAATCAGATCGGGGTTCAGCAGGGTGGGTGTACCACCGCCCCAATGCAGGCGCGAAAGGGTTACTCCCGCAGGTAGGTGAGCGGCCAGCAGGTCCAACTCGGCCTTGAGGACATCTACATAGGCGATCACCGGGTTGTCGGTTTGGGTGCCTTGCGTCCGGCAGGCGCAGAACCAGCACAGTCTGCGACAGAACGGGACGTGGACGTACAGCGACACAGAACTGCCCGGCTTGATCCCGGAAATCCAGTCGCCAAAAAGACTTGGCCCCACATCGTTGCTGAAATGCGGGGCGGTGGGATAGCTTGTGTAACGCGGGACTTTCGCGTCAAATAGTCCAAGCTTTGATAATTGCGGTTTCACTATCATAGCGATACCGTTAAGGCACGGCCGTCTACGAAACCTTGACTGAGATCAAGTGAAAGCGCGAACGATGCTAAAAGCACAGATTGATCATACCAATTGTTCCGAATGCCCCATTCGGCATCGCGCCGTCTGTGCGCATTGTGATGCTGATGAGTTGGAAGAGCTTGAAGGCATTAAGTATTACCGTAGCTTCGAAGCGGGTCAGACAGTCATCTGGTCGGGCGATCAGATGAACTTTGTGGGCTCTGTCGTGTCGGGAATCGCCTCGTTGACCCAGACGATGGAAGATGGGCGAACCCAGATGGTTGGCCTGTTGCTGCCCAGCGATTTCGTCGGTCGGCCGGGCCGTGATTCTGCGCCTTATGATGTGCAGGCCACAACTGATCTGGTCATGTGCTGTTTTCGCAAGAAGCCATTCGAACAACTGATGAACGACACGCCCCATATTGCGCACCGGCTGCTTCAGATGACGCTGGATGAACTGGATGCCGCGCGCGAGTGGATGCTGGTGCTGGGGCGCAAGACTGCGCGTGAAAAGATTGCAAGCCTGCTGTCGATTATTGCACGGCGCGACGCTTCGATTGTGCCAAAAGCAAAACCTGGCCCGATTGTCTTTGACCTGCCGCTGACACGCGAGGCTATGGCAGATTATCTGGGATTGACCCTTGAAACCGTAAGTCGCCAGATTTCGGCCCTGAAGAAAGAGGGGGTCATCGAGTTGGAAGGCAAACGCCACGTGACAATCCCCGACATGCGGCGCCTGATGGACGAGGCCGGCGACGACTCCGATGGCGGCTTTCTGATTTAAGCCTATCCTGCTGCCTGCAGCCGTGATTTACTGAATACGTGAATGAACCACGCAGGAGTAAGGCATGGAATTCAGTAGCATTTTGGCAATGCTGGTCATCGGTGCGATTGCCGGGTGGCTTTCGGGAAAAATTATGGAAGGCCTCGGGTTCGGCCTGATCGGAAACATAATAGTAGGGATCGTGGGCGCCTTTCTTGCAGGTCTGATTTTCCCGGCGCTGGGCTTTTCGGTTGGCGGCGGCGTGTTTTCGTCAATACTCTTCGCAACCATCGGCGCGGTCATACTGTTGTTTGTGATTGGTCTCATAAAACGCGTTTAGGCCATCCGTTCGAACGGATGGCCCCCCTAATCGGAAACACTTACAGTCAGTGTGCCAGAAACACTGGTACCGAAGCTTGTTCCAACATGTTTCGGGTTGCCCCGCCCAGGATGGCTTCGCGGAACCTTGAGTGGCCGTAAGCGCCCATGACGATCATGTCCGCTTCGCTGTCGGCGGCGTGCCTGTTCAGGATGTCTGACACACGGGTCATGGTTTTGCTGAGTACGTCGATCTCACACTTGGTCCCGTGCCGGGCCAGCATCTGAGACAGCAGCCCACCGGGGTCAGAACGGTCGGGGCCGTGGCGCGGCGGGTCGATGACGACAATCCGGACCAGATCGGCTTGCGTCAGGAAAGGCAGGGCGCATCGGATGGCGCGCATGGCTTCGACACTTTCATTCCACCCGATCAGCACAGTACCGGGGCGCTCAAAGGGCGCTGCATTGTCGGGTGTGACCAGAATTGGCGCGTGACCCTCGAACATGGCGGCTTCGACAATTGGTTCAGCCTCGGCGCTGCGGTCTTTGCCATAAGGTTTAGGCAGGACAACCAGATCCGAGAACCGGGCACGATGCGCCACGTGGCGACCAATATCAGCGATCTGAGCGACCCCGCTTTCAGCAGACCAGCGAATACCGGATTTACCCATGTAATCCTGAGTTTGCGTCAGCAGTTCGTCGGCGTCTGCGTTGGCCCGGCTCAGCGTTTCTTGCAGGACCAGAGCATTTGCACCTGCGTAATAATAGCCCGCTTGGCTGCGATCGACGCCAAGGCATAGCGCTTCAGCATGCGCATCCTGTGCATTTGCCAGCGCAACCATTTGCGCCAAGGCTGATTGTGATTGTCCCGAGTCCGTTACGACTGTGAGAAGAGATTTGTACGCCATTTTGACCTCTTGTCTTCAGGGCTAAGTGGCATGCGGCCATGCAACTCAGTCTAAGGCTTAGGATTGTCACAGATTTCGGGCTATTGTCTTGATACAGATCAAAGCGAGGTTGGCCGCTGTCCGACAAAACAACGGCCAGTCAAAAGGGTTCCGCGACAAATAAGAATCGCGCGGGGCATGGCAAAGGGACGCAATATGTCAAATTACATCAAGCTGATCGTGCTTGGTCTGATCGCGATATTCGCGGCGATCGGAACCAATTACGCACGCGATTTGGCGTATCAGGTGCATGCAATTCTGGTGATGCTGATCGCCGGTGGATTGTTCATCTGGACGCTGAGAAATACGGATGAGCCAGATATCCTCGTCGACCGTTCGGCCGAGTACATGGATGACGTGATCCGCTATGGCGTGATCGCAACTGCCTTCTGGGGGGTGGTCGGGTTCCTTGCGGGGACCTTTATCGCCTTTCAGTTGGCCTTTCCGGTGCTGAACTTCGAGTGGGCACAAGGCTATCTGAACTTTGGCCGTTTGCGTCCGTTGCACACCTCGGCTGTGATTTTTGCCTTTGGTGGTAACGCGCTGATCGCGACGTCTTTCTATGTGGTCCAGCGCACAAGCGCTGCGCGCCTATGGGGCGGCAATCTGGCGTGGTTCGTGTTCTGGGGCTATCAGCTGTTCATCGTTCTGGCAGCAACCGGCTATGTGCTGGGTGGAACGCAGTCCAAGGAATACGCGGAACCCGAATGGTACGTTGACCTGTGGCTGACCATCGTCTGGGTGGCCTATCTGGCCGTATTCCTGGGTACGATCGTCCGGCGGAAAGAGCCCCACATCTACGTGGCGAACTGGTTCTATCTGGCGTTCATCGTGACCGTTGCCATGCTGCACTTGGTTAACAACATGACCATCCCGGTCAGCGTTTGGGGTTCGAAGTCAGTCATCGTCTGGTCGGGCGTACAGGATGCCATGATCCAGTGGTGGTACGGCCACAACGCCGTGGGCTTCTTCTTGACCGCGGGCTTCCTGGGCATGATGTATTACTTCATCCCGAAACAGGCCGAGCGTCCGGTATTCAGCTACAAGCTGTCAATCATCCACTTCTGGGCGCTGATCTTCCTGTATATCTGGGCCGGTCCGCACCACCTGCATTATACCGCGTTGCCGGATTGGGCGTCGACGCTGGGCATGGTGTTCTCGATCATCCTGTGGATGCCGTCCTGGGGTGGTATGATCAACGGTCTGATGACCCTGTCGGGCGCGTGGGACAAGCTGCGTACTGACCCGGTGATCCGGATGATGGTGATCTCGGTCGGCTTCTACGGCATGTCCACGTTCGAGGGGCCAATGATGTCGATCCGCGCGGTCAACAGCCTCAGCCACTACACCGACTGGACCATTGGTCACGTGCACTCGGGCGCGCTGGGCTGGAACGGCATGATCACCTTTGGTGCGCTGTACTTCCTGGTGCCGGTCCTGTGGAAACGTGAGCGTCTGTATTCGCTGCAGATGGTCAGCTGGCACTTCTGGCTCGCCACTATCGGCATCGTGCTCTACGCCGCGTCGATGTGGGTGACCGGTATCATGGAAGGCCTGATGTGGCGTGAAGTGGATGCAAACGGCTTCCTGGTGAACTCGTTCGCTGACACCGTGGCTGCCAAATTCCCGATGTATGTGGTGCGTGCTTTGGGTGGCGTGATGTTCGTCGCGGGTGCGTTGATCATGTGCTACAACCTGTGGATGACTGTGCGGAAAGCGCCGGCCAAAGAGGCCAGCCTGACCGTCGCGGTCCCGGCTGAATAGGAGGGCCGGAGCAATGGCAATTCTCGACAAACATAAGATCCTCGAGACCAACGCGACCCTCCTGCTGATCTTCAGCTTTTTGGTCGTGACCATCGGTGGCATCGTGCAGATCACCCCGCTGTTCTATCTTGAGAACACCATCGAGAAGGTGGAGGGCATGCGCCCTTACACCCCTCTCGAAATGGCGGGCCGTGACATCTACATCCGCGAAGGCTGCTATACCTGCCACAGCCAGATGATCCGCCCGATGCGGGACGAGGTCGAACGCTATGGCCACTACTCGCTGGCAGCTGAATCGATGTATGACCATCCGTTCCAATGGGGGTCCAAGCGTACCGGTCCTGACCTGGCGCGTGTAGGTGGCCGCTATTCCGACCAGTGGCATGTTGATCACTTGCGTGACCCGCAGTCGGTGGTTCCGGAATCGGTGATGCCGAAGTACGGCTTCCTCGAGCATCGCAAGATCGACGGCAAGTATATCGGTGACGTCATGGCGGCGAATGCTGTCGTGGGCACGCCCTATACGGAAGAGATGCTGGCAAATGCACAGGCGGATTTCCGAGCGCAGGCCGACCCGGACAGCGACTATGACGGTTTGCTGGAACGGTACGGTGACAAGGTCAGCATTCGTAACTTCGACGGTCAGCCCGAGCTGACCGAGGCTGATGCGTTGGTAGCTTATCTGCAGATGCTGGGAACGCTGGTCGATTTCTCGACCTTCACCCCGGATCCGAGCCGCTAAAGGAGGGTGTGATGGAAGAATACACAATCCTGAGGCAATTCGCGGATAGCTGGATGCTGTTGGTACTGTTTGTCTTCTTTGTTGGCATCGTGATCTGGGTTTTCCGTCCCGGAGCCAGCAAAGAATACAAGGACACCGCCAACATCCCGTTCCGGCACGAAGATGCCCCTGCGCCCCTCAAGGGTGATGAAACAGCTGCGCCCCGTGGGGGCGACAAACCCGCCACATCCAAGGAGGCGCGGCAATGAGCAAGATACCTGAAAAACAGCCGGGCGATCCGAATACCACGGGCCACAGCTGGGACGGCATCGAGGAATTCGACAATCCGATGCCACGTTGGTGGCTGTGGACCTTTTACGTCACGATCATCTGGGGTGTGATCTACACGATCATGTATCCGGCCTGGCCGCTTGTTCAATCCGCAACTGCGGGCGTCCTTGGCTGGTCTTCACGAGAATTGGTGCAGGAAGAGATCGTTTCCTTCGAAGAGGCCAATGCGCCGTGGAACGCCAAACTGGTTGAAACCTCGCTTGAAGATGTCTCGAAAGATCCGGAGCTGCAGCAATATGCGGTCAATGCGGGCGGCGCGGTATTCCGGACATGGTGCGCGCAGTGCCACGGTTCGGGCGCGCAGGGTGCGCCGGGCTTCCCGAACCTGCTGGACGACGCATGGCTCTGGGGCGGTTCGCTGGAAGATATCGAGACCACCATTGCCTATGGTATTCGGAATGAAGAAAGCGACGATGCACGTTATTCCGAAATGCCAGCCTTTGGCGAAATCCTCGAGAAAGAGGAGATCACTCAGGTCGTACAGTACGTCATGTCGCTGACCAATGCGCAGACCGACGACGCGGCGGCACAGACAGGCAAGGTTGTCTTTGAGGACAACTGCTCGGTTTGCCATGGCGAAGACGGCAAGGGTGACGTCACTCAAGGTGCACCGAACCTTACGGATGCGATCTGGCTTTATGGTGGCAGCGAAGAGGCTTTGACCGAAACGGTACAGTATAGCCGCTTTGGCGTGATGCCGCCGTGGGAAAACCGCCTGACCGAAGCGCAAATCCGCGCTGTCACCGCCTATGTCCACCAGTTGGGTGGCGGTCAGTAACCTCAAAAGAATACCTTCGGACGGTTCGCCGTCCGAAGGTTGAGGCACCGGCTGTTCCATCTGTTCGCGCGTTTCCTGAACAGCCGGTGCTGCCTCTCTACCTTACAAATCACCAGCGAGGCGGTCCAGACGCGGGCTTCGGTTTGCTATTTGCATTGCGAAAAACTGGCACGTTTGTGTTGCTTCCACCAATGACTTTCCGGCAACCAGCGTTGCTTTTGTCTGTCAGGCCGATCCGATGATTTTGGTTCATCCAGCTCATGTGTCTGGGTGGCGATCATGAATGACTTTGCAAGAATTGAGAGCATCTGACATCTCCTGAGTTTTGGTTCTTCTGTCATCAGGATTGATTTTCAGACTGCAAAATGCGACTCAATTAGCATTTCTGTATGTAATCAGGGCTTACATGTGAACTGGATGGAAATGCCGCCGCTCGCATCGCTCAGAGCTTTTTCCGCTTTTGCGGCGACACGGAATGTTGTGGAAGCGGGCAACTCACTGAATGTCAGCCACGCTGCCATCAGCCAGCAATTGCGCGTGCTTGAGAAATTTCTTGGAGTTGCGCTGTTGGATCGGTCCGGCAAATCCATGACCTTGACGCCTGAAGGTGAAAGGTTGGCGCGCGCCGTGCATCTTGGGTTCGGTGCGATTGGCGATGCCTTGGTCGAACTGACCCAATCCAAACAGGATCGTCCGGTTCATGTTTCTTTGACGTCGTCATTTGCCGCGTCATGGCTGATGCCCCGCCTGCCAGCATTTCAGGCCGAACACCCGGATATCCAATTGGCGCTTGATCCGTCACCTGCACTGGTCAGCCTAGATCCCGGCGGTGTCGATGTGGCCATCCGCTATGGTGCAGGCACATGGCCCGGTGTCCGTACAGAAATGTTGCTGCAAAGCCCTATGGTGATCGTCGCGGCCCACAATCTGGTGGGGGAAAAAACGTCGTGGACGCCAGACGAGCTCAGCGAACTGCCTTGGCTTGAAGAGTTCGGCACCACCGAGGCAACCAACTGGCTGGCCCGACGTGGTGTCGGGCACGGGCCAAACGCAGGGCGAATCTCATTGCCCGGCAATCTGCTTTTGGAAGGGTTGCGCGCGGGGCAGGGCGTAACCGTCACGGCGCGGCATTTTGTCGAAGCAGAAATCACGTCGGGCCAAATCATCGAACTGTTTCGCGAGCCCGAAAACAGCGGATATCACCTTGTTACTGGTGATTTCCCTCTGCGTCCGGCGGCAAAAACTTTTATTGCATGGCTCAGGCGGCAAGCTGGTAAGATGTGACAAAAGGTGTCTGCACGATGCGCTTTTGACCCATGTCAAAGTGGCTACCTTTGTGTTCTGGAACAAGACACCGTGATATAGCCACATCTGGAGCCAGCCCGTGAGCGATTCCGACCCCGCACCCAGCCTTTACGCCGCACGAGAACCCATATTTCCGCGTCGCGTGTCCGGGCCGTTTCGCAACCTGAAATGGATTATTCTCGCGGTCACGCTAGGGATCTATTACATCACCCCGTGGATCAGATGGGACCGGGGGCCCAGCCTGCCGGATCAGGCGGTGTTGCTGGATTTGGCCAACCGCAGGTTCTATTTCTTCTGGATCGAGATCTGGCCGCATGAATTCTATTTTGTTGCCGGTTTGTTGATCATGGCCGGGTTGGGGTTGTTCCTTTTCACCTCGGCGCTGGGGCGCGTGTGGTGCGGTTATGCCTGCCCACAGACGGTTTGGACTGACCTGTTCATCCTTGTCGAACGCTGGATCGAAGGAGATCGCAACGCCCGGTTACGTCTGCATCGTCAGGAAAAGCTAGACTTTCGCAAAGCGCGGTTGCGGCTGACGAAATGGGGTGCCTGGCTTTTGATCGGTCTGGCGACCGGTGGCGCCTGGGTGTTCTATTTTGCCGATGCGCCGACACTTCTGCGGGACCTTGTGACCGGGAATGCCCATCCGGTTGCCTATACGACAATACTGATTTTGACGGGAACGACCTTCCTGTTCGGTGGCTTCGCGCGCGAACAGATCTGTATCTATGCCTGCCCATGGCCGCGGATTCAGGCGGCTATGATGGACGAGGATACACTCGTCGTCGGGTACCGTGAATGGCGTGGTGAGCCGCGTGGCAAGGGCAAACGAACTGCGGATTCCGAGCTGGGCGACTGCATCGACTGTATGGCCTGCGTCAATGTCTGCCCGGTTGGGATCGACATTCGCGACGGACAGCAGTTGGAATGCATTACCTGTGCGCTGTGTATCGACGCCTGTGACGACATGATGGCCAAGATCGGCAAGCCGCGTGGTCTGATCGACTATATGGCCCTGAGCGACGAAGCCAACGAGCGGGCAGGTAAACCTCCCAAAAATGTCTGGAAACACATCCTGCGGCCCCGGACCATCCTGTACACGGCCCTTTGGTCACTTGTCGGCTTTGGGCTGCTCTTTGCCCTGTTCATCCGGTCCGACATCGAAGTTACCGTGGCCCCGGTTCGCAACCCGACCTTTGTCACCCTGTCCGACGGCACGATCCGCAATACCTATGACGTGCGCGTGCGGAACAAACATGGCGAGGAACGGCTGTTCAAGCTGTCCCTGTCCGGTGATCCGGCGATGCGGATCGTGATCGAAGGCACGCCACTTGATACGGTGAATGTCACGGCGGATACTGCGCAATTGCAGCGGGTCTATATTATCGCCTCGAAAGACACGGATCCGGCAGCGGCGGACGCGACACCGGTTCGGATCTGGATCGAGGATATCGAAAGCGGTGAGCGCGCCTACAAGGACACGACGTTCAATGGACGAGGAAACTGAGATGGCCGAGCGTCAATTTACCGGAAAGCACTTTCTGGCGATCTTTGTCGCTGCTTTCGGGGTGATCATTTCCGTGAATCTCGTGCTGGCCTACAAAGCTGTCCAAACCTTTCCCGGGCTCGAGGTCAAAAACTCTTACGTCGCCAGTCAGGAGTTCAACGAGCGCCTGAAAGTGCAACAGGCCTTGGGTTGGGAAATCCGGGCTGAGACCAATGGCGGTCTTTTGATCCTGCACATCACCGACCAAACCGGCGCGCCGGTCCAGGTGGCCGAGCTGCAGGCAGTTGTTGGCCGGGCGACGCATGTGAAAGAGGATTTCACCCCGGATTTCACTTTTGACGGGACCGCCTATTCCACGCCCGCAGCGCTGGGCAAGGGGAACTGGAACATCCGTCTGGTGGCCAAAGACAACAGCGGTGCCGAATTTGCGCAGCGGGTTCCGTTGTATGTGAAAGGGTAGGGGATGACCGCTCAGCTCAGCTCAGGTACGGCGGCATGCCCCGGTTGCATCGCAGCACCGGCAGAACCAGCGCGACCCGTTCCTGAAGATGTGCAGATTGCCCTATCCCTGCCCGGCATTCGCTGCTCGGCCTGTATTGCGAATGTTGAACGCGCGCTGAACGCCCATCCGGGTGTCGAGGACGCGCGGGTCAATCTGACGCTCAAGCGTGCAATGGTCAAAGCAGCCGCTGAGACACACGCTGCCGACCTGATCCCCGTTTTGGAGCGCGCCGGTTACGAGGCGCATGAGCTGGACCCGGGCGCTTTGTCGGCAACCCAATCCGACAAGGCCGGGCGTGATCTGCTGATGCGATTGGCGGTGGCTGGTTTCGCGTCGATGAACGTGATGCTGTTGTCTGTGTCGGTCTGGTCAGGGGCTACGGATGCGACGCGGGATCTGTTCCACTGGATTTCAGCGGCCATTGCTCTGCCTGCGATTGCCTTTTCCGCGCAGCCCTTCTTTGCCAACGCCTGGAGTGCACTGCGAGTCAAACGATTGAACATGGATGTGCCAATTGTGTTGGCGATCCTACTGGCACTTGTCACGTCGCTTTGGGAAACCGCGCTTAGCGGAGAGCATGCCTATTTCGACGCCGCACTGACGTTGACCTTCTTCCTGCTCGCAGGCCGGTATCTGGACTATCGCACCCGCGCTGCGGCCCGATCAGCAGCCGAAGAACTGACGGCCCTGGAAGTGCCGCGTGCAATTCGCTTGGTGGACGGGGCGGAAGAAGAGGTGTCCGTCGCAAGCCTGGCCGTTGGTGATCTGATAATTGTTCGCCCGGGCGGGCGTATGCCTGTGGATGGTGAGATTGTATCGGGCAAATCGGAGCTCGACAGGTCATTGTTGACGGGCGAGACGTTGCCTGTCTTTGCCGAAGCCGGTCTTGCCGTCAGCGCGGGTGAGGTTAACCTGACGGGCCCGCTGACGATCCGGACCACAGCGGTCGGTGAGGATACGTCACTGCACCGTATGGCGGATCTGGTGGCCATCGCAGAATCCGGTCGATCGCGCTATACGTCGCTGGCTGACAAGGCGGCCAAGCTATACGCGCCGGGGGTGCATATTCTGTCCGCGCTCAGTTTCCTTGGGTGGTACATCTATTCCGGCGATATCCGAACCGCGCTGAACATCGCTGCGGCGGTTCTGATCATCACCTGCCCCTGTGCGCTGGGGCTTGCTGTGCCCGCTGTGACGACGGCGGCCTCGGGGCGATTGTTTCACAAGGGGATGCTAATCAAACATTCTACTGCGCTGGAACGTCTGGCCGAGGTTGATACGGTCGTTTTTGATAAAACCGGCACACTTACATCCGGCACTCCGGAATTGACCAATCTTGAGGATCATTCCCGCGCGGATCTTGAGATTGCACTGGCACTGGCCGAGGCGTCTTCGCATCCGTTGTCGGTGTCGCTTGCCAAGTTCGCCAGAGATGCCGGGATCAAGCCTGCCAGACTTGAGGATGTGGTCGAGGTTCCGGGTTATGGCACCGAAGGAACCTACCGTGATCAGCGTGTGCGCCTTGGGCGCGCCGGTTGGACCGGCGCGACCGAAGGTGATCAGACGGCAGCTTGGTTGGCGGTCACGGGGCAGTCACCGGTTGCGTTTCTGTTCTCGGATTCTCTGCGTCCGGGCGCGGCCGAGGCTGTGCAGGCGTTCCGTGACGGCGGAAAGAGTGTCGTTCTCATCTCGGGTGATACACGAGGCGCGGTTCAAACGCTGGCAGACAAGCTTGGGATTGAAACATGGATTGCCGAGGCGCTGCCTCAGGATAAAGCCACCCATGTACAGGAGCTCAGCGACCAGGGCCGCCACGTCCTGATGGTTGGTGACGGGCTAAACGATACAGCCGCGCTTGCCGCGGCGCATGTGTCAATTTCACCTGCCTCGGCGCTGGACGCAGCGCGGGTGGCGTCGGATATCGTATTACTGGGCAACGATTTGTCCCCGATTGCAGATGCCTGTGACACAGCAGTGAAGGCGACCAAAAGGATTCGCGAGAACTTTCGCATCGCCACGGTTTACAATATCATCGCGGTACCCTTGGCCGTGGCCGGGTTCGCCACGCCACTGATCGCGGCATTGGCGATGTCGACGTCGTCGATTACCGTGTCCCTGAATGCCCTGCGCCTGAGGTAGTTGATATGGAAGTTCTGGCCTATCTCATACCGATTTCCCTGTTTTTGGGCGGGGTTGGCCTTGTGGCGTTTATCTACACGGTGCGGTCGAACCAGTATGATGATCCCGAGGGTGACGCGCGGCGTATCCTCAGCGATGAATGGGATGACAAGCCCAAGTCCTGACCACTCTTGAAATTGCCGCAATGCCCGGTTATGTCCGGCCCATCCGCTAGCAGAGAGAACCAAGCCAAATGGCAACTATGAATCCGATCCAGTTCATTCAGCAAGTCCGTGCCGAAGTCTCGAAGGTCGTCTGGCCGACCCGGCGCGAGGTTCTGCTGACCACGGTCATGGTGTTCATCATGGCGGCACTGACCGCTGTGTTCTTTGCGCTGGTCGATCTGGGTATTCGCGGCGGTCTGCAACTGATCCTGGGCGCATTCGGTTAAACCGGATTGGGCCGGGCGGAAACGCCACAGCCCCCTTGCACAGCGCGGGATGTCAGAGTAGTTGACACAGTACTATTCGGAATGGGCGTGCGGCGATTCGGGCTGTGCGCCGCTTTTTATTCCGGGTGACGTGGCAGAATTTCAATGACGGTGCTTGCGGCATTCCGAACGCACCGAAGGCAAACAAGGACGACAGGTTCATGGCGAAACGGTGGTACTCGGTCAGCGTTCTTTCGAACTTCGAAAAGAAGATCGCAGAGCAGATCCGCACGTCCGTGGCTGAGCAAGGCCTTGAGGACGATATCGACGAAGTACTGGTGCCCACCGAAGAGGTGATCGAAGTGCGCCGGGGCAAGAAGGTCACGACCGAACGCCGCTTTATGCCCGGCTACGTGCTGGTGCATATGGAAATGTCGGATCAGGGCTATCACTTGGTCAACTCGATCAACCGGGTTACCGGCTTCTTGGGCCCGCAAGGCCGCCCGATGCCGATGCGCGACGCCGAGGTGAACCAGATCCTCAACCGTGTTCAGGAAGGTGAAGACGCGCCGAAACTGATGATCTCGTTCGAAGTGGGCGAGAAGGTCAAGGTCAACGACGGCCCGTTCGAGGATTTCGACGGTATGGTCGAAGGTGTGGACGACGAAGCCCAGAAGCTGAAAGTCTCGGTTTCGATCTTTGGTCGCGAAACCCCGGTCGAGCTGGACTTTACGCAGGTTACGAAGCAGGGCTAAAACCCACTTCAGCGAATTTTGGAGCGCCGCGATGCTAGGAGCAACGCGGCGCTTTTGCTTTTATGGCATCAGCTTTTCAAGTTCGCAGGCAAAAGGCAGAAGAAATCGACCGGAAAGTAAGAGCTTTGCAGCTAGGGCGGACCGGGAATTAGTTCTTGTTGTTGAAGAACTGTTAGGATGTCCAGAATTGTCGACGGGCTGACATCCACCGAACCGTCCAAAAATACACCAAGTCCACCTTCTCCGATCTCTCGTGGGCCACCAGAGTCATAAACCGGATCAAGAGACGCGAGCTCTGCCGGCAGTACCGGACACAAAGGGGTTTCGTTCAAAACAAGGTCTACGGCAGCCAACATCAGCTTCTTGACGGACTCGAGCGTATCGTCCTCAAGGAGTTTTTCGCGCTGCGCTTCGGGAGCCGTGAGTACGAGGTCGATAAGTTCGAAATAGGCACAGTTGTCCCGCAACTCTACAGTCGCTTCGGTGGACATGTTTGCCTGGATAGAGTTTTTTTGTTCACCCCGCTGAAAGTCGCGCTCACTGGTTCGGCTGCATTCAAAGATTGTGATGGTCACTTGCCCATCCAGATCGATCGCGTCGTCTTGAGCCTTAAAGCCGAATTCATCCAGTCGGACTTGCAGGCCGCAATTGTCGACTATTGCGTTTTCCGCCAGTCGCTCAGGTACAGTTTTCTGTACTTCGCGCAGATCAAGAAGGGCACCCACACCGATCCGGGTAGGGGCAACAGCGGAGAGGTTCAGATCAAGCGTATAAGGCAATTCCGTATCACGAACTGGCAGTGTCGCGTCGATGACAAAATCTACCTGTTGCGCGTCGGGTGCTCGGGCTCCCAGAACTACTGCCATTAAGACTGGAAAAATCAACCAAAGTCTCATTCAGCAAACTCCAATACGCCAAGCTCCTTCAATCCTCCAAGGACTTCGACAATTGTCTCAGCGCTGACATCGGCAGACCCGACAATGGCAGCACCCATCCCGCCAGGCGCAATTTCCCGAGTGCCCCCGGACTCGTAAATCGGGTCGAGTACAGTGAACTCCGCGGGCAATGGCGGGCAGACCGGGTGCGCAGTCAAAAATTCCCCGCCTTTTTCGAGGACGGCTTCGTTGATGCGGTTGGTCAGGCCGAAAAGATTGGAGACAGCGCCAATAAAACCGCGCGGATCTAGATCAACGCCTTCGATGCTGAATGTCAGGCATTGGCCCTTCACCTCGGCCTTGGCGACGGCCACCGCGTCCACTGTGGCCCCAAAATACCGAAAGCCCGGCTCTTCATGGCGGTTACATCTCGTAAACTGCGCACGGGCTGAACCCTCGATCTTTACGGTGTCGTCTATGGCGGTGACGTCCCGAACCTCAAGATAGATCTGGCGTTTACAGCTTTCTTCCAGGGGACCGGTCAGTATTTGAGGCGCTTTTTCCTGCAATCCGCGCAAATCCATAAAGGCGCGCAGTTGCAAACGGGTTGGGCTGGCTTCTTCAAGGCCACCATAGACAGTGAAGGGAACCGGAATATCGCGCAGTGGAACTTCTTTATTCAATTTGATCTGAAACCGACCGGCATAGGTGGCAGGATCAATTCCCGTAGAGGAGTATGAAGAAGAACTGTTGGACCCGCCGGTTTGGGTGACCGCCTCCGGCTCTGCGCCCTGATCCTGAGCCTTGCTACCACAGCCCGGCAGCATAGCAAAAAGAATGCAGACCAATAGTCCCTTATTCAGTCGAGATGATGCCATCCCTGACCACCTCTTCTGTGTCCAAGCCGTACCAAGATACCCGCCTGCGTTTCTTAAGCAACTTATGTATTCAATTTATTTATTTTGTTTCGCTGTTTCCAACTGTCACAGAGGCTCGTTCAGGACACAAACACGCCCTTTGTAAACAAGGTGTGAGCTACTTGCCAACCCCACCATTCCCCTATTCATGCCGCCTTTACCGTTTTCGGGCGAGATTCTCTCGTGGGAGGTTGCTGGGATCGCGGTCTCGTATCTGACCGCGCGAAACAAGTCGGGTGGGGCGTGCCGGTCAAGCTGCTGTTCTAACTTTTGGCGGTGAAGTCACGGTCGAACTAGGTTTCTAGCAACTTGCGAAGTAGAGCTAGGTTGTTTTCTGGCTACATTGATAACGCCGCGATGCAACACGCAACGCGGCGCTTTTTTGTTTCAGCTTGGTAGACGCCGATAGCGTTTAGTTTATCGACTTATCTCGCCTGCACCATAGCCGCACGCAAGAGTTGCGGGCGGTCTGATTGGGATGGCAGGAAGACAGCCTGCGATCCGGCATCCAGCGCAGAAAGGCTCGCATCGTACCATTGCATCGCAAGATCGCGGCGTTCTTGTACACCAAAGCCTTCGCGCAGGTGGTGCCCAACCAACTCTCCATAGGCTGGCTCGCCCATAGCGACCAACATTAGTGCAGAACCAACAGCGGTATCCATGTTGTCCTGCAGGTAACCCATTGCCAGGCAGACTTTGCTTGTCGCGGCAAGATCTTCAGGGCTGAGCCCAGAATCCAAAGCAAGCTTGCGCATCTGAGTTTCCGACTCTGTTTTTGAGTTTAGAGACAACGCAACAACTTGCGGCTCCAACATTTCACCAAATGCGTCACACTGAGCTGCGACCTGGTCTGGTGTCAGTCCCTGAATGTCCTGCATCAGATCCTCGCCCCGGGCCATGGCATAGCTTCGAGCCAGGCAAAACTGTTCGCTGAGTGCAAAATCAGGATCGGACATATTGGCCAAAGTCGTGTAGCCGCCATTGGTCGACGTCTGAAGCATAACCGCGCTGCAGCGATTGGCGAGTGACGGGCCTGTTGTGCCGCCAGAAAACAAGGTCGGTAGGGTAGTGGATGGTGCTTCGGCAACGTCTGTCGTGGGTTCGACCTCTTGCGCGGTTGCGACCGGGGCGGCCACTGCCGGTGGCTGCGGAGCCGCCGCCAGAGCGGTGCCGCTATGCACTTGCTGACGGTACGCTAACAAAAGAGGCTGTCCGGACAGTTGAGTCGATGCCTGTCCTCCGCTTGTCGCCCAATAGTAGGCCTGCATAAGGAAGTCGCGCTGATACGGCTGAAAATCATAGCCATTGATAGGGTAGCCCATTGAAACCTGATAACGTTCGATCGCAGACCGGGTTCCGCGGCCGACCTGTCCATCCACCCTTCCGGCATTGTAACCAAAGTAGTTGAGTGCGGTCTGAGTTTGCGCACCTTGTGTTGTCGACGGTATGCCGGGACGGTAGGTCCGAGTTGACCGCGTCGTTCTCTGGGCTTTTTTCTTCTGCTGGTCCTGGCCTATCGCGTAACCTAAGACCCCACCAACGACAGCGCCGCCGAGGAAGTCACCGGCGTCGGCCCGCGCCACCTGAGGAGCGGTTGCAGCAAAGGATAGGGCGAGTCCGAGCGTAACTATCAAACGAAAAAACATAACTTACCTCCAAAACAAAACGCCTGAATTTGATGAGTATACCACATTCATTGCTCAACGCGGACCTGGACATTGCAGTGACGCTCGAATCCCAGTCTTAGCGCGGTTGGTTGGCGGACTTTTGCCAATTTCAGGCTATTTTCCGATGGGTATAAAAGTCTTCTAACTCACGAAATGTGGACGAGCGGGTCAATTATGGTCCGTTCGAGGAATTCGTCGGTATGGGCGACGGCGTGGACGACGAGAACCAGAAGCGAAGGTCTTGGTTTCGATCTTTGGCTGCGAGATGTCGGCCGAGCTGGACTTCACGCAGGTTACGAAGCAGGGATACTTGGGCTTCGCAGAAAGTTTATGTTGAGGTGACCTGTTGGGCACCCTTTTTATGAATTTGCTGTGCGAACTTTCCAGACAGATTGATCCTCGCCAAACCCTTTTAGGGACGCCGTTCCGATCTGTTCGCACAGTTCTGGCAGAATTGCCGCAGCCGCGTCAGAGAGGACGTGATCAGAATCTAACTCTGTCGCCGCTGTAAGCAATCGGGCGGTTAGATTCACGTCAGGCCCAATCGCTGTAAAATCCAGCCGGTCGCCACCTCCGATGTTGCCATAATGAAACCGACCATAGTGGATAGCTGTGCGGACGCCCAGTTTATGATCGAAGCTTGCCGTGTCCAGCGCTTGCCAACCTTCTTGAACCGCCGCAATTGCGGCTTTGACCTGTGCGTCTGGGGGCATGTTTTCCCGAGTTGGGAAAATGGCAAAAAATCCGTCACCCATAAATTTCAATATTTCACCGCCCTGATCCATCACGGATGGGGCCAGGCAGTCGAAAGTATTATTCAGAAGCTTGACTAACGCGTCTCCGGAAACTGAATTCGAAAGTTGTGTGAACCCCTTAAGATCTGCGAAAAGAATGACGGCGTCGATTTCTCCTCCGTCGCCGCGGTGTATCTTGCCATCCAGAATTTGTGCGCCACTGTTCCGGCCCACATAGGTCGACAAAAGATAGGTTGCATCCAGTCGCAGCATATAGGACTCGGTCAGGCGTGCGAGCGGTCCACGGACCCTCTCCAGAATATTCAAGTCCCGTTCTGAGAAGCCGCCCGGCGATGCGCTCGACCACGTGCACACGTGGGTATCGCCGTTGAGGTAGATCAGTGGCTGCGCAAGATAGTCTGTAAACCCTTGTTCGCGCAATTCGCCTATGATGATGTAATCTTCCGGGCAATCGGGGTCTTCCAAGTGCCGACGAATAGTTTCCTTACGCTCGATCACATGGGGCAAGGGATTGTTCGTGTAAATTTCGGTCGTAAACAACTGCAGCGGGGCATCAACCCTGTCCACTCCCTCACCCGCCTTCCATAAGAACCGGCGGCCTGTCAGATTGGGGTGAAGCGTCCAGATGAACAACCCGAACCGGTCGATTGCTACGCCAGCATCCACTAGACTCGTACAAATACCCTCAATGATGCCTATGGCATTTCCTGCCGAGCGGGCCCCATCGACCATCCATTCGATCAGGGCGTCAACTTTAGTTTGTTGCGGGCTGGGTTTTTGCGATGCGGGCAACATGCGTTTCTCGTTAGGCTGCGTGCTGTAGCGTATAGACCGGTATCATGAAACTCTGACTGTCTTGGGCTGAAACTGCAAGATTCGTACGTCAGGCAGATCGGCGATCAGAAATTCGGCTTGCCATTGGACGTTCAGACTAGTAAGGCGCAGCTCTGTCGTAAAATGCGTCAAGCACTGTGGAAGGCGAGCGTATCGCGATTCGCGGACCAGACCACACAACTGAATAGCCCTGATGACGCGTCAGAGGGGTGTTGGAAAAGGAGAAACCAAATGGCTAAGAAGCTTGCTGGTACGATGAAACTGCAGGTTCCTGCAGGTCAGGCGAACCCGTCGCCGCCAGTTGGTCCGGCGCTGGGTCAGCGCGGCATCAACATCATGGAATTCTGCAAGGCGTTCAACGCCAAGACCGCAGACATGGAGCAAGGCGCACCTTGCCCGACCGTGATCACCTATTATCAGGACAAGTCCTTCACCATGGACATCAAGACGCCGCCCGCGTCTTATTACCTGAAAAAAGCCGCCGGTCTGAAGCCGGTTGGTAAGCGTAACCGCCCCCGTGGCGCGGAAAACCCAGGTCGTGAGACCGTGGCAACCGTTACCTCGAAGCAGGTTCGCGAAATCGCCGAAGCCAAAATGAAAGATCTGAACGCCAACGACGTCGAAGGCGCAATGCAGATCATCCTGGGCTCGGCCCGCTCTATGGGCATCGAGGTGAAGTAAGATGGCAAAACTCGGTAAACGTACGCGCACCGCGCGCGAAGCTGTCGCTGGCAAGGAAAACCTGTCGGTTGACGAAGCAGTTGCCCTGGTCAAAGCCAATGCAACCTCGAAATTCGACGAAACCATCGAGATCGCGCTGAACCTGGGTGTTGACACCCGTCACGCGGACCAGATGGTTCGTGGTGTTGTCGGCCTGCCAAATGGCACCGGTAAAACCATGCGCGTTGCTGTGTTCGCTCGTGGCCCCAAGGCTGACGAAGCGAAAGAAGCAGGTGCGGATATCATTGGCGCAGAGGACCTGATGGAAACCATTCAGGGCGGCACCATCGAATTCGATCGCTGCATTGCCACCCCGGACATGATGCCGATCGTCGGTCGTCTGGGCAAAGTTCTGGGCCCCCGCAACCTGATGCCGAACCCCAAAGTTGGGACCGTGACCATGGACGTGAAAGCGGCCGTGGAAGCAGCCAAGGGTGGTGAAGTTCAGTTCAAGGCAGAAAAAGGCGGCGTTGTGCACGCCGGTGTTGGCAAAGCGTCCTTCGACGAAGCCAAGCTGGTCGAAAACGTCCGCGCCTTTATCTCGGCCGTGGCCAAGGCCAAACCGACAGGTGCCAAAGGCACCTACATGAAGAAAATCGCGCTGAGCTCGACAATGGGCCCTGGCGTGACTTTGGATGTTGCTGCGGCATCGGGCGAATAAGCCCAATTGTAATACCGCGAAGATGAAATCCCGGGTGGTGCGAACCGCCCGGGATTTTCTTACTTAAAGATGATCAGGCTGTCCGCGTGAAGGCGGCATTCAAGTGGCCTGCGCCAGGCGGAAGCTGCAGTTTAAGACTGCGCGCGTCTGACCTCTACGGCTTAGATATATGCGCGCAATACACCGGCCTCACGCGCGCTGATTGTTGGGACTGCGGTGTGTCGAAACGCATCGCTGACATCTTCGATTGATGGGAATAGCGCCAGGATTTCAGATCGTTGCGGGGACGACAGTGCGTATTTTGCGCTTTCGCCATAATAGTAGCTTTCTGTCAGCGCGCCGTTGGATCGGACAATGTGGTGTCGGTCGAACATGAAGTGAGTGTAAGTGATGCGATCCGTTGGGCAGATCGAAACCCCTGGAATGCCACACAGGTTCTTGGCGGCCACGAACACTTCGGATGATCCAAAAAGCATGTCAGTGGCAGGAGAGCCGATCAGAATTCGATGCTGTTGCGAAACCACCAGCTCTTTCGTGTTCCCGATAGCGCCGGCCTCGATCACCACCGGAGCAAATGACCCATGACCATGAACCTCGGTCGTTCCGATCCAGAGGATCGGTTGAAATCCGCTGTCCCGTGTCCAGACGCGTTGACCTTTGATGAGGTCTTGAACCTCGACGATACCGTCTGCAGTCTCGATAAGGGTTCCCGGCCCAAAGCAGGTAACATAGTCAGCATACGCCGACGACCCGGCATTCGAACCGCCGGTTTTGACATACGACGTTCCGGGATCTAGCGGGGCAGATGTAGCATAGCCCCAAACGTCCTGCGTCACGCCGCCTTGGGAAAACACATAGATGGTGATTTCTGGACCGGTCGGGTTGAGATCGTCATCCAGGGCTCGCACAGTGATAATTGACTCGGATTCTACCTGCATGCCGTTTGTCACTATGCCGCCACCATCCGTGATGACGTGGCCAGCTGGCAGGTCATCGTCGAAAACGTCAGGGCTGCCAGCAGTGTCATCCAGTGTGATGGTGGTACCGGTGCCGCCCGAGTAGGTAAAGATGGTGCCATCCGGTGTGTCCGAATTGTTGATGATCGAGCCTCCGACCACGATATCGTTCGCGTCAGCTGTATCCGGGACGAATGTAGCGACCAGGCTGGAGCTGTCCTGAGCAAAAAAACTGCGGAGAACCATGTAAGCGACTTACCTTCTGTGTGGCGGTTTTTGTCGGCCTAAACTGACAAACGCCGCGTGGGTTATGGTTTGGGATAACGTTTCTTGGGATGGTTCGGTCAACTAAGATTTGCGCGATGTCGCTCACAATCTCGTCATTTACGCTGACCATCCATCCAGCTCAACGGTGTTGGAACGCGATCTGCAGGCGATCGCCCAGTCTTTGCCGCTTGTCTTTTTCGAAATCGCTGCATTCGTGGTCGTTCCGCCACAAGGCCAACCAGTCTTTCAATAGCCGTCCGCGGAGACAATAATCCAAGATTTCAACATTGACAGGATGTCGGTAAAGGCGAAAGAACATGTCTTTGTTTCTTTTAAGGATACCGCTTCGGTCGACACCCAATGTGCCGCCATTCCGAAAGATATCCGCCTTCAGAAAATCGACGATATCGTAGACCGCCAGCTTGTCGCGGGCTTCGGTGAAATCCAGTCCGATCGTTTTCCCCTGTCCCACAATAAGGTTCTGCCCGTGATAATCGCCATGTGAAAACACGCGCAGGTCCTCGGTGCCCTTCAGGCGGGTCCCTTCGGACAGCATCAGGTTCACCATTGTCCGGCTTTGGTTCGCGATTTTGTTGGGAACGGCCGTCATCAGTTCTTTCAGGCTGTCTGTCATCCACCTGGGGCGAAAGGCGTAACGAACAGGCGGGTTGCGACTGTGGAGATCGTTCAGCCACGACCCCGCGCGACGGTACACCTGGGCGACCTGATCATCGTCTTTGCTGTTGTAGATCAGATCAACGGCGGTTGGCCGATTGATGTATTCGGTCACCAGAAAAGCACCACCTGGCGAGAGGTAAACGGGTCGGACAACGCGCGAGGTCTCATTGCCCTCAAAAAATCGGTACAGTTCGACGAGCAGGTCATACTCGTCCTTCAATCGCCCGGTGTCTGGCGATTGCGTATCGATCTTAAGGGCGAAAGCCTGCGCTGCGGTATGCAGGATCACGACGGACCGCGTGTCGTCGAACGCGTGCGATCGGTAGATACATTCATAACGGCGGATGGGCTCTTTCAGGAACTGGTTTGAAAACTCGTCGATAAATAAGGCGACGCGGGCATCTTCTTCGTCTGAAAGGGGCAGCGTTCCAGCCAACGGGCCAAGTCCTGAGTGCTATTGTCCAGTCTCCGGACAGGATAACAGTGCGATGTCCATGTCAACGGAAAGTCGATGCTTGGGGCTGCTTGATTTGGCGTTTGCGCGTTGTGCTGCGCAAATCCGCGCCTATATACACGCTAAGCCCTAAACGGGGTGGAAATCGTTTTCGACAGGTGCTGTTGCGAACCTGCGGAAACCGCAATTTACCCCTTGGAAACCGGCCCCATCTGCCCTAAGTAGGGCTACGAAGTAAAGCGTGCGATTCGTCGTGCGCTTTATTTTGTTTCGTCCAAGACGGTGGGTGGTGCCATGTGGCCCCTTAATTCCCTGCCTGAGACGGGTAAGACCAAAGAATTCTGGGGGGTCCAACCCTCGGGCGAATTTTGGCCAATCCCGTAACAACGGACCTGAACGCCGGAGCGAAAGCTGCGGCAAATATGAGCCGGGGTGAGATATCGCCCCAAACTTGGAGAGAACTGTGGATAGAGCCCAGAAAGAGAAAGTGGTCGAGGAACTCGGCCAAATCTTCGAAAGCTCTGGCGTCGTAGTGGTTGCTCACTACGCCGGTCTGACAGTTGCCGAGATGCAGGACCTTCGCGCACGTGCTCGTGACGCGGGTGGCTCCGTGCGTGTTGCCAAGAACAGGCTCGCCAAAATCGCCCTTGAGGGTAAGCCGTGTGAAAGCATGGCCGACCTGCTGACAGGGATGACCGTTCTGACCTATTCCGAGGACCCTGTGGCAGCAGCCAAAGTGGCCCAGGACTACGCCAAAGAGAACCAAAAGTTCGAAATTCTTGGCGGTGCAATGGGTGAGAACGCTCTGGATCGTGCCGGCGTCGAAGCCGTGTCCAAAATGCCTTCGCGCGAGGAGCTTATTGCTACTATCGCGGGCATGCTGGGCGCACCTGCTTCGAACATCGCTGGCGCAATTGGCGCACCTGCAAGCAACATCGCAAGCATCCTTTCCACCATCGAAGAGAAGGCGGAAGCTGCGTAAGCGGTTGGCACTGAATGATCTGCGTAGGGTAACTACCCTGACGTTGGAACACACACTGTAAACGGAAAGAGCTGATAAAATGGCTGATCTGAAAGCACTCGCAGAAAGCATCGTGGGTCTGACCCTGCTGGAAGCACAAGAACTGAAAACCATCCTCAAAGACGAATATGGCATCGAGCCCGCAGCAGGCGGCGCAGTTGTCATGGCAGCCGGTGGCGACGCCGGTGGCGCAGCTGAGGAAGAAAAAACCGAATTCGACGTCGTTCTGAAGAACGCCGGCGCTTCGAAAATCAACGTGATCAAAGAAGTTCGCGGCATCACCGGTCTGGGCCTGAAAGAAGCCAAAGAACTGGTCGAAGCTGGCGGCAAGATCAAAGAAGGCGTGTCGAAAGACGAAGCCGAAGAAGTCAAAGGCAAGCTGGAAGCAGCTGGCGCCGAAGTCGAGCTGGCCTAAGCCATTCGACAGGTGCATCGCTGATGTGCCGCAGAAATTGGCTGGATCCGGAGAAATCCGGGTCCAGCCGAACCTGTCTTAGAAAGGGCCTCTGAAAATTGGGGTGTTTTCTAAGACGCGGTTCGCGGATCGGGAGGCTGCCATTCGGGACGGTGGCCACGAATTGATCCGGACGTGTCGTCTCTAATGTGCAAGGCACCGGGGCCCGACGGTGTCTTTGTCCGCTGAGAACATCGAAAGGTGACATCTGACATGGCTCAAACGTTCCTTGGCCAGAAACGTCTTCGTAAATATTACGGCAAAATCCGCGAAGTGCTGGAGATGCCGAACCTCATTGAGGTCCAGAAATCCTCTTATGATCTATTCCTGCGCTCCGGCGATGCAGATGTGCCCACAGACGGCGAAGGCATCAAAGGCGTGTTCCAATCGGTCTTCCCGATCAAGGATTTCAACGAAACCTCCGTTCTGGAGTTCGTGAAATACGATCTGGAAAAACCTAAATATGACGTCGAAGAGTGCATGCAGCGCGACATGACCTACAGCGCGCCGCTGAAGGTCACTCTGCGTCTGATCGTGTTCGATGTCGATGAGGACACCGGCGCCAAATCCGTCAAAGACATTAAAGAACAGGACGTATTCATGGGCGACATGCCCCTGATGACGCCCAATGGTACGTTCATCGTGAACGGCACCGAGCGTGTGATCGTGTCCCAGATGCACCGTTCGCCCGGCGTGTTCTTTGACCACGACAAGGGCAAGACCCACTCTTCGGGTAAACTGCTCTTTGCTTGCCGCATCATCCCGTATCGCGGCAGCTGGCTGGACTTTGAGTTCGACGCCAAGGACATCGTGTTCGCCCGTATCGACCGTCGCCGCAAACTGCCTGTGACGACCCTGCTTTATGCGCTGGGTCTGGATCAGGAAGCGATCATGGACGCGTACTACAACACCGTGTCCTACAAGCTGGACAAGAAGAAGGGTTGGATCGCTCCGTTCTTCCCGGAACGTGTGCGCGGTACCCGTCCGACTTATGATCTGATTGATGCGAAATCGGGTGAAGTGATTGCTGAAGCAGGCAAAAAGGTCACACCGCGCGCTGTCAAGAAACTGATCGACGAAGGCACTGTCACCAACCTGCTTGTTCCATTCGATCATATCGTTGGCAAATTCGTCGCCAAAGACGTCATCAATGAAGAAACCGGTGCGATCTACGTCGAAGCCGGTGATGAGCTGACGCTTGAATATGACAAGGACGGCGATCTGATCGGCGGCACTGTCAAAGAGCTGATCGATGCCGGCGTCACCGAGATTCCGGTTCTGGACATCGACAACATCAACGTCGGTCCGTACATGCGCAACACCATGGCGGCAGATAAAAACATGGGCCGGGACACCGCGCTGATGGATATCTACCGTGTTATGCGTCCAGGTGAACCGCCCACCGTCGAAGCGGCCTCGGCACTGTTCGACACGCTGTTCTTCGACAGCGAACGTTATGACCTGTCCGCCGTTGGCCGCGTGAAGATGAACATGCGTCTGGCTCTGGATGCGCCGGATACCCTGCGCACCCTGCGCCGCGAAGACATCGTGGCCTGCATCAAGGCGCTGGTTGAGCTGCGCGACGGCAAAGGTGACATCGACGATATCGACCACCTGGGCAACCGTCGTGTGCGTTCTGTCGGCGAACTGATGGAAAACCAGTACCGCGTTGGCCTGCTGCGCATGGAGCGCGCGATCAAAGAGCGTATGTCGTCGGTCGAGATCGACACCGTCATGCCGCAGGACCTGATCAACGCGAAACCGGCTGCTGCTGCTGTTCGCGAATTCTTCGGCTCGTCGCAGCTGTCGCAGTTCATGGACCAGACCAACCCGCTGTCGGAAGTCACCCACAAACGCCGTCTCTCGGCGCTTGGCCCCGGTGGTCTGACACGTGAACGTGCGGGCTTTGAGGTGCGCGACGTACACCCGACCCACTATGGTCGGATGTGCCCGATTGAAACGCCGGAAGGCCCAAACATCGGTCTGATCAACTCGCTGGCCACCTTTGCCCGCGTGAACAAGTATGGCTTCATCGAAACACCGTACCGCGTCGTCAAAGACGCCGAGGTGACCGATGAGGTTCACTACATGTCCGCGACCGAAGAAATGCGTCACACTGTGGCGCAGGCGAACGCGACACTGGATGCGGATGGCAAGTTCATCAACGATCTGGTTTCGACCCGTCAGTCGGGCGACTACACTCTCGCCCCGCGCGAGAATGTGGACCTGATCGACGTCAGCCCGAAACAGTTGGTATCGGTTGCTGCATCGCTGATCCCGTTCCTTGAAAATGACGACGCCAACCGCGCCCTGATGGGTTCGAACATGCAACGTCAGGCGGTTCCGCTGCTGCGGGCCGAGGCGCCGCTGGTCGGCACCGGTATTGAGGAAAAGGTTGCCATCGACTCGGGTGCTGCGATTCAGGCGAAACGTGCCGGCATCATTGACCAGGTCGACGCCCAGCGTATCGTTATTCGTGCTACCGAAGATCTGGAACTGGGCGACGCGGGTGTGGACATCTATCGTCTGCGCAAATTCCAGCGTTCGAACCAGAACACCTGCATCAACCAGCGTCCGCTGGTGAAAGTTGGTGACACTGTCACGAAAGGCGAGGTTGTTGCCGATGGTCCGTCCACCGATATCGGTGAGCTGGCGCTGGGTAAAAACGTGGTCGTCGCGTTCATGCCGTGGAACGGTTACAACTACGAAGACTCGATCCTGATCAGCGAACGTATTGCGCGTGATGACGTCTTTACCTCGGTCCATATCGAGGAATTCGAAGTCGCCGCCCGTGACACGAAGCTGGGCCCGGAAGAGATCACCCGCGACATTCCGAACGTCGGTGAAGAAGCGCTGCGCAACCTCGACGAGGCTGGCATCGTTTACATCGGCGCGGATGTTGAGCCGGGCGATATTTTGGTCGGCAAGATCACTCCGAAGGGCGAAAGCCCGATGACCCCGGAAGAAAAGCTGCTGCGCGCCATCTTTGGTGAAAAAGCATCTGATGTGCGCGATACTTCGCTGCGCGTGAAGCCGGGTGATTACGGGACTGTCGTGGAAGTCCGCGTCTTCAACCGTCACGGCGTCGAGAAAGACGAGCGTGCGTTGCAGATCGAGCGTGAGGAAGTCGAACGTCTGGCCCGTGACCGGGATGACGAGCTGGCGATCCTTGACCGCAACATCTACGCGCGTCTGCAAGGCCTGATCCTGGGTAAAACCGCTGTCAAAGGCCCGAAAGGCGTCAAGGCGGGATCGGTGATCACCGAGGAACTGCTGGACATGCTGACCCGTGGTCAGTGGTGGCAGCTGGCACTGGAAGACGAAAAGGACGCACAGATCGTAGAGGCTCTGAATGAGCAATACGAAGTGCTCAAGCGCGCTCTGGATGCCCGTTTCGAGGACAAGGTCGAGAAAGTCCGTCGTGGTGACGATCTGCCGCCGGGTGTGATGAAGATGGTCAAAGTCTTCATCGCCGTGAAGCGTAAGCTGCAGCCGGGCGACAAGATGGCCGGTCGTCACGGGAACAAAGGCGTGATCTCCAAGGTTGTTCCGATGGAAGACATGCCGTTCCTGGCTGATGGTACTCCGGTTGACTTCTGTCTGAACCCACTGGGCGTGCCTTCGCGTATGAACGTTGGACAGATCCTTGAAACCCATATGGGTTGGGCCGCACGCGGTCTGGGTCTGAACATCGACGAAGCACTGGGTGAATACCGCCGCTCCGGCGACCTGACCCCGGTTCGCGAAGCGATGAAGCTGGCCTATGGCGAGAATGTCTATGAAGAAGGCATTGCCGGCATGGACGAAGGTCACCTGATTGAAGCTGCGGGCAACGTGACCCGCGGTGTTCCGATCGCGACCCCCGTCTTTGACGGAGCCAAAGAGGCTGACGTCAACGACGCGCTGGTGCGTGCGGGCTTCTCGGAAAGCGGTCAGTCGGTTCTGTTCGACGGTCGTACGGGTGAGCAATTCGCGCGTCCGGTGACCGTGGGCATCAAGTACCTGCTGAAACTGCACCACCTTGTGGACGACAAAATCCACGCGCGTTCGACCGGGCCTTACAGCCTGGTTACCCAGCAGCCGCTGGGTGGTAAGGCGCAATTCGGTGGTCAGCGCTTTGGTGAGATGGAGGTCTGGGCCCTGGAAGCTTATGGCGCCGCCTACACCCTGCAGGAGATGCTCACCGTGAAATCGGATGACGTCGCCGGCCGGACCAAGGTGTATGAGTCGATCGTCAAAGGCGAGGATAACTTTGAAGCGGGCGTACCGGAATCGTTCAACGTTCTGGTTAAAGAAGTCCGTGGCCTCGGCCTGAATATGGAACTCCTGGATGCGGAGGAAGAGTAGGGGCGGCAACGCCCCACACTCATCCCATCCCAATTTGTAAGGACGCAAAATGAACCAGGAAATCACCAATAACCCGTTCAACCCGCTGACGCCGCCGAAAGTCTTTGACGAGATCAAAGTCTCCTTGGCGTCGCCCGAGCGGATTCTGTCTTGGTCCTATGGCGAGATCAAGAAACCCGAAACCATCAACTACCGGACGTTCAAGCCCGAGCGTGACGGTCTGTTCTGCGCGCGTATCTTTGGCCCGATCAAAGATTACGAATGTCTGTGCGGCAAATATAAGCGGATGAAGTATCGCGGCGTTGTCTGCGAGAAATGCGGTGTGGAAGTCACCCTGCAGAAAGTCCGCCGCGAGCGTATGGGCCACATCGAACTGGCCGCGCCTGTCGCACATATCTGGTTCCTGAAATCGCTACCGTCCCGCATCGGTCTGATGCTGGACATGACGCTGCGCGATCTGGAACGTGTTCTGTACTTTGAAAACTATGTAGTCATCGAGCCCGGTCTGACCGACCTGTCTTATGGCCAGATGCTGACCGAAGAAGAGTACATGGACGCGCAGGATGCCTATGGCATGGACGCGTTCACGGCGAACATCGGTGCGGAAGCTATCCGTGAGATGCTGGCTCAGATCGATCTGGAAGCCGAAGCCGAGCAGCTGCGCGCTGATCTGGCCGAAGCAACCGGTGAACTGAAGCCCAAGAAGATCATCAAACGTCTGAAGGTTGTTGAATCTTTCCTCGAGTCGGGCAACCGGCCTGAGTGGATGGTGATGACCGTGATCCCGGTCATTCCGCCGGAACTGCGTCCGCTGGTTCCGCTGGATGGTGGCCGTTTCGCGACTTCGGATCTGAACGATCTGTATCGCCGCGTCATCAACCGGAACAACCGTCTGAAGCGTCTGATCGAGCTGCGCGCACCTGACATCATCGTCCGCAACGAAAAGCGGATGCTGCAGGAATCCGTGGACGCTCTGTTCGACAACGGCCGTCGTGGCCGCGTGATCACCGGCGCCAACAAGCGTCCGCTGAAATCGCTGTCGGACATGCTGAAAGGTAAGCAGGGCCGCTTCCGTCAGAACCTTCTGGGTAAGCGCGTCGACTTCTCGGGCCGTTCGGTCATTGTGACCGGTCCGGAACTCAAGCTGCACCAGTGTGGTCTGCCCAAGAAGATGGCGCTGGAACTGTTCAAGCCGTTCATCTACTCGCGCCTTGAAGCCAAGGGTCTGTCTTCGACCGTGAAACAGGCGAAGAAACTGGTCGAAAAAGAGCGTCCCGAAGTGTGGGATATCCTCGACGAGGTGATCCGCGAACACCCTGTTATGCTGAACCGTGCGCCGACGCTGCACCGTCTTGGCATTCAGGCGTTTGAGCCGGTTCTGATCGAAGGTAAGGCGATTCAGCTGCACCCGCTGGTCTGCTCGGCCTTCAACGCCGACTTCGACGGGGACCAGATGGCGGTTCACGTGCCCCTCAGCCTTGAGGCGCAACTGGAAGCCCGTGTTCTGATGATGTCGACGAACAACGTTCTGTCGCCTGCAAACGGCGCGCCGATCATCGTTCCGTCGCAGGATATGATCCTGGGTCTTTACTATGTGACCCTGGAACGTGAAGGCATGCCAGGCGAAGGCAAGGTCTTTGGTTCGATCGACGAAGTTCAGCACGCGCTGGATGCAGGCGAAGTTCACCTGCACACCAAGATCACCGCGCGGGTCACGCAGATCGACGACGAAGGCAACGAAGTTCAGAAGCGTTTCGAGACCACGCCTGGTCGTCTGCGTCTGGGTGCCTTGTTGCCGATGAACAACAAGGCACCGTTCGAACTGGTCAACCGTCTGCTGCGGAAGAAAGAAGTGCAGCAGGTGATCGACACCGTCTACCGTTACTGCGGTCAGAAAGAGTCGGTTATCTTCTGTGACCAGATCATGTCGATGGGCTTCAAAGAAGCGTTCAAGGCGGGCATCTCGTTCGGTAAGGACGACATGGTCATCCCTGATGACAAGTGGGGCATCGTTGATGAGACCCGCAGTCAGGTAAAAGACTTTGAACAGCAGTACATGGACGGTCTGATCACGCAGGGCGAAAAGTACAACAAAGTTGTCGATGCCTGGTCGAAGTGTAACGACCGCGTAACCGATGCGATGATGGGCACGATCTCGTCTTCGGATCGGGCAGAGGATGGTTCCGAACAAGAACCAAACTCGGTCTACATGATGGCCCACTCGGGTGCGCGTGGCTCGGTTACTCAGATGAAACAGCTAGGCGGTATGCGTGGTCTGATGGCCAAGCCGAACGGTGACATCATCGAGACGCCGATTATCTCGAACTTTAAAGAAGGTCTGACCGTTCTCGAGTACTTCAACTCGACCCACGGTGCCCGTAAAGGTCTGTCGGATACCGCTCTGAAGACGGCGAACTCGGGTTACCTGACCCGTCGTCTGGTGGACGTGGCTCAGGACTGCATCGTTCGTGAGATCGACTGTGGTACTGAACGTGCGATCACCGCCGAAGCCGCGGTCAACGATGGTGAGGTTGTTGCATCGCTGGCCGAACGTGTGCTGGGTCGTGTTTCGGCCGATGACGTTCTGCGTCCGGGTACGGAAGAGGTTCTGGTCGCTGCGGGTCAGTTGATCGACGAACGCATGGCCGACACCATTGACGAGGCCGGTGTTGCTTCGATGCGCATCCGCTCGCCTCTGACCTGTGAGTCCGAGGAAGGCGTTTGTGCCACCTGCTATGGTCGTGACCTTGCACGTGGTACGCGGGTCAACACGGGTGAGGCTGTCGGCATCATCGCCGCCCAGTCCATCGGTGAACCTGGTACACAGCTGACGATGCGGACCTTCCACATCGGCGGTGTTGCCCAAGGTGGTCAGCAGTCGTTCCAGGAAGCCAGCCAAGACGGTGTGGTGTCGTTCGAGAACCCGCAGGTTCTGGCCAATTCCGTAGGCGAAATCCTGGTCATGGGTCGGAACATGAAGTTGGTGATCAAGGACGAACACGGCGAGGAACGTGCCAGCCACAAGCTGGGCTACGGCTCCAAGCTGTTCGTCAAGGACGGCGCCAAGGTTGCCCGTGGCGACAAGCTGTACGAGTGGGACCCCTACACCCTGCCGATCATCGCCGAGAAAGCCGGTACCGCGAAGTATGTTGACCTTGTTTCGGGCATTGCTGTCCGCGATGAGACCGACGATGCAACCGGCATGACCCAGAAAATCGTGATCGACTGGCGCGCCGCCCCCAAAGGCAGCGACCTCAAGCCCGAGATCATTCTGGTTGGTGAAGATGGCGAGCCGGTCCGCAATGATGCGGGCAACCCGGTTCACTATCCGATGTCGGTGGATGCTATCCTGTCGATCGAAGACGGTGAAAAAATCGAGGCTGGTGAAGTCGTTGCGCGTATCCCGCGTGAAGGCGCCAAGACCAAGGACATCACCGGTGGTCTGCCACGTGTGGCCGAACTGTTCGAAGCCCGTCGTCCGAAAGATCACGCGATCATCGCAGAAGCCGATGGTTACGTGCGCTTTGGCCGCGACTACAAGAACAAGCGCCGCATCAGCATCGAGCCGGCTGACGAGTCCATGGAGACCATCGAGTACATGGTACCCAAGGGCAAGCACATCCCGGTCGCCGAAGGGGACTTCATCCAGAAGGGTGAATACCTGATGGACGGTAACCCGGCTCCGCATGACATCCTGTCCATCATGGGTGTTGAAGCGCTGGCGGATTACATGATCGACGAAGTGCAGGACGTTTATCGTCTGCAGGGCGTGAAGATCAACGACAAGCACATCGAGGTCATCGTGCGCCAGATGCTGCAGAAGTGGGAGATCCTGGATTCGGGCGACACCACCCTGCTGAAAGGCGAACATGTCGACAAGCAGGAGTTTGACGCAGCCAACGAAAAGACGTTGGCCCGCGGCGGACGTCCGGCTCAGGGCGAACCGATCCTTCTGGGGATCACCAAAGCCTCGCTGCAGACACGTTCGTTCATCTCGGCGGCGTCGTTCCAGGAAACCACCCGCGTGCTGACCGAAGCTTCGGTTCAGGGCAAGAAGGACAAACTGGTTGGCCTGAAAGAGAACGTCATCGTTGGTCGCCTGATCCCAGCCGGTACCGGTGGGGCCACTCAGGCCGTGCGCCAGGTTGCGCAAGGCCGCGACAACGTCGTGATCGAAGCCCGCCGGGAAGAGGCCGAAGCGGCCGCTGCTCTGGCTGCGCCGGTCATGGATGACGATATGGTCGGTGACGAGCTGGACGTTCTGGTGGAAACACCGGAAAGCCGCGAGTAACTTCCTCATCATAGAAATACGGAAAGGCCCTGCGATTTTGCGGGGCCTTTTCTTTTGCCCTTGGTGCGCTTTCGCCCAATCGTGATACAACTGAATAGTCTCGAAGACAGCGACCCACTGACCAAGGGATGCATGATGCATACAATCAAAGGTGATTTGATACAGCTTGCACTGAATGGTGAGTTTGATGTCATCGTTCACGGTTGCAATTGCTTCCATGCGATGGGGGCCGGGATAGCACGGGCGATTGCGGTGGAATTCCCTGATGCGCTTGAGGCCGACAAGCAGACGGACCTTGGGTCCCGATCAAAACTCGGAACGATTTCTTCGGTCCAGATCACGCGGGGTACGACCGAGTTTGCGGTGGTTAATGCCTATACCCAGTTTCATTGGGAGGGGCCGGGGCCGCTTGTGGAATATGACGCGATCTCGGGTTGTTTTTCGAAGATTGCACGCACATTTCCCGCATCGCGGATCGGCTATCCGATGATTGGCGCAGGATTGGCTGGGGGTGATTGGGTTGAGATTGCCCAGCGCATAGACGCGGCCCTTGCCGGTATAGACCACACACTGGTGATCTTGCCCGACTGACCGACGGGTCCGTGGTTGCATATTGACATCTCACAAGGACTTACGGCCAATGATCCGTGTTTCTTTTGAGTATTGGATTCTGCGACTATGAACCCGAATGTGAAGGGCGCTATGCTGATGATGGGCAGCATGGCAGCCTTTACCGTTAATGATGCATTGATCAAAGTTGCGGGGGCAGACTTGCCGCTGTTTCAGATGGTTGCGATGCGTGGCCTCTTGGCGACGTTATTGGTGTTTCTGATGGCGCGTCATCTTGGGGCGCTGCACCTGAACTTTCCGCGCCACGACAAGTGGCTTGTTGCTGCACGCTGCCTGGCCGAGTTGTCGGCCACATTCTTCTTTCTGACAGCGCTTTTGCATATGCCGCTTGCAAATGTAACGGCCGTTCTTCAGGCGTTGCCACTTACGGTGACATTGGGGGCTGTTTTGTTCTTTGGTGAACATATCGGCTGGCGCCGCATTCTAGCGATCGGGATGGGCTTTGCAGGAATGTTGCTGATTGTACGGCCGGGGCCTGATGGGTTCAGTCTTTACGCGATTTACGCTCTGATTGCCGTGGCATCCGTCACCGCACGCGACCTGATTACCAGGCGTATGTCCACCCATGTTCCGTCCTTGACGGTCACATTGGCGACGACGGTTTCCATTACAGTGGCCGCAGGGATCGCAACTGCAGTCACAGGGTGGGAGCCGGTAACGCCGGGCGCAGGCATAATGGTGGCCTCAGCCGCGGTCTTTGTTCTGACCGGATATCTTTGCAGCGTCATGGTCATGCGCGAAGGCGACGTCGGTTTTATCGCGCCGTTCCGGTATTCCAGCCTGATCTGGGCTTTGGGGCTGGGTTGGGTCATTTTTGGCGATTGGCCTGATACGATCACGATGTTGGGCGCTGTTCTGGTCGTGGGTGCGGGGCTGTTCACGCTGTTCCGGGAACGGCAGTCTCAACCTGCCGAGTGAGCCCGCCGCACCTTGTCCTGTTCAATGGCAAATCGCGCAATGAACTCGCCTTCTTGTTCCGGTGTCAGTGGGGACAGCCCGGTCTTGCTGGCGCGGGCATGGGGGGAGTCGTTGAAGTTGTTCAGCGTACGCACCCACATGGGCGCGTCGGGATAGCTGATCACGGGCATGAAACGACCGATCTTATGGTGCGTGAAGCTCATGATCGTGTGTTTGCAGCCGCCGGCAATATACATCCCCAACCCTACGCCCAAAAGGGACCGGAACACCTGGGTGGCGCGAATGCCATCCGGTCCAAAACGCGCCAGAAACCCGCTGTTGAAATCCAGCCCGACCGTTTGGCTATTCCTGGTCAGTCCTTTAGCGTCAATCGCCGCAAGGCGCAGACGTTCGACAAAGTCGACCGAGACGGCGTCATCGTCATCATGCCGGAACTGGAGGCACGGCTGATCCGGGTCGGTGCGGGCGCTGTGCAGAACCTCTTTGACAACTGGGCGATGCCGGGCTGGTGTGCGCTTGACGATGCGGATCTGCCTGATGCCCGAGGTTAGATCATACAGTCGGTCCATGGACTTTTGGGGAAGGCATTCACCGGTTAGCACCACCAGTTCAAAGTCCTCGTCTGTCTGTTCCCGAAAACCGGGCATGGTGGTGGTTTCGAACAGACGAAACCGTTCTTCCAGCCGCTCTGGATTGTACAGGTATTGACGACGCTCTTCGACAGTTTCGTGTTCTACCTGATAGCCGCCGATCGCGGGGTAGGAAAAGCGGCACAGGCCAATGACTTGCATGTTTCGTCCATCAAAAAGTTTCGTGGCCACTATGCAGAAATCCGCAATTGCCGGCAACGGGCGAGTAGCGCTGGAAGCTGCAGCTAAGTCTTGATAAAACGCTGCCAATCGGCTTGTCGGGTATGTGCTGTTGACACTCGGGCCGACTCCCCATATACGCGCGTCATCTCGGTGCCGGGGGCCGCCCCACAACCGATTCCAGTAATGAACTGGTCAAGGCCCGGACACTTTTATCGTTCGCGCCCTCTGATAACAAACCGCGACGTTCACCTCGGAATGGGAACGCTCGCGGGTTTTGCGCTTGTGGACGCACGAACGCAGCAAGTTTAGCCGCACGCAATGCGCGTGCATGTCATGTGTGTTGCAAAACGGGGAAGAAACCGGAATGCCAACTATTCAACAGCTGATCCGCAAGCCGCGTCAGCCCAAAGTAAAACGCTCGAAGTCCATGCACCTGGAGCAGTGCCCGCAGAAGCGCGGCGTCTGTACTCGTGTGTATACGACCACACCGAAAAAGCCGAACTCCGCTATGCGTAAGGTTGCCAAAGTGCGCCTGACCAACGGGTTCGAGGTCATCTCGTACATCCCCGGTGAAAGCCACAACCTGCAGGAACACTCGGTTGTTCTGATCCGTGGCGGCCGTGTAAAAGACCTTCCCGGTGTCCGTTACCACATCCTGCGCGGTGTTCTGGATACCCAGGGCGTCAAAGACCGTAAGCAACGTCGTTCGAAATACGGCGCGAAGCGTCCCAAGTAAGAAGGAGAGGCTGATATGTCACGTCGTCACGCCGCCGAAAAACGCGAAGTCCTGCCTGACGCCAAATTTGGCGACAAGGTACTGACCAAATTCATGAACAACCTGATGATCGACGGCAAGAAGTCGGTCGCAGAGCGCATCGTTTACAACGCCTTTGACCGCGTTGAAGGCAAGATCAAGCGCGCTCCTGTCGAAGTGTTCCACGAAGCACTCGACAACATCAAACCGTCGGTCGAGGTTCGCTCGCGCCGGGTTGGTGGTGCAACCTATCAGGTTCCGGTCGAAGTGCGCCCCGAGCGCCGCGAAGCACTGGCCATCCGCTGGCTGATCACTGCTGCGCGTGGCCGTAACGAAAACACCATGGAAGAGCGCCTTGCGGGCGAACTGCTGGACGCCGTACAGTCCCGCGGTACTGCCGTGAAAAAGCGCGAAGACACCCACAAGATGGCCGAGGCGAACAAAGCCTTCAGCCATTACCGTTGGTAATTCCAGAGGCTTATCAAAATGGCACGCGAATATACACTCAACCATTACCGTAACTTCGGTATCATGGCGCACATCGATGCAGGTAAAACCACCTGCTCGGAACGCATCCTGTATTACACCGGCAAATCCCACAACATCGGTGAGGTGCACGATGGTGCAGCCACCATGGACTGGATGGAGCAGGAGCAGGAACGCGGCATCACCATCACTTCGGCGGCGACCACCACGTTTTGGGAACGCACCGAAGACGGTGTAACTGCTGACTCGCCCAAGCACCGCCTGAACATCATCGACACCCCCGGCCACGTTGACTTCACCATTGAAGTTGAACGTTCGCTGGCGGTTCTCGACGGTGCCGTCTGCGTTCTGGACGCAAACGCCGGTGTTGAGCCCCAGACCGAAACCGTGTGGCGTCAGGCTGACCGCTACAAGGTTCCGCGTATGGTGTTCGTCAACAAGATGGACAAGATCGGCGCCGACTTCTTCAACTGCGTTGCAATGATCGAAGATCGTACCGGCGCACGTGCTGTTCCAGTTGGTATTCCAATCGGCGCAGAAACCGAGCTGGAAGGCCTGATCGACCTGGTCACCATGGAAGAATGGCTGTGGCAGGGCGAAGACCTGGGCGCAAGCTGGGTAAAAGCACCGATCCGTGACAGCCTGAAAGACATGGCTGACGAATGGCGCGGTAAAATGGTCGAAGCGGCCGTCGAAATGGACGACGACGCGATGATGGAATACCTGGAAGGCAATGAGCCCGACGTTCCGACCCTGCGCGCCCTGCTGCGCAAAGGTACTCTGGAAATCGCGTTTGTTCCGGTTCTGGGTGGTTCGGCGTTCAAGAACAAAGGCGTTCAGCCGCTGTTGAATGCTGTGATCGACTATCTGCCCAGCCCGCTGGACGTTGTCGATTACATGGGCTTCAAACCCGGTGACGAAGAAGAAACCCGTAACATTGCCCGCCGCGCGGATGATGACATGGCGTTCTCGGGCCTGGCGTTCAAAATCATGAACGACCCCTTTGTTGGCTCGCTGACCTTTACCCGCATCTACTCGGGTACTCTGGCCAAGGGCGACACGCTTCTGAACTCGACCAAGGGCAAGAAAGAGCGTATCGGCCGGATGATGATGATGCACTCGAATGATCGTGAGGAAATCACGGAAGCATTCGCAGGTGACATTATCGCACTGGCAGGTCTGAAAGACACCACCACCGGCGACACTCTGTGTGCGACCGGCGATCCGGTGGTTCTGGAAACGATGACCTTCCCCGATCCGGTGATCGAGATCGCGGTTGAGCCGAAAACCAAGGCTGACCAGGAAAAAATGAGCCAGGGTCTGGGCCGTTTGGCCGCAGAAGACCCATCCTTCCGCGTGGAAACTGACCTGGAATCTGGTCAGACCATCATGAAGGGCATGGGCGAACTTCACCTGGACATCCTGATTGACCGTCTCAAGCGTGAATTCAAGGTTGAAGCGAACATTGGTGCGCCGCAGGTTGCCTATCGCGAAACCATCGGTCACGAAGCCGAGATCGTTTACACCCACAAGAAACAGTCGGGTGGTTCGGGTCAGTTCGCTGAGGTGAAGATGATCATCTCGCCGACAGAGCCGGGTGAAGGCTATTCGTTCGAATCCCGCGTTGTTGGTGGTTCGGTGCCCAAGGAATATATCCCGGGTGTCGAAAAAGGCATCAGATCCGTCATGGATAGCGGCCCGCTGGCTGGCTTCCCCGTGATCGACTTCAAGGTTGCCCTGATCGAAGGTAAATACCACGACGTGGACTCCTCGGTTCTGGCGTTTGAAATCGCGGCTCGTATGGGTATGCGTGAAGGCATGCGCAAAGCCGGTGCGAAACTGCTTGAGCCGATCATGAAGGTCGAAGTGATCACCCCGGAAGAATACACCGGCGGCATCATCGGCGACCTGACATCACGTCGGGGTCAGGTTTCCGGTCAGGAAAACCGTGGCAACGCCATCGCGATCGACGCGTTCGTTCCGCTGGCGAACATGTTCGGCTACATCAACACTCTGCGTTCGATGTCGTCGGGCCGTGCCCAGTTCACCATGCAGTTCGATCACTACGATCCGGTTCCGCAGAACATCTCGGACGAGATCCAGGCGAAATACGCATAAGCGAAGATTTGAGGGAGCTCTGTTCAGGGGCTCCCTTCATTACCGAAAAAGGAGGCCATCATGGCAAAGGAAAAGTTTGAGCGTAATAAGCCGCACGTCAACATCGGCACGATTGGCCACGTTGACCACGGCAAGAC